>NZ_QXNY01000001.1 GCF_003572205.1 Algihabitans albus
CGCCGACGATGGTCAAGGTGCTCCCGGCCTCTGAGAGACTGTCCAGGGACTGGCCGTCCAGCGTGAGCTGCCGATCATCGGCCGTGACCACGCGCGTCAACGACCCGAGACCTTCGATCCGCACGTCGCCGTCGAAGCCCGAAAGATCGAGTTCGGTGATGTTGTTGGTCGGCAGATTGTCGAGATCGATCACCAGCACGCCGGACGCGTCGGTCGAGATGATCGAGTCGCCGGTCGCCGTGCGGACGGTCAGGGCCTCATCGAGCGTCAAGCTGGTGACAAGGATGGCGGCATCGTCCGCCAGGACGATCGTATCGTCGGAGTCGGCAGCAGCGAGCGCGTCCGACAGCGAGACGAAACTGCTGCCCGCCCCCGCGATCACGAAACGGGTATCGCTGAAGTCGATGAATTCGACGTTGCGGACAACATCGATGTCGGAGGTCGCGGTATCGCGCAGAGTCAGGCTGTCGACGGCAACCTGGTCGAGCTGGAAGCGGCTCGAGCTGCCGGGGACGCGCACCGTGTCGATCCCTTCGCCGCCATCCAGCAGATCGTTGCCGGCGCCGCCGCGCAGGATGTCGTTGCCCGCCTCGCCGAACAACTGGTCGTCGCCGTCGCCGCCGGAGAGGGAATCGTTGCCGCCGCCGCCGCGCAGGATATCGTTGCCGCCGAGACCTTCGATGCTTTCGGCCGCATCCGTCCCGATGAAGACGTTGTCGCCGTCGTCGAGTTCGTCGGCACCGTCGACATCGCCCACCTCGGCCGTGTCCGACTGGGCCTGAACGTCGGCTTCGCTGTCGAAGTCCTCAACGGCGGTATCGTCGTCGTTCTCGACCGCATCCTCGATGGCGTCGGCAGCCTCGCCCTGCGCGACCTGACCGACCTGCGCCAACTCGGTCAGCACCTGATTGGCGTCGCCGCTGGCGTCGACCTGCTGCGCGACCTCGTTCGAGGCCGTGATCACCTTGGTGACGTTGGCGACATCGTTGTTGTCGAAGGTCACGGGCTCGCCGCTTGCCGTGGACTCGATCGTGGCCGCCTCGTTGACGAGGGTCTCGACCTGGCCACCGTCCGTCAGATCGGTCGAGGCGCCGTTGTTCGCGATCGTTCGGGCGATCGCCGTGAAGGCCGAGGTGGAGGCCGTCGCGGCCGCACCGGAACTGCCGCCCTCGATGGCGCTCTGCACCTGCGCCGCGGTGTTGGCGATCAGCACGCCGGCCTTCATGGCTTCCGCCGCACCCTCGGCGCCCGCAACCGTCGCGGCGACCGGATCGGTCGTCAGCATCTGGAAACTGGAGGGAATGCCGAGCGCCTGCGCGACCTGGGCCTGTGCGGTGCCCACGTCCGTGCCGGCCTCGACCAACTCATGCACCAGAGTCGTCAGCGGCGAGATCACCGTCGCGTCCGCCGGCGCCTTCATGGTCCCGCCGAAGGGCAGGCCGGTGGAGATATCGGTGCCGCCGAACATGACCAGCGGCCCGCTACCGCCGGTCAGGGAGAAGTTGCCGTTGAGATCGGTTGTCGTGGAGACCTCGCCGTCATCGAGAACGCCGTTGCCGTTGGCGTCGCGAAACACGGTCGCATCCGAGATGTAGCCGTCGACCGCCCGACCGCTCAGCGTGACGCTCCCGCCACCCGGACCGCCATCGGACCGACCGCCGTCGGAGTCGTCGCCGCTCCGCCGCCCCAGATCCAGTTGCGTTTCCTGGCCCAGCGTTTCGCCGCCGGACGCGGCGCTCAGGAAATTGCCGCCCGAGGCAAAACCGTCGGAGACCAGATCAAGGCCGCCGCGCGCCACGGAGCCGGTTTCTCCGCCGGACAGCGTGCCGGGCCGCAAGGAACCACCGTCACCGTCGCCGGACGTTCGCAAATCGCCGACGTTCGCGAAGCTGGAGGGGGTGGAGACGTCTGCCGGCGACGCGGTTTCAGCGGCCGGCGCCTCCCCGGCTGCCGGAGAGAGGGCCGCGAAAAGGCTCTCGGCGTCACCGATCACGATCGGTTCGCCGACTGGTCCGTCGCCTTCAAGAGACGCGCCATCGGCGATCACCAGTTCGCTATCGCCCTCGATCAGGTAAAGCGCCAGATCCTCGAAGCTGTAGCTTTCCGCCGGCGCGCCACCGGCCGCGTCGATCACCCGCAGCGACAGGTCGTTGCCGTCGACGATCAGCGAGATCCGCTGCCCATCGCCAGCTTCCAGCGAGATACGATCGCCCGGCTGTACGGCAGGGAGCTCCACGCCTGGGCGCAACTCCACTTCGAGCCGTTCGCCATTTGCACGTTCGATGATCAGCAGCACGATTTTACCCTCCGCCCGACTAGAAATCTCGCGTCCAAGCCGCTCCTGCGGATGCGACGCAGCGGCTCAAAAGCGACCCGCAATGCCACGACCGAAGGAGCTACCTTCTCCTTTGGTCTCGACATGAGACGTCGAAATTTTATTCTACTTTTTAGTCCAGATTTGCTCTATTTATTTATATTTCTCTGGATCTCTGCAGTTCCTCCAACAACATTATTTTGAAGCTGAAGTAAGACGAAAATATTCTCACACCTGTGTCTTTCATTGTCGTACCTGGCGTCTGTCAGATGCTAGGTGCCCCCAAACAGCGCTAACCAAATCCTCGACACTTCCCGACATCCGCTCAGCGCGAGTTGCAGACGCAGGCCGACATCGTCGCCGTAACGCTTCGAGCCACGTATCGAGATTTCGAGACAACAACCCTTACGCGCTTCATCCGACGCACCGTTTCTTTACTTTTTGTCAATCTCTCTGTGCAACGCAATTTGATTAGGATTTTATTTATTTATTTGAATTTCAAAGACAAAATGAATACTTTGGTACCCAAAATTAACTTTTAAGATCCTCTTTGAGGCCATAATTTCTGAAAACAAATGGCTTTGAATGATATATATATTGGCATCTGATTGAATTTTTTAAATATTGTTATAATAAAATCAAATCAGATATATTAATATCTTATTATTGTCTCAACATATATTGCGGATAATTTTCTGCTTACATAATTTTATTCAATTTGACAGATGACGAATGTCGAGACAAAACGATCTTCACAGCTCGATAATTCGAATATGCGCTAAAAATTTAAATAATAGTGCCTTACAGGCTTATCTTAACCACTGCGCCCTGCGCAGGAGAAAAACAACCCAAGATTTTAGCAATTCCACAACCCCAGGTCCTGCCTGAACCGAGACTCGACAAACATCCAGATCGAACCGAGGCCGCCTGCCGGCCGTCTCGGGCAGCGTCTTCGCGCAAACGTCATCGTCCGCCGGCACCGGCACAGGCGCGCAGGAGTCGGCAGAGAGGAACCCGCTGCCGGATCACCCGCTGTCGGGATCGGTTTCCGGCGCCGTCTTCGTCACATAGACGATGAAGTCGGAGCGCGGCGCGTAGGTGTCGTAGAGCCGGCGGCCGGCGTAATTGAACTCTTGCGTCAGCCAGCGCAGCAGCGGCCAGCCCCTATGGCAGGACGCTTCCAGCGTGGCGTCGATCAAGGCCCGGCCGATACCGCGGCCGCGCACGTTCGGATCGGTGAAGAGATCGGAGAGGTAGCCGACCTCGTTGGCACCCAAGGTCCGGGCCATCGGCTGATAGTGGGCCAGGCCGACGATCCGCCCCTCCAGTTCGGCGACCAGGCCCTCGATTTCGTGATCGGGATCGAACAGCCAGGCCCAAACCCGCTCGACCACCGCCTCCTCCGGCGGAACGTCGTAGAAGGTCATGTAGCCGCGAAACAGCTCGGCCCAGCGGTCCTTGTCGGCGGCGACCGGGGGGCGGCAAAGAATCTCGCTCATGACGGCCCTGTTCCTTTCGGCTTTTTCATCTCGAAGATCGCGCGGTGGGCGGGTCGGCAGTTGGCGGTGCGCCGGCCGCCGCGGCGCGCAGCTTGCGTGCCTTCAGCCCGGGCACGATCAGGACCAGCGCGACGGCGGAGACCACCAGGGTCAGCGCCACGAACTTCTGCAGAAGCGGCGGTTCGCCCAGCAGCAGAATGGCGCTGATCACGCCGACGACGGGGATCATCAGCGTCCCGATCGCCGCCACCGGCGCCGGCAAGCTCGCAACCAACGTCACCCAGGCATAGTGACACCAGACCATCGGAAAGAGGACGTGATAGGCGAAGACGACCAGAACCTCGGTCGAGGGGAAGGGCAGCGTCCAGGGCTGTTCGATCAGTACCGCGCCCAGAACGCCCGGCGGGGCGGAGATCGCCACCATCCAGCCGGCCAGGGCCAGGGGCGGCAGCGACCAGGTCCGGCGCTTGAGCAACACCGTCCCGACGGCCCAGGACAGCGCGGCCCCGAGCGTCAGCAGCGAGCCGAGCGGCGAGCGCGTCACGTCGAGCAGATCCTCGCCCAACAGCAGGGCCAGCCCGGCCATGCCCAGAAGCAGGGCACCCGCCCGTTCCCAGGTCAGCTTGTCACCCAGGAAGGCCACCGACAGCAGGGTTGCCCAGACCGGCATGGTGAAGGCGATGATGGCCGCGCGCGAGGTTTCGGTGTTGAGCTGGCCGAAGGCCGCCAGGATGTTGAAGCCGAAGACCGACAGCAGCGCGACCAGGATCAGCGGTCCCCATTCGCCCGGCTCCGGCCGAAGCCGCTCGCCACGCAGCCGCGCCAGCCCCAACAGCACGGCGGCACCGGCGACGAAGGCCAGCATGCGGATCGTGAAGGGAGGAATCTCCGTCAGAATGATGCGAACCGCCGGCCAGTTCAGGCCCCAGAACAGGCCGATCGAAACCAGCAGCGCCAACTCCTTCCAACCGATATGGCTACGCGCCATGGCCGTCATGCGTATCTCTCCGGTGACATCCCTTGCCTGAGAGTTCTAGCCTGACCGACATGAGCCGGGTGCGCCTTGCCGTTTCGGAAGACCTGCCCCGCGTCCGCGAGATCGTGGAAGCGGCCTACAGCCCCTACATCCCACGCATGGGCCAGCCGCCGCAGCCCATGCTCGACGATTACGGGGCCCGCCTCGCGGCCGGCGAACTCCAGGTGCTGGAGGATAAGGGCCGTGTGATCGGCCTGCTGGTCCTGGTCGGACGTCCCGACAGCCTCCTGATCCACAATGTGGCGGTCGATCCGGCCGCCAAGGGCAAGGGGCACGGCCGCGCGCTCATGGCCGCGGCCGATGCGGCGGCGAAGGCACGCGGCTACGGGCGCCTGACCCTCTACACCCATGTCGCCATGACCGAAAACCAGGCGATCTACCGCCACTACGGCTGGCGCGAGCTGGAACGCCTCGACGAAGACGGCTTCCAGCGGATCTATTTCGCCAAGGACCTGCCCATCTAGAGTCACGAATCCGACCAGCATCACGAGGCCACCGGGGTCACGCGACCGGACGGGATCACGACGCCTGAGCCGGCCATCTCACCGCACCGCCTCGAATCCCTTCAGCACACTCACCAGGTTGTCGCCCAGTTCGGGCGCGAGATAGCCGCCCTCCTGAATCAAGACCGTCGGCAAGCCGAGTTCCGCGATGGCCGCCCCGATCTGTGCGAAACCAGGCGTGGTGATGGCCAGACCCTTCAGCGGATCGCCTTCGTAAGCGTCGAGGCCCAGGGCGACCACCAGGGCACCGGGCGCGAAGGCGCGGAGGGTCGCGAGCGCGGGCTGCAAGGCCGCCAACCAACCGGCATCGCCGGTTCCCAGCGGCAGGGGAACGTTGAGATTGTAGCCCTCGCCATCACCCTCGCCGCGTTCGGCGGCATGTCCCCAGAAGAAGGGGTAGAAGTTCCGCGGATCGGCGTGCAGCGAGATCGTGAGCACGTCGTCGCGGCGCCAGAAGATGCCCTGGGTGCCGTTGCCGTGATGCACGTCGACGTCGAGAACGGCCACCCGGTCGTGGGCCTGACGGAGATGCTGTGCCGCGATGGCCGCATTGTTGAGAAAGCAGAAGCCGCCGGCCATGTCGGCATAGGCGTGGTGGCCGGGCGGACGGCAGAGGCCGTAGATATGGTCGCCGCCGTCGAGAAGAACTTCGGCCGCCGTCACGGCCACGTCGGCCGCGCCGCAGGCGGCCTCGAAGGTCCCGGCGCCGATCGGGCAAGCGGTGTCGGCCATGTGCCAGCCGGCACGCCCGACGATCGAGTCGGGATAGGTCGGCGGGTAGCGGCCGGGGTGAATGTTCGCGAGGATCTCCTCCGAGGCATCGCCCTGCGCCTGCCATTCCCGGTGAGCCGCCTCCAGGAACCGCAGATATTCGGGTGTGTGCACCGCCGCGCGCGGGGCCGGACCGAAGCTGTCCGGACCGATCACCTCGTGCCCGGCGGCGCTTGCCGCGGCCAGCAGGCGCTCGGCCCGCTCGGGCTGTTCAGCGCTGGGCCTGGGAAGACCGCGCACCATAAAGAACTGCGGGTCGTGCAGTTTGTGTTTGTCCGTCTGGACGATCTTCATATCCCGCCTTCCTCTGTTGGGGCGTTACTGCCTGTCGGGGAACCCGTCGCTGCCGAAGAGCCGGCGCGGGTATGCGGCGCACCGCGCTCTGCGAAGAAGCGCCGTACATGGCGCCACCCGTCCCGGATGTGATGATCGACCGCGGCGTCCAGCCGCGCCGCGTCCCGCGCCGCCAGCGCCTCGATCAGGGGGCGGTGGGTCTCGGCGATGCGCTGGGGGTCGTCGTAGACTTGACCGATCAGGACGATGACCATGCGAATCTCGCCGGCGATATCGTGGAACAGCTTGAACAGCTTACGATTGCCCGAGACCTCGCAGAACAGAAGGTGGAAGCGCAGGTCCTCCTCGACCAGATCGGCCAGCGCACCTGCTTCGGCGAGGCGGTGAAGCAGATCCAGCTGAGCGCGCAGCCGGTCCAGATCGCTTTCGGTCGCCCGGTGACAGGCCAATTCGGCGGCATAGCGTTCCAACGCGATGCGCAGACCGTAGAGATCGTCGATTTCCTCCAGCGAGAAATCGCGCACGAAGAAGCCACGGCGCGGATGGGCGACCAGCAGGCCGCGCTGCTCGAGCCGCCGGGCCGCTTCGCGTACGGGCGCGCGCGAGATTCCGAGTTGTCGCGCGAGCGCGACCTCGACCAGGCGCTGGCCGGGGGCCAAGCGGCCCTCGCAGATCGCCCGTGCCAAACGGTCCGTGACCTGAGCGACCAGGTCGGTCGACTCCAGCGCCTCGAAGGTCGCGGCCGGCGCGACGCCATACCCAAGCAGGGTCTCCGGCAGCGGCGCGCGCGGGTCCGTACCGATCCGGTCCGGCTCAAGCCGTTGCGGCCCAAACGCGTCTGGCGCAAGACGGTCTGGCGCAACGGCGTCTGTCGGGGCGCTCGGCCCTCGGCGCTTCCGGCTCATGTTCACCCGCCTCTTCGCTCCCCCTCTTCGCAACCCTAGGCAGCCAATTGCCGACTGTCGACAGTTTCACCTTTATCCAATAGCAAAGCTTGTGGCACGCTTTGTGAAACTTCGGGGATCGCTCTTCGGGGCTCCATGGCCGGTGTGAGGCCGCGATCCGCGATTGCCTAGACGGGAGGCAGACATGACCTTGGCATCGACGGCACTTCGCGGTGCGACCCGCTTTGGCGAGGCGGAATGGCAGACCCGTGTGGATCTGGCCGCCGCCTACCGCCTGGTCGCCTTTTTCGACATGCACGATTCGATCTTTACCCACATCTCCGCCGGGGTTCCCGGCGAGAAGGGTCACTTTCTGATCAATCCCTACGGCCTCTGGTTCGACGAGGTGACCGCCTCCAACCTGGTCAAGATCGACATCGACGGCCAGGTGATCGACGACCCCTCCGGCATCGGCATCAATCCCGCCGGCTTCACCATTCACTCCGCCGTCCACATGGCCCGGCACGATGCCGGCTGCGTTCTGCACACGCATACCGAAGCGGGCGTCGCAGTCTCCTGCCAGAGCGAGGGGTTGCTGCCGATCAATCAGTGGGCGTTGCAGTACTACGGCAAGGTCGCCTACCACGACTACGAGGCCATTGCCCTGGACCTGGACGAGCGTGAACGCCTGATCGCGGACCTGGGCAACCAGCCGGTGATGATCCTGCGCAACCACGGTCTGATGACGGTCGGCCGCTCGGTCTCCGAGGCCTGGAAGCTGATGTTCAACCTGGAGCGAACCTGTAAGGCGCAGCTCCAGATTCAAGCCAGCGGCGCGGCGGTCACGCCCGTGCCGGAGTCGGTCTGCGCCAAGACCGTCAAGCAGTACTGGGATTCCTACGACGCCATGGACGCGGGCAAACGGGACGATATCGAGTGGGCGGCTTTCCGCCGCCTGCTCGATCGCAAGACCCCCGGCTACGACAGTTAGAAAAGACCGGCGCCCGGATCATAACTCGGGGCCATAACAGGGAAGCTTTATCTTGGGACAGGGAGACTTCGTATGTTGAAGCGTTTCTGCAGGCCGGCAGCCCTTGCCGCGGTACTGACCGCGGCGACGGCGCTGACGGCTCCGGCCGCCTTGGCGGAAGAGCCGAAATCAGGCGGCGTGATGAACGTGGTGATCCAGCCGGAACCGCCGGGACTGATGCTGGGCGTAACCCAGAACGGCCCGACGCAAATGGTGGCGGGCAATATCTACGAGAGCCTGCTGCGCTACGACACCGACCTGAACCCCGTCCCCAGCCTGGCGACGGCCTGGGAGGTCAACGACGACGGCACGGTCTACACCTTCACCTTGAAAGAGGGTGTCACCTGGCACGACGGCGAGCCCTTCACCGCCGCCGACGTGGTCTTCTCGGCCGACGTCTTCCTGCGCGAGACGCACCCGCGGCTGCGTGTCTCGCTGGAGCACATCGAGAGCATCGAGGCGCTGGACGACACCACCGTCCGCTTCACGCTGAAGCAGCCCTTCGGCCCCTTCATGGGCATCTTCGAGGTTGGCACGATGCCGATGGTGCCGAAGCACATCTACGAAGGCACCGACTTCAAGAACAATCCGGCCAACAACACCCCCATCGGCACCGGCCCCTTCAAGTTCGAGGAGTGGGAGCGGGGGTCCTACATCCGGCTGGTCAAGAACGAGGACTATCACGTCGAGGGGCAGCCCTATCTCGACGAGATCTACTGGCACGTGATCCCCGACGCCGCCAGCCGCGCGGTGGCCTATGAGACCGGCAAGGTGGACGTACTGCCCGGCGGATCGGTCGAGAACTTCGACGTGCAGCGCCTGGTCGATCTCGAGAATTCCTGCGTCACCGGCAAGGGTTGGGAGTATTTCGCGCCGCACGCCTGGCTGTGGGTCAACAACCGCGAAGGCCCGATGGCCGACAAGCGGTTCCGTCAGGCGATCATGTACGCCCTGGACCGCGACTTCGCGAAAGAGGTGATCTGGAACGGCCTGGGCGCCGTGCCGACCGGCCCGGTCAGCTCCAAGACGCGCTTCTACGACGACGATGTCCGCCAGTTCCCGCACGACCCTGACAAGGCGCGCGCGCTGCTGGAGGAGATGGGCTACGACGGCACTGAGATCCGGCTGCTGCCCCTGCCCTACGGCGAGACCTGGCAGCGCTGGGCCGAGGCCGTGCGCCAGAACCTGCAGGAGGTCGGCATCGAGGTCGAGATGGTCGCGACCGACGTGGCCGGCTGGAACCAGAAGCTGAACGAGTGGGACTACGACCTCGCCTTCACCTATCTCTATCAGTACGGCGATCCGGCCCTCGGGGTGGCCCGCACCTATATCTCCTCGAACATCGCCAAGGGCTCGCCCTGGAACAACGTCCAGGGTTACGCCAACGAGGAGATCGACCGGCTCTTCACCGAGGCCGCCGTGGCCTTCCCCGATGAGGCGCGTCAGTCGCTCTACACCGAGATGCAGCAGATCCTGGCGGAGGAGATTCCGGTCGCTTGGCTGCTGGAGATCGAGTTCCCGACGATCTACCGCTGCGACGTGAAGGACCTCGTCGATACGGCAATCGGCGTGAACGACGGTTTCGTGGACGCCTGGCTGGACCGCTAGGCCGGCCGGTTCTCGTCTCTCCTGGCTCTCCCTCCCCGAGAAAGGGACGGGGAGCCAGGGGCTCTCTTTTCGATCCGGTCATCCTCCATAGTCTCTCGTAAGTCTTCGTCGGGGCGGCGTGCAGAAGCTTTCCTTCATTGCCAAGCGTCTGGTCAAAGCGGTCTTCGTGCTGCTGGCGATCGTCGTGCTCAACTTCTTCCTGATCCGGGCGGCGCCGGGCGATCCGGCCCAGGTCATGGCTGGCGAAGCCGGCGCGGCGGACGAGATTTTCATCGCTCAGCTACGCGAGCAGTTCGGGCTGGACCGGCCCCTGCACGAACAGCTTCTGGTCTACGTCGGCGGCATCGTCACCCTGGATATGGGCTACAGCTACCGCCAGCAGCAGCCGGTGGCGGACCTGATCTTCGACCGGCTACCGGCGACGCTGCTGCTGACCGGTACGGCCTTCGTCATCTCGATTCTTCTGGGCGTGCTTTTGGGGGCCCTGGCGGCGGCGCGCGTCGGCCAGTGGACGGATTCCCTGATAACCGTGGTGGCGCTGGTCTTCTACGCGACCCCTCTGTTCTGGATCGCGCTGATGGCGATCCTGCTGTTCTCCGTCCAGCTCGGCTGGCTGCCCGGATTCGGCATGGAGTCCGTCGGCGCCGGCTACAGCGGCTTTCAACGCGTGCTCGACGTGCTGCAGCATCTGATCCTGCCGGCAACCACGCTCGGTCTCTTCTTCATGGCGATCTACGCGCGCCTGACCCGTGCCTCGATGCTCGAGGTGATGGACATGGACTTCGTCAAGACGGCGCGGGCCAAGGGCCTGCCGCCCGGCCGCATCACCCGGCTGCATGTGCTGCGCAACGCCATCCTGCCGGTGATCACCCTGGCCGGCATCCAGGCCGGGCAACTGGTCGGCGGCGCGGTGCTGACGGAAACGGTCTTCGCCTGGCCGGGTATCGGGCGGCTGATGTTCGACGCGCTGCTGCAGCGCGACTACAACCTGCTGCTCGGCGTCTTCTTCGTCTCCTCCGCCATGGTCATCCTGTTCAACCTGGTCACCGACGTCGTCTACACGTTGGTCGACCCCCGGATCGAACTCAAGTGATCGAGCCGTCATGACATCGACCGCCGCCGCTCCCGCACGCTCCGCCCGCGCCCAGGCCTTTCGGGATTTCTGGAAGCGTTTCGCGCGCAACAAGGGCGCGCTGGTCGGCGTTTTCATCCTGCTGGCGGTGGTCGTTCTGGCGGCCGTCGCGCCCCTGCTCTATCCGCAGAGTCCCTGGGCCATGGTTCAGCGCCCCTTCCTGCCGCCGCTGGGGGTCGAGGGCTTCCTGTTCGGGACAGATACCCTGGGCCGAGACATCGGTGCGGGGCTGGTGCATGGCGCCCGCATCTCCCTGCTGGTCGGGATCATCTCGACCGTGGTCGCTCTGTCCATCGGGGTGACCATCGGGGCGTTGGCCGGCTACTACGGCGGCCTGCTCGACGATGCCCTGATGCGCTTCACCGAGTTTTTCCAGACCATTCCGAACTTTGCCCTGGCGATCGTACTGGTCGCGATCTTCCAACCCTCCATCACCTCCGTGATCGTCGCCATCGGTATCGTCTCCTGGCCGCCGGTCGCCCGTCTGGTGCGCGGCGAGTTTCTCTCCCTCAGGAGCCGCGAGTTCGTCCAGGCCTCAGTCGTGCTGGGCCAGTCGAACCTGCAGATCATCACGCGACAGATCCTGCCGAACACTCTCTCGCCGGTGATCGTCATGGCTTCGCTGATGATCGCACAGGCGATCCTGCTCGAGTCCGCACTCTCCTTCCTCGGTCTGGGCGACCCCAACACCATGTCCTGGGGCTACATGATCGGGGCCGCGCGCACGGTGATCCGCCAGGCCTGGTGGATGTCCTTCTTCCCCGGCATCGCGATCCTGCTGACGGTGCTCGCGCTCAATCTCGTTGGCGAGGGCCTGAACGACGCGCTCAACCCACGCCTGGCCCGGAAGGGGCGCTAGCATGAGCGACGCCCGCATCCTCACGGAAACCAACGAGGGGGAGCCGCTGCTGCAGGTCGAGCGGCTTTCGATCTCTCTGCCGGCCGGCGCCGAGCGGCCGCTGGCGGTGGAGGAGATCACCTTCGATCTGGCACGCAACGAGATCCTCTGCGTCGTCGGCGAGTCGGGCTCCGGCAAGTCGATGAGCGCCAATGCCATCATGGGTCTGCTGCCGCGCCCGCACGTCCGGCCGGTCGCCGGCGCGATCCGCTTCGAGGGCCGCGATCTGCTGCAGCTCAACGAGGCGCAGCTCCGCGACCTGCGCGGCAGCCGCATCGGCATGATCTTTCAGGAACCGATGACGGCGCTGAATCCCCTGATGCGCATCGGCGAACAGATCTCCGAGGTGTTCGACGCCCACGGCCTGCTGACCAAGCGCCAGCGCAAGGCGCGGGTCGTGGAGCTGTTGCGCGAGGTCGGCCTGCCCGATCCGGAGACGCTGGGCGAATCCTATCCCTTCCGGCTGTCCGGTGGGCAGCGCCAGCGCGTGATGATCGCCATGGCCCTGGCGCTGGAGCCCGCGATCCTGATCGCCGACGAGCCGACCACGGCGCTCGACGTCACCACCCAGGCCCAGATCCTGCAACTCATCAAGTCGCTGCAGGCCAAGCACAACATGGCGGTGATGTTCATCACCCACGACTTCGGCGTGGTCGCGGAGATCGCCGACCGCGTGGCGGTGATGCAGTTCGGCCGGATCGTCGAGATGGGCTTGGCCGACCAGGTCCTGAACGCGCCGCGGCATGAGTACACCCGTCGTCTGATCGCCGCCGTACCGCAGTTCGAGCCGCCCGAGCGACCCGGTCTGGAAGGGCCGCCGCTGCTCTCGGTGAAGCGGCTGGAGAAGACCTACGTGACTGAGCGGGGCTTCTTCACGAAGGGCCGGCGGGTACCGGCGGCGCAGGACGTCTCCTTCGACATCAAGAAGGGAGAAACACTGGGCCTCGTCGGCGAGTCCGGCTCGGGC
This sequence comes from Algihabitans albus, assembly GCF_003572205.1. NCBI lineage: Bacteria > Pseudomonadati > Pseudomonadota > Alphaproteobacteria > Rhodospirillales > Rhodovibrionaceae > Algihabitans > Algihabitans albus. The sequence continues at coordinate 12,937 of NZ_QXNY01000001.1, forward strand.
AAGTCCACGGTGGGCCGCTGCATCGTCCGCCTGCTGGACAGCGACAGCGGCGAGATCCGCTTCGGCGACGTCGACCTGGCGAGCTTGAAGGGCAAGGCTCTGCGCCCGCACCGGCGCCACGTGCAGATGATCTTTCAGGATCCCTACGCCTCGTTGAATCCGCGCAGCAAGATCGGCACCATCATCGCCGAGGGTCCCATGGCCCACGGCGCCGACCGCGCCAGCGCCGTGGCGCGCGCCGGGGAACTGCTGCGGCTGGTCGGTCTGGATGCCTCAGCGGCGGAGCGCTTTCCCCACGAGTTCTCGGGCGGTCAGCGCCAACGCATCGGGATCGCGCGGGCGCTGGCGCTCGACCCCGACCTTCTGGTCGCGGACGAACCGGTCTCCGCCCTCGACGTCTCGATCCAGGCCCAGGTGCTGGAGCTGCTTGCCGAGATCAAGCAACGGCTTCAGCTCTCCATGCTCTTCATCACCCATGACCTGCGCGTCGCCGCACAGATCTGCGACAACATCGCGGTCATGCAGTTGGGCTGCATCGTCGAGTACGGTCCGACGCGCAAGGTCTTCAACGATCCGCAGCACAGCTACACGAAGGAACTGCTCTCGGCCGTCCCCGGACGTCAGTGGAGCGTTCCCGACCTTTCGCAGGACCGCCAGCACCAGGCGGTTCCGTCGTGACCTCGCTCGACCCGGCTCTGGCGCGGGACATCCTTGCCGCCGTCGAGCAGGGTTTCGAGACGCAGATCGCCTTTACCCAGGACCTGATCCGCCTGCCCTCCCTGCGCGGTCAGGAGCAGACGGCCCAGGACTTCATGCATCGCGCCCTGGCCGAACGCGGCTACGCCCTGGACCGCTGGGCCATCGACGTGGAGCAAATCAAACACCACCCCGGCTTCTCTCCGGTGAAGATCGACTACAGCCAGGCGCTCAACGTGGTCGCGACCCACCGGCCGCGCGAGGAGACGGGCCGCTCGCTGATCCTGAACGGCCACATCGACGTGGTGCCGACCGGCCCCACCGAAATCTGGAGCGGGCCACCTTTCGAGCCGCGCCGCGAGGGCGACTGGCTCTATGGCCGCGGCTCCGGCGACATGAAGGCCGGCCTGGTCGCCAACGTCTTCGCCCTGGATGCGCTCAGGCATCTGGGCTACCAGCCCGCCGCCACCGTCTACCTGCAGTCCGTGGTGGAGGAGGAGTGCACGGGCAACGGCGCGCTGGCCTGCCTGGCGCGCGGCTACAAGGCCGACGCCGCGATCATCCCGGAACCCGAAGACGACAAGCTGGTCCGGGCCAACGTCGGCGTGATCTGGTTTCAGGTGAAGGTGCGCGGCGTGCCGGTGCATGTCCGCGAGGCCGGGCGCGGCGCCAACGCCATCGAGGCGGCCTACCGCCTGATCGACGGGCTGCATGAACTGGCCGAGAGTTGGAACGCCCGCAAGGGCGAGCATCGCTATTTCGAGGATCTGGAGCACCCGATCAACTTCAACGTCGGCCGGATCGAGGGCGGCGACTGGGCCTCCTCCGTGCCGGCCTGGTGCACCTTCGACTGCCGCATCGCGCTCTATCCCGGCGAAGCCCCGGCCGAGGCGGCGCGGGAGATCGAAGAGACCCTGCGGCGCACCGCCGCCGAGGTGCCTTTCTTGGCCAACAATCCGCCGGAGGTGGTCTACAACGGCTTCTTCGCCGAGGGCTACGTCCTGGAGGAAGGCAGTGCGGCGGAACGGACCCTGGGTCGCGCCCATGCCGCCAGCTACGGCCAGGCGCTGGAGTCCTTCGTCACGCCCGGCTACCTCGACGGACGTGTCTTCGTGCTTTATCAGGGCACGCCCTGCCTGGTCTACGGCCCCTACGCCGAGGCGATCCACGGCACCGACGAGCGCGTCAGCCTCGCCTCGGTCAAACGGGTGACTGGCACCATCGCTCTCTTCATCGCCGAATGGTGCGATCTGGAACAAGCCTGAGATGAGTCCCGTCCCGGCCAAGCCGCGCCTGCTCGTCGGCCAGTTCTGGCAGGAGTCGCACTCCTTCAATCCCCTGCCGACCTCCGCCGACGACTTCACCCTCGAGCGCGGACCCGAGGTGATCGCCGCCAACCGCACCGCCGGATCGGCGCTGGGCGGCATCCTGCGGGCCGGCGAAGCCGCCGGTGTCGCCTGGCTGCCCAGCGTCGCGGCGCGGGCCCGGCCCGGCGGCCCGGTCGAGGAGCGATTTTTCACGGCGCTGCTCGAGGAAATCCTGGCGAGCGACGCACCCGATGCGGTCTGCCTGGACCTGCACGGGGCCATGCTGTCGCGCGAGCGGGACGATTGCGAAGGCGATCTTCTGACGGCGCTTCGCGCCAAGCTCGGCCCGGACATTCCGATCGCCGTGGCGCTCGACCTGCATGCCCACGTCACCCCGGCCATGGCCGAGGCGGCGGACATCCTGATCGCCTACAAGACCAACCCCCATGCCGACATGGTCGAGACCGGCGCCAAGACCTTCGCACTGCTGCAGGAGGTGATGGCCGGCCGCCTGCGCCCGCTGCGGACCCTAGCCCGGCTGCCGTTTCTGACGCGCGGCAACGACGAGACCTGCAGCGGTCCTCTTGCGGAGCTGCAGGCAACGGCGCGGGCCCTCTGCTCCGCACGGCCCGGTCTTCGCGATATCTCGATCTGTAACGTCAATCCCTTCGTCGATGCCCCCGGCGTCGGTCAGACCGTCCTGGTCACGTCCGACGGCGACGCAGATGAAGCCCAGCAGGTTGCGGCGCGTCTCGCCCGGCGGCTTTGGGAGCTGCGCGACCTCTTCCAGCAGGATCTACCCTCGATGGAGACGGCGCTGACCCAAGTCAGGGAAACCCCGGCCGGCCGGCCCTTCGCGCTCGGCGATCAAGGGGATCGGGTTCTGGCCGGCGCGCCCGGCGACGCGACGGCTCTGGCCCGCCTGCTGCTCCGGTCTTTTCCGGACCTTCGGGTCGCGCTGCCGCTCTACGATCCCGACGCCGTCCGGGCCTGCGGAGCGGCGGGTCTCGGCAAGGACCTGAACTTGGCGGTCGGCGGACGCGTCACCCCCGGCCAGACACCGCTGGAGGTGACGGGACGGGTCCTGCGCCTCGGCGACGGACGCTTCGCCCATAGCGGCGCCTACATGACCGGGGTGCCGGTCGATCTCGGCCCGACCGCCCTCCTGCAGGCCGGCAAGCTGTCGCTGCTGCTGACCACCAAGGCGCCCTTCGTGCAGGACCCGGCGGCCTACGAAAGCCAGGGACTGACAGTGAGCGAGCTCGACGCGGTCGTCGCGAAGTCCGGTAATCACTTCAAGCTGGCCTTCGCCGGGCAGGCGACGCCGCTGGTCCTCGACACGCCCGGCCTCAGCCGTTTTCACCCGAGCGATTTTCCCTTCAGCCGCGCGCGGCCGATCCATCCGCTCGATGCCATCGAGCTGTCGGCCCCGCCGCTTCAGACCTTCGGAGGTTCTGCATGAAAGGCGTCCTGGTCAGCGCCACCCTGAAGTTGGACGAAGTCTTCCGCAGCGCCTTCGCGGCGGAGGACGCTTCGGTCGAGCTGCTGATGCCGGAGGAGGTGGACGACCCCGCCACCATCGACTTCGCTCTGGCCTGGCGGCCGCCGCAGGGCGTCCTGAAACGCTATCCCAACCTGAAGGTGATCTGCTCCATCGCGGCGGGCGTGGACAACATCCTGGCCGATCCGGAGCTGCCCGACGTGCCGGTCGTGCGCATGGTCGATCCCGAGCAAGCCGAGGCCATGGCGCTCTTCGTGATCTGGCATGTCATCTGGTACCAGCGCCGCTTCGACCTCTACCTGGAACAGCAAGAGGCGCAGGTCTGGCGGCGCCAGCCCCAGCGGAGCGCGACCGATACGACCGTAGCCGTCCTCGGGCTGGGGCGGATGGGATCGGTGACCGCGCAGCGTCTGGCCGGGCTCGGCTATCCGACCCTGGGCTGGGCGCGCAGCCCCAGGACGCTCGAGGGGGTCGAGGTGGTCAGCGGCGGCGAGGGACTGGAAACGTTGCTGGCCCGCGCCGACGTCGTGATCAATCTGCTGCCTCTGACGGCGGAGACGCGAGGCCTGCTGGACGGCGCCCTCTTCGCGCGCATGAAACCCGGCGCCTATCTGATTCAGATGGGCCGCGGGCCCCACCTGGTCGAACGCGATCTCCTCGCCGCCGTCGACAGCGGCCATCTCGCGGGCGCCTCGCTCGACGTCTTCGAGCAGGAGCCGCTGCCCCCCGGCCATACCTTCTGGACGCATCCCCGCATCCTGGTCACCCCGCACTGCGCCAGCGACGCGACCGCCGATCTGGTTGCGGTCCAGACCCTCGCCGCCGCCCGCGCGGCTCTTGCCGGGACGGAAATTCCCAATGGCGTGAACAAGACGGACGGTTACTGAGTCCGCCTGGGAGACGGGACCGTCAGCGCCCTTAGCGCCGGTCGAACGCCAGCTTCGCGGCGAGACTGAAGAAGACGAAGCTCGTGAGGTACTGCAAGGCGCGCGCGACCGAGGCGTTGCGCGCGAGAAACCGACCGATCCCGCCGGCGAAGACACCGACCAGCCCGTTGATCACGGTCCCGCCGACGTTGAGGATCGCACCGAAAATCAGAAACTGGATCAGCACCGAGCCGCGCGAGGGATCGACGAACTGCGGCACCAGCGCGAGAATGAAGAGCGCGACTTTCGGATTGAGAAGGCAGACGAAGATGCCGTTCCGCCAGGCCGAGATCGCGCCCGCGCGCCTGACCTCCGCCGGCTTGAGCGCCCCGATCGGTTCTCTCAAGGTCGCGACCGCAAGCCACAGCAGATAGCAGACGCCGGCCCAGCGGATCGCCTCGAAGGCCAAGGGGTGGGCCGCAATCACGGCGGCAAGCCCGAGACCGGCCGCCAGAGCGTGAACGAAGGAGCCGGTCGCGATCCCCAGCGATGCGGCGAAGCCGGCCCTGGGCCCGGACCTGATGCCCTGCCCGAGGCAGAACAGCACATCCGCGCCGGGTGTCAGATTGAGCGCGAGCGCGATGGGGATGAAAATCAGAAGCGTCTGAACGTCGATGACCATGGTTCGTCCCCCGTGGACGACGTCCCTCGACGGGAACACCCTTCGAGGGGCTCGGGATCGACTGCGAGACGGGAAATCCTCCTGCCTTCATCCCGAGCCTGTTGAGACACGAAGGCGGCCGGCGACCGCCGGCCGCTCCGTTCTCAGCAGACAGAACCGCCCCACGCCGTATCCACGCGGGAAGCGATCAATCAGTTCTTCGACTTGTCGACCAGGGCGTTCTCGGCGATCCAGGGCATCATGCCGCGCAGGCGCTGCCCGACCTCCTCGATCCCGTGTTCGGACTGGCGGCGGCGCGTGGCCTTGAAGGAAGGCTGGCCGGCCTTGCATTCCGCGACCCAGTCACGGGTGAAGCGGCCCGCCTGGATGTCGTCCAGCACCCGCTTCATCTCCGCCTTGGTCTCCTCGGTGATGATCCGCGGGCCGGTCACGTAGTCGCCGTACTCCGCCGTGTTGGAGATGGAGTAGCGCATGTTGGCGAGGCCGCCCTCGTACATCAGGTCGACGATCAGCTTCACCTCGTGCAGGCACTCGAAGTAGGCCATTTCCGGCGCATAGCCCGCCTCGACCAGGGTCTCGTAACCGGCCACGATCAAGGCCGAGAGACCGCCGCAGAGCACCGTCTGCTCGCCGAAGAGATCGGTCTCGCACTCTTCCCGGAAGGAGGTCTCGATGATCCCGGCACGGCCGCCGCCGATGGCGCTGGCATAGGACAGGCCCAGCTCGTGGGCGTTGCCGCTGCTGTCCTGGTGCACGGCGATCAGGCAGGGCACGCCGGCGCCGCGCACGTACTCGCTGCGCACCGTATGGCCCGGACCCTTGGGTGCGATCATGAAGACGTCGAGGTCGGGACGCGGCTCGATCAGGCTGAAGTGGATGTTGAGGCCGTGCGCGAAGGCGATGGCCGCCCCCTCCTTCAGGTTCGGCTCCAGCGAATCCCGGTAGAGATCCGCCTGCAGCTCGTCGGGTGTCAGGATCATCACGACGTCGGCCCAGGCCGCCGCCTCGTCCGGCGTCATCACGGTGAAGCCGGCGCCTTCCGCCTTCTGCGCGGTCTTGGAGCCGGCGCGCAACGCGATGCGCACTTCGCCGACGCCGCTGTCGCGCAGGTTCATGGCATGGGCATGGCCCTGGCTGCCGTAGCCGACCACGACCACCTTCTTGCCCTTGATCAGATTTACGTCGGCGTCGCGATCGTAGTAGACGCGCATGAGTACCCGTTCCTCCACCTTGTCTTGACCGGCACGCGGCGGCTCCTTGGCGGCCGCCGGGCGCATTTAAGGAAGTTGCGCGTGCTGCCTCGCCCGCGCAAAAAAACTTCGCCCGCGTTCTAACTGCACGGCTCTTGCGGTGCAACCTGCAGAAGCCGCAGATCTGGAGTGCAGATCAGCCGCGCACCGCCGGCGTCATGATACCGAACGCGGCACCGCTGGGATCGGCGACCATCGCGATGCGGCCCACCTCGGGCACGTCGAAGGGCGGCTGCAGGACTTTACCGCCGAGGGCGCCGACCTTCTCGCAGGCGGCATCGCAGTCGTCGACCGTCATATAGACGGCCCAGTGGGGCGGCTGTCCCTCGAACTGCGGCCCCTCCATCTGGAAGGCGCCGGCCAAGCCCACTTGACTGGGGTCGGCGTCCGGGTCCGCGTCCGCATGCTGCCAGACCCAATAGGTGCCGCCATCCGGCATCGGCCAAGCTTGAGCCTTCCAGCCCAATAGGTCGCCGTAGAAGCCCTTCACGCCCTCCACGTCGCCGGTCGCCAGCTCGTTCCAGGCAATCTCACCTTGTGCCATCGGGGTCCTCCCTTGCCAGTCTTCCATTGAACCACTGACAACTATGGTCGGGACGACAGCCGGGAGCGATGAAAATCCGACGACGCCGACAGCTTCGGCCCGGCTCGGTTTCGCTTTACAGCCCCTCTTTGCCGCGCGCGATCGCGACGACGCCGGTGCGGCTCATCTCCACCAGCCCCAGCGGCTTCATCAGCTCGATGAAGCGGTCCAGCTTTTCCGGGTTATGGGTCACCTCGAAGATGAAGTAGTCCAGACCCGCGTCGACCACCTCGGCGTTGAAGATGCCGGCGATGCGCAGCGCCTCGACGCGCTTGTCGTCGGCCCCCGCAACCTTCACCAGCGCCAGTTCGCGCTCGACATGGGGCCCCTGCTGGCTGAGGTCGGCGACCCGCCGGATCGGCACCAGACGGTCGAGCTGCGCCTTGATCTGCTCGAGCACCTGGGGCGTGCCGGTCGTGACGACGGTGATGCGCGACAGGCCCTTCTCGCGCTCGACCTCGGTGACGGTCAGGCTCTCGATGTTGTAGCCGCGGCCGGAGAAGAGGCCGATCACGCGCGCCAGCACACCGGGTTCGTTATCGACCAGTACGGCGATGGTGCGCCGCTCGACGTTATCCTGCAAGGGAGGCACGGGGAGAACTCGCTTCGAAAGCTGGCGACGCCTCTTGGCGGGGCGCCTGGGTCGGATCGGACGGCGTTCCTAGAGCCTGTCGCGATCGTCCGGAACCGCTCCGCAGGTCCGCCGATCACAAGAAACAGACTCTCATCTCTTGAATCTGGTCTAGCCGCTAAAGGGATTGGAGGGCAAGCCCGGCAGGCTTGCGCCCGCCTGTTCCGAGGCAGCCTCAGACGAGAACCATGCCCTCTTCGCTGATCGGCTTCGCCGCCTTGTCGCCCGGCCCCAGCAGCATCTCGTTGTGGGCCGCGCCCGAGGGGATCATGGGGAAACAGTTCTCGTCCTGCGCCACGCAGCAGTCGAAGATCACCGGACGGGGAACCTCGATCATCTCCAGGATCTTGTCGTCCAGTTCCTCCGCCTTGTCGGCACGGATTCCGACGGCTCCGAAGGCCTCGGCCAGGGCGACGAAGTCGGGCAGGCTGGCGCTGTAGCTCTCCGAGTAGCGGGCGCCGTGCAGCAGCTCCTGCCACTGCCGGACCATACCCATCCACTGGTTGTTGACGATGAAGACCTTCACCGGCAGGCCGTACTGCGCCAGCGTCGACATCTCCTGGATGTTCATCAGGATCGAGGCCTCGCCGGCGACGTCGATCACCAGCGCGTCGGGATGGGCGATCTGGACGCCCATCGCCGCCGGCAGGCCGTAGCCCATGGTGCCCAGCCCGCCGGAGGTCATCCAGCGGTTCGGCTGCTCGAACTTGAAGAACTGCGCCGCCCACATCTGGTGCTGGCCGACCTCGGTGGTGATGTAGGTCGGCTTGCCGGCCTTGGCCTCGTTCTCCGCCGTGAGCTGATAGAGCCGCTGGATCGCGTACTGCGGCTTGATGATCTGACCCGTCTGCCGGTAGCTCAGGCAGTCGCGCCCGCGCCAGGCCGCGATCCGCTCCCACCAGGCGGCCTGGGCCTTGCGGGCCGCGCCGGCATTCAGGGTTCCGCCGGCCGTGCGGCGCTTCCACTCGTCGACCAGCGCGCGCAACGCGGCTTCGGCATCGGCCACGACCGGCAGGTCGACCATCACGTTCTTGTTGATCGACGAAGGATCGATATCGACGTGGATCTTGATCGAGTCGGGCGAGAAGTCGGTCAGACGCCCGGTCACCCGGTCGTCGAAGCGGGCGCCGACGTTCAGCATCACGTCGCAGCCGTGCATCGCAAGATTGGCCTCGTAGGTTCCGTGCATGCCGAGCATGCCGAGGAACTGCGGGTCGCTGGCCGGCACGGCGCCCAGGCCCATCAGCGTGTTGGTCACCGGCGCGCCGGTCAGGTGCACCAGCTCGGTCAGCAGCCGGCTGGCCTCCGGCCCGGCGTTGATGACGCCGCCGCCGGCATAGATGATCGGCCGCTTGGCGGCGGCCAGCAGGTCGATCGCCTTGGCGATCGCGGCCGGGTCCGGGGCCGTCTGCGGACGGTAGCTGCGATGCACCACCTGCTCTTTTTCGGTGTAGCTGCCCTTGGTCTGCAGCACGTCCTTCGGCAGGTCCACAACCACCGGGCCGGGCCGGCCATGGGTCGCGACGTAGAAGGCCTCGTGCAGGATGCGCGGCAGATCGCCAACGGCCCGGACGAGATAGTTGTGCTTGGTGCAGGGCCGGGTGATGCCGGTCGTGTCCGCCTCCTGAAAGGCGTCGTTGCCGATCAGATGGGTCGGCACCTGCCCCGTCAGGCAGACGACGGGGATGGAGTCCATCAGGGCATCGGTCAGACCGGTCACCGCATTGGTCGCACCGGGCCCGGAAGTGACCAGCACCACGCCGGGTTTGCCGGTGGAGCGGGCATAGCCCTCGGCCGCATGGACCGCCGCCTGCTCGTGCCGCACCAGAATGTGACGCAGGCTGTTCTGCTGAAACAACGCGTCGTAGATTGGCAGGACCGCGCCGCCGGGATAGCCGAAGACGACTTCGACGCCCTGATCCACCAGTGCCTTGATGACCATCTCGGCGCCCGTGTAGGCGGCGGACGTCTCGGGAGCGGCGCATTCAGCGGGGCTTTCGGCAGCCGTCGTCTCGGCAGCGGTGGCGGGCATCGCGGTTCATTCCTCAAGCAAAGCTTCGCGGGCGCGGTAAGCCCCACGTTTGTTTATGGCTTTTTGCCCCCGGGGCACCCGACGCGCCCGTTTGGGACCGATTTAATCCAGATCCAGCACCCTATCCTTGGGCGTTCGGGTGGTCAACAAAAACTCGTCAACTTTCGAAAAGGTTTCGGGCAATTGATATTCTGAAAATTGCGTTTCCATAACATACGCATTCTTAATATGTCGCAGAACTTGGGTTCTCAGCCAGGTCGCCTGCCGCTTGGCATAGCGCCGCGTCGCTTGTTGCGCTGCGGCAACGGCTTCTTCCAACGTCACTTTCCCGGACAGATGGTCCGCCAGCTCCGACACGCCGAGGGCCTTCATGGCCGGCAGGCGCGGATCGAGCCCTCGCGCCAGCAGCCGGCGCACCTCCTCCACCGCCCCCGCTGCGACCATCGCCTCGAAGCGGGTGTCGCAGGCCGCGGCCAGCGCGGCGCGCGGCGGCAGCAGCACCAGCCAGAGGAAGCGCCAGGGCGCGGGTCCGGCCGCGTTCGGCGCGGCCTGCCAGTCGGCCAGGCCTCGACCGGTCGCCTCCAGCACCTCCCAGGCACGCTGCAGGCGTTGGCGGTCGTTGGGGTGAAGTTTCGCCGCCGTCGTGGGGTCGCGCCCCAGCAGCTCGGCATGCAGCCCGGCGGGACCGAGCGCCGCCAGCCGCCGGACGGCCCGCTCGCGCAGCTCCGCCGGGATCGGCGGCAGCGCCGCGATCCCCTCGGTCAGCGCCTTGAGATAGAGCCCGGTGCCGCCGCAGAGCAGCGGTACGCGACCTTCGCCGCGCGCGGCCTCCATCTCCGCCAGGGCCAGCGCACGCCAGCGGCCCGCCGAACAGCGCTCAGCCGCGTCGAGCCGTCCGTAGAGCCGGTGCGGCACGTCACCGCCGGTCGCCGGCGCGTCCGGCTGGGCGCTCAGGACCGGCAGATCGCGGTAGATCTGCATGGAATCGGCATTGATCACCGTACCCGGCAGGCGCGCGGCCAGGGCCGCCGCCAGGGCCGACTTGCCGCTGGCGGTCGGCCCCGCGACGATAACCGCGGGCGGCGGATCGGGTGAGAGGGCGGGCGGCGAGGAAGGGGCGTCGGTCTTCGTCATCTCTGGCGGCTTGTATCGCTCCGGTCCGCTCGCTATGAGGAGCGCGCTATGGCGTTTGTCCTCACCCTGATCGCCGATCCGAGCCGGCGCAAGCTCTCGGCGCAAGCCGTCGATGCGGCGCGCACGGCCCTGACCTCCGGCGGCGGCAATGTCGGCCCGAGCGACTGGTTGTCACCGGACGAAGCCTGCGACCTCCCCTTCGAAGGCCTCTCGACACTGGACGCCGAGCGGCTTGTCCGCGAAGCCCTTCGCGATCTGCCGGTCGATCTGGCCGCACAGCCGCTCGCGGGGCGGCGCAAGGCCCTGCTGCTCGCGGATATGGAGTCGACCATCATCGCCGAGGAGATGCTGGACGAGCTGGCCGAGACGGTCGGTCTGCGCGACGAGATCGCGGAGGTCACCGCCCGGGCCATGTCCGGGGACCTGGACTTCGAGGAGGCGCTGGAGGCCCGCGTCGCCAAACTCGCCGGACTGCCGCTCGGGGAGGTCGAACGAGCCGCCGAGCGCATGACCTTCAATCCCGGCGCGCGCAGCCTGATCCGCAGCCTGCGGGCTGCCGGCGTTCCCTGCATCCTGGTCTCGGGAGGTTTCACGATCTTCGCGGATCTGGTTGCGGAAGCCTGCGGCTTCTCCGCCGTCCGCGCCAACGTCCTGGAGATCGAGGCGGGCAAACTATCCGGCGGCGTGCACAAGCCGATCCTCGGCCGCAAAGCGAAGCTGGACGCGCTGGAGCGCTTGAGTGCGGAACTGAGCGTCACGCCGGCGGCCGCCTGCACGGTCGGCGACGGCGCCAACGACTTGGCGATGCTGAACGCGGCCGGCCTGGGAGTTGCCTATCGCGGGAAGCCGGCGGTTCGGGCGGCGGCACGCTACGCGCTCGATGTCGCCGACCTGACCGGCCTGCTGTTCTATCAGGGCTACCGGCGCGCGGACTTCGCCGAGCTGGGCTGAGCGACCGCCTCCCTATCTCTGGCCGGTCTCCTGGCCTTGATCTCTGGCCGATTTCCTGGCCCTGGCCGATTTCCTAGCCTTGGCCGATGCGAAGCACGATCCACTGATACTCGCCGCCGCGGTAGACCAGTAGGGTCAGACTGCGGCGCTCCGCCTCTCGGGCCTGCTCGACGTAGGACTCCACCTCGTCCGGGGTCGCCACGCGCTCCTGATCCACCTCGACGATGACATCGCCGGGCTGCAGACCCTTCTCCTCGGCGCTGCCGCCGCTGTCGACCTCGGTGACGATCACACCGCCGACGCCCTCTTCGAGAGCGAAGGTTTCGCGCCGTTCGTCGGTCATGACACCGAGGCTGAGGCCGAGCGCGGGCAGATCCCGCACTTCCTCCGGATCGGGCGGCGGCGGCGCGGCAGCGGCCAGGGCCTCCGCATCGCGCTGGCCGAGGTTGACCTGCATCGTCTGGCGCGACCCCTCGCGCCAGATCACCACGTCCACGTCGCGGCCGACCGAGGTCTCGGCGACCATTCGTACCAGTCCGCGCGTATCGGCCACCGGGCGGTCGTCGAAGGTGATGATGACGTCGCCCTGCACGATCCCCGCCGACTGCGCCGGACCGCCGTCGATCACGTTGGCGACGTAGGCGCCGGTGGCGGGCGGCGGCAAGGCCAGTTCGCCGGCAAGTTCCTCGGTCACGGTCTGGATGCGCACCCCCAGCCAGCCGCGCCGGACCTCGCCGAAGCGGCGCAGGGAGTCGATCACGTTCTGCGCGATCGCCGAGGGAACCGCGAAGCCGATTCCGATCGAACCGCCGGAGGGCGAGAAGATCGCGGTGTTGATGCCGATCACCTCGCCGTCGAGGTTGAACATGGGTCCGCCCGAGTTACCCCGGTTGATCGCCGCGTCGGTTTGCAGGAAATCGTCGTAGGGGCCGGCGTTGATGTCCCGGCCGCGGGCGGAAACGATGCCGGCGGTGACCGAGCCGCCCAGCCCGAAGGGATTGCCGACAGCCAGCACCCAGTCGCCGACGCGCACGCTGTTGGAGTTGCCCCAGATGGTGCTGGGCAGGGGCGAGGTCGGATTGACCTTCAGCAGCGCCAGATCGGTTTCGGGATCGCTGCCGATGATCTCCGCCTCGTAGGTGGTGTCGTCGGACAGCACGACCTCGACGGTGTCGGCCTCGGCGATCACGTGGTTGTTGGTCACCACGTAGCCCTCAGGGTCGATGATGAAACCGGATCCCAGGGAGTTGGCGCGGCGGCGCGGCGGCGGCGCGCCCTGACCACGACGCTCGAAGAACTCCCGGAACATCTCCTCGAAGTCTTCCTGGTCGCCGCGCTCGACGACCTGCGTCGTGGAGATGTTGACCACGGTCGGCAGAAGCTGATCGGCCAGATCGGCGAAGGAGATCGGCGCCCCCTGCGGCTGCGCGGCGGCAGGGGCGGCCAGCACGGCCGCCAAAACCCAGACGCCGGCGGCAAGCAGCGCGGTCGCACGCGGGCGGAGCAGGGAAACGAAACAGGCGATTTCGGCTCGAGTCACCAGGAATCCTCTCGGCGGTCCTATGCGGTCGCGGCCCGGGTCCGGCTCATGCTTGCCGGGGCCGTCAGCCATCTATTTGGCGTGCCGGACGCTGCCGGCAATCTGCAGTGTGCCTCAAACTCTCGCGAGGAGGAAACGGGCAACTGCGATTTGCCCCGCGCGAGGGGGATCAGGCGCGCAGCAGCCAGACGGCGAGAACCCCGAGCGCGGCCGCGACCAGTCCCGCGATTCGCAGGGTTTCCGGCGGCAACTCCGACAGCTGTCGATAGAGCGCGGCCGGAGCACCGGGAAAGAGCGCGAGGATGCAGCCCTCGATCACGAAGACCAGCGCGAGGGCGGTCAGCAGGTCGGACATCGCTGGAGGTTAAGCCCTGAAAACATCGAAAGAAAAGCGGCTGCCCACCGCGTCGATGGGCAGCCGCCTGGTCTCGCCGTTCGGCACCGGAAAACCTGGTGCGGAGCTTACTGCGCCGGGGGTTCCGCTGCCAGCGATCCGGTTCCTCCCGGACTGACGGGGCGCGACTGCGCCCGCTGCTCGGGATTGCGTTCGGCGTTCATCACGCCTGCCGGCAACTGGTTGAAGAAGCGGAAAAAGTCGTTGTCCGGCGGCATCACGATCATCGAGTTCTCGCCGCGAATCGCATCGGTGTAGGCCTGCATCGAGCGATAGAAGTCGAAGAACTCTGCATCCTGACCGAAGGCGTCGTTCAGCAGACGTGTCCGCTCGCCCTCGCCTTCACCGCGCAGGATGTCCGAGTCGCGCTGCGCCTCGGCCCGAATGACCGTCGCTTCGCGATCGGCGGAGGCGGTGATCCGCTGGAACTGCTCTTGACCCTGAGCGCGGAACTCGGCGGCGTCGCGCTCGCGCTCCGCCCGCATGCGCTCATAGACCGAGCGGCTGACGTCCGACGAAAGATCGGCCCGGCCGATACGCACGTCCACCACATCGATGCCGAGACCCCGGCGGCGGCGTTCGGCCGGCTGCGAGGTATCGGTGAGCTGAACCTCCTCCTCGGCCGGCTCGCCTTCGGTCTCCGCCGTGGCTCCAACGACCGTCGTGTCGATCCCGGCCTCGACGGTCGCCTGCCGCACCGCCGCGTTCACGGAGCGGCGGATCTGCTGCATGATTTCGTCACGCTCTTCCGACAGCACGCTGGTCAAGGTCACCTCGCCCAGCACCGAGCGCACCTGGTTGTTCACGATCGGCGCAAAGCGGTCGCGCAACTGCGTCTCGTTGTTCACCGTCTCGTAGAAACGGACGGGATCGGTGATCCGGTAGCGCACGAAGACGTCGACGATCAGGCGCCGCTGGTCAGACAGGACGACCGTCAGCGGCGGCGGATCGAGGTTGAGAACGCGCCGGTCGAAGAAGAGCACGTTCTGGATAAAGGGCAGCTTGACGTTCAAGCCGGGTTCTTGAACCACACGCTTGATGGCACCGAACTGCAGGACCAGGGCCTGCTGGGTCTGATGCACGACGAAGAGAGCGTTGTAGGCGAGGAATCCCAGCACCACCAACAGGATACCGCCGAACAGGGCGAAGCGCTTTTGCATCTTCCTTATATCTCCCGGCTACTGCTGGTTCTGTGGGGTGGAGGAACCGTTGCCGGTCCCCATCCGCCCGCGCAGTTCATTGAGCGGCAGGTAGGGCACCGCCCCGGAGTCGCCGCTCATGATCACCTTGTCGGTGTCCCTGAGCACGCCCTGGACCGTCTCCAGGTACATGCGTCGCGTGGTCACCGAGGGGTTTTGCAGATAGGCCTCGTAGACGTTGAGGAAGCGCTGGGCTTCACCCTGAGCCTCGTTGATCAGGCGCTCACGGTAAGCTTCGGCCTCCTGGATCATCCGCTGCGCTTCACCGCGCGCTTCCGGGATCACCTTGTTCCGGTAGGCGTCGGCCTGGTTGCGCAGACGATCCAGATCCTGGCGAGCGCGCTGCACGTCCTCGAAGGCATCGATTACCGGCTCGGGCGGCTGCACGTCCTGCAGGTTGATCTCGGTGATCGCGATGCCGGCCTGATACTCGTTCAGGATTTCCTGCAAAGTCTGACGGGTCAGATCCGCGACTTCGAAGCGGGCGTCCGTCAGGGCCGGCTGGATGTCCGTGCGGCCGATCGTTTCACGTATGGCACTCTCGGCGGCGATCTTGATGGTCGCCTCCGGCTCGCGAATGTTGAACAGGAACTGACCGGCGTTGCTGACCCGCCACTGCACGGTGAAGTCGATGTCGATAATATTCTGGTCGCCCGTCAGCATCAGGCTTTCTTCGGGGATGTCGTTGCTGCGACCGGCATTCCCGCGATAGCCGATCTCGATCTGACGGATTTCCTCGACGTTCGGAGTGACGGAACTCTCGACAGGCCAGGGCAGATGCCAGTGCAAACCCGGGCCGGCCAGGTTGCCCTGGTTGACCCACTCGCCGAAACGCAGGACCACGCCCTGCTGACCGGGACGAACCTGATAGAAGCCCGAGGCAAGCCAAAGGACGATGGCAACCGCGATCAGGATGCCGAGACCACGGGCACCGCCCATGCCGCCCGGCAGCACGCCGCGCAGGCGTTCCTGCCCGCGCCGGATCACATCCTCGAAGTCGGGCGGACGGTTTCCGCCGCCGCCGCCCCAACCTCCGGAGCCCCAGCCGCCACCGTTGTTACCGCCGCCGCCGCCGCCGCCACGACCGCCCCAAGGGCCGCCGCCGCCGCCGGATCCACCGCCAGAACCGCCGCCAGATCCACCGCCCCAGGGGCCACCGCCGCCGGAACCGCCTCCCGAGCCGCCGCTACCCGATTGCCAAGGCATACTTTCCTGTCTCCCTGAACCCTGATGTAAAACTCGGACCGACCAGCCTGCCGGACCCGCTTTTTTGCTTTACCGAACGGCCCACTGCTCACCTCCGGTGCCGATCTCCGCGCTGCGCCCGGAGGCCCCGTGGACAAGCGGCCGGCGCAACCCCTATATGCAGGATCTCGACCGTCGGCCGTTCTGGTCTTTCGGTTCCGCTCGATATCGGCACAACCGCGGAGAATTCAAGCATGAGCCGCATTACCGAGGAACAGGTGCTCGACGCCCTGCGCCACGTACAGGACCCAGACCGCGGCACGGACATCGTCGGCCTTGGCATGATTCAGGGTTTGGTTGTCAAGGACGGCAATGTCGGCTTCGCGATCGAGGTCGATCCCAAGCGGGGCCCGAAGCTGGAGCCCCTGCGCAAGGCGGCCGAGGCCGCGGTCGACAAGCTCGAGGGCGTGCTGTCCGTGACCGTCGTGCTAACCGCCGAGTCCGGCAGCGGCGGAAAAGGCGGCGGAAACGGCGCTGGAAACGGCAGCGGCGCAGCGGCTGGCGCTCCGGCGGCGCCGAGCCCGGCACAGCGACAGGCGCAAGCCCCCGGCGGCGCGACGCGCGCGCTCGTTCCCGGTGTGAAGCACATCGTCGCCGTGGCCAGCGGCAAGGGCGGCGTCGGCAAATCGACGACCGCGACCAACCTGACGCTCGCTCTGGCCGCCCAGGGCCTGAGGGTCGGTGTTCTGGATGCCGACATCTACGGGCCAAGCCAGCCGCGCATGATGGGTATCTCCGGCCGACCCAATTCGCCCGACGGCAAGACTCTGACGCCCTTGGAGAACTACGGCGTCAAGGTCATGTCCATGGGGTTCCTGGTCGCCGAGGACACGCCGATGATCTGGCGCGGACCGATGGTGCAGTCGGCCCTGCAGCAGATGCTGCGCGACGTGGCCTGGGGCGAACTGGACGCCCTGATCGTCGACATGCCGCCGGGCACCGGCGACGCTCAGTTGACCATGGCGCAGCAGGTGCCGCTGTCGGGCGCCGTGATCGTCTCAACCCCGCAGGACATTGCGCTTCTGGACGCCCGCAAGGGTTTGAACATGTTCCGCAAGGTGGATGTTCCGGTGCTCGGAATTGTCGAGAACATGTCGCTTTACATCTGCCCGAGCTGCGGTCATGAGGCGCACATCTTCGGCCATGGTGGGGCGAAGCGCGAAGCGGAGAAGCTGGGCATGGAGTTTCTGGGCGAACTGCCGCTGACCATCGAGATCCGCGAGACCTCCGATGGCGGTCAACCGATCGTGGTCTCGCACCCGCAGAGCGCCTACGCGCAGAGCTATCTCACCATCGCGAAGCGCGTCTGGGAAAAGCTGAGTGGCGCCGGCGCGCGGCGCGAGGCGCCGAGGATCGTCATGCAATGATCGACTTCGGTCGCTCTCGACGCATCGTCGCTGTCTTGGCAGCGGCTCTGGTCCTGACAGCCTGCGCCTCCGACCGGCCGGCCACGACGGCGGATGGCAGTGCCGCGCCACCGCCTCAGCCGACGGAACCCGCGGAGGCGGTGGAGTTGGTCCGTCCGCTGGAAAGCTGGGGCGGCGCCGGCGGTGCGGTCGATATCGAGTCGAGCATGCGGGCCGCCACGGCCGAGGAATGGGACACCCTCTGGGATCTGGTCGGTCTGACGCCACCGCGCGAGCTGGCCGTCGGGCGCGAAGTTGCGGCCGGCATCTTCCTCGGCGAGCGCCCGACCGGCGGTTACGGCATCGAGATCATCGGCATGCGCGCCCAACCGACCAGCAGCGCCGTTGTCTGGCGCGAACGCATGCCGCCACAGGATGCCGTCGTCACCCAGGCGGCCACGCGTCCCTGGCAGATCGCGGTCTTTCCCGCCGAGGCGATCCCGGCCGGCGCTGCCGCACCGCGCTGATCGGCCACTCCGGCGTATCCTCCTGACGCCCTGTCCCCAACCTTCAGCCTCCGGCCGATCTCGTCGCTCTCGCAAAGCCGTGATAGGGCGCGAGGCAAGGGTGATTGGCGGTTGTTCGCGGTTGCGCCCATTCTTCTGGACAAGCGGCGCAGCTCCATCTGCGCCGGGCCAACGATAGAGAGGATATCCGCCATGACACGGACCGCCGCATCCGCAGAGCACAACTTCCCTC
Organism: Algihabitans albus; assembly: GCF_003572205.1. NCBI lineage: Bacteria > Pseudomonadati > Pseudomonadota > Alphaproteobacteria > Rhodospirillales > Rhodovibrionaceae > Algihabitans > Algihabitans albus. The sequence continues at coordinate 31,053 of NZ_QXNY01000001.1, forward strand.
TGCACAGCCTGCCGACCCGCCTGCTGGTCGGCCTGACCTTTCTGATCCTGGCCACCCTGACGGCGACCCAGGTCGCCTTCGCAGCCGACGACTACGCCGGGAAAGACATCTTCACGCGCGACGGCATCGCCATCGGCGGTACCGACCCGGTGGCCTACTTCACCGAAGGCAAGCCGGTCCAGGGCTCGCCGGAATTCAGCGCCGAGTACAAGGGCGCAACCTGGCACTTCGCCAACGCCGAGCATCGCGATCTCTTCACCGCCGATCCGACGGCTTACGCCCCGCAGTACGGCGGTTACTGCGCCTTTGGCGTCGCCGCGGCGGAACGGAAGATCGAGACCGATCCCGAGGCCTGGTCGATCGTCGACGGCAAGCTCTACCTCAATTACACCCTGCCGACCCAGCAGCGCTGGAATCAGGACATCCCCGGCTACATCGCCACGGCCGATCAGGTTTGGCCGACCATCGAGTAAGCGTTTCTGCCCCTAGACCGGATAGTGATCAGTCGGACCCACGTATTGGGTCCGACGATGACGTTAAATCTGGTCTAGATTCAAAGTGTTGGAGTCTGTTTCTTGGGATCGGCGGAACCGCGACGCGAGTCCATACGATCACAACAGGCTCCAGGGGCAGGCACCCATCGCGGCCAGCGGCAAAGCCGCACTTGCACTCCGGAAAGCGATTTCCGGAGTGCATTTCTTTTGTGCTGGAGCCTTGGACTCCGGTCTCGCTCTCACCGCAATCTCAGGGAAGACCGCCCGACAAGCGCGTGCGGGCGTTCAGTCCGGCGCGGTGCCGTGACGGCGGTAGTGCCGTTCGACGCGCGCGCGATTACCGCAGCGCCGACTGCTGCACCAGGATCTTTGGCGGCCGCGCGAGCGGTCCAGGAACAGCCAGCTGCACCGCCCGCACTGGCGCAGCGGTGCCGGCCGCTCCGGCCCCAACACCTCGGGAATCGCGAGCGCAATCCGCCATTCCAGCTCTTGCCAACCGGAAGCTTTCTCCGGCAGGACCCAAAGGAAGCCGGCCTGCGACTGGGTGAGCCGGAGCGCCCGCCGCGCCTCGGCCACCGCACCGGCAATCGACTCCAGATCGGGCGGATCGGCCAGCCGGCCGTCAAGCTCGGCGGTCAAGGCCCCATACAGCGCGGCCCGCAACACGCGCAGCCGCTTGAGAGTCGCCGATGCCTCACCGGTCTCTGGAACCTCCTGTTCCGAAACAAGCGGCTCAAGGGCCGGTGCCGAGGCCCGCGGAAGCGCACCGGCGGCGAGCGCCCAGCCCGCCAGCTCCAAAGGCCCCGACAGGCGCTCGCGCCGTTCGTCGCGGTGGCGGCCACTCACCGTGTTGCAGAGATCGAGGCTCAGGTTGCCGCCGATCACCTGATCGGCTTCCGCCCACGCCGCTGCCGCTTCGAGGAGTCTGTCGAGCATCGTAACCTAATGCTTAATATGCGCATTGACAGTTAGCAAGCTTGCAGCAAAACTAATGCTCATTATTGATTTTAAATATTAGGACAGCGGAATGAAACCGCTCCAGTTGGACAAGACCGCAAAAATCCAGGGGCACGCGCTGCGGTATGGCGTGTGGGGCGAGGGACCGCCCCTGGTGCTGATCCACGGCACGCCCTTCAACGCCCAGGTCTGGCGGCGACTGCTGCCTCTGCTGGCACGCGGACGGCAGGTCTACGCCTACGATCTTCTGGGCTACGGCAGCTCGGATAAGCCGGACACCGACGTCTCGCTCGGCGTCCAAAACACCTTGCTGGCGGGGCTGCTCGATCATTGGGACCTGGTGGCACCGGATGTGGTCGCGCACGATTTCGGCGGCGCGACAGCCCTGCGGGCGCACCTGCTCGACGGCTGCGCCTATCGCACGCTGACGCTGATCGATCCCGTCGCCTTCGGCCCCTGGGGCTCTCCGATGGTGCGGCACCTGAGCCAGCACGAGGCGGGCTTCGCAGGGCTGGAGCCGGGGCTCCACCGCGCCTTGGTCGAGGCCTACGTCGCGACAGCGGCGGCGAGTCCGCTTTCGCCAGAAGCCTTGGCGCTTTACGGCGATCCCTGGTGCACGCCCGACGGCCAGCCTGCCTTCTATCGTCAGATTGCGCAGATGGATCGGGTCTACACCGACGAGATCGCTGCAGACCTGCACCGAGTCGACCTGCCGACCCTGCTGCTCTGGGGCGAAGAGGACGCCTGGATCCCTATCGCGCGCGGACGTGAGCTGGCCGGCAGGCTGCCGGACTGCCGCTTCGAACCCGTCCCGGGCGCAGGCCACCTGGTCCAAGAGGACGCCTCCGATGCCCTGATCGCGGCGCTGCTTCGCTTCTTGCCATGATCCCGGAGCGCCAGTTTGGGGCGCAGCCGCCGTAGGGTCAGGCCGCCGCCAGATCGGGGCGGTCGGACAGCGCGGCTTCGACAAGGGCGGCGACTTGCGCGCGCTCGGCACCGCTGAGCTTCTGACGCGGCAGACGCACGGTTTCGCTGCCGTATCCGGCGAGGGCCTGAGCCAGTTTGACGTACTGCACCAGCTTGACGTGGGTATCCAGGTGCAGCAACGGCATGAACCAGCGATAGAGACTGCGCGCCTCCTCCCATCGGCCTTCGCTGGCGAGCCGCCAGAGCCGGAGCGTTTCGGCGGGGAAGGCATTCACCAAGCCGGCGACCCAGCCCTCGCATCCGAGCAGGGCGGACTCCAGCGCGAGATCGTCGACACCGCAGAACAGCCGGTAGCGTTGGCCGGTCAGGTTCACGATGTCCGTCAAGCGGCGCGGATCGTCGGACGACTCCTTGATCGCGACCAGCGTCGGCTCGTCGGCGAGATCGGCAAAGGCCTCGGCCGTCAGGTCGACACCGTAGGCGACCGGGTTGTTGTAGATCATGATCGGCAGATCGGTGGCGCGGGCGACAGTGCGGAAATGCGCAACCGCCTCGCTCCGGTCCGCCGTATAGACCAAGCCCGGTAAGACCATCAGGCCGTCGGCGCCCAGGTCCTTCGCCTCCTCGGCAAGCCGGCAGGCGCTGCGCGTGGCGGCTTCGGCAACACCGACCAGCAGCGGAACCCGGCCGGCCACCGCCTCGACGGCGCTTTCGATGACGGCCCGCTTCTCATCCGGTTCCAGCGCGGAACCTTCGCCCAACGTGCCGAGTACCACCAGACCGTCGACGCCGGCCTCGACCAGCATTCTGAAGTGCGCGGCCGTCGCCTCGCGCTCCAGCATCTCCTCGGCGGACAACTGGATGGTCGCCGCCGGGAAGACTCCCGACCATTCCGCCGCGTAGTCGCCGCTGGGCATTGCCTGTGCCTCCCGCTTCTGCTCCGGTCTGGCTCCTGTCCGGCGGGCTTGAGCGCGCCTCCGCAGAGGTTTCGGGCCAGACCGGCGCTTTCAGACCGCCGCTTTCAGACCGGCGACCGCGCGATGGCGGCTGCGGTCGGCGCTCGACTCGCGCAGGGCCTCCACCGCGACGAGTGCACAGGTTTTGAAGTGGAGTTGCAGCAGCTCGCAGGCTCCTTCGACGTCGCCGACACGCAGAGCCTCCAGGATGCTCTCCCGCCGGCCGCGCGAGGCGTCGCGCTCACCCTGATTGTCGGCGATCGTGACCCAATAGCGATTGGTCTGGTTATGCAGATTGCGAATCAGTTCGATGGTCTTGGGCTTGCTCGCGGGTGCGTAGAGCGTGGCGTAGAAATCCCAGCCGGGCGTGACCCTTTCGGGCGAGGTCATCTTCCAACTGGCGACAAGGAATCGCTCCGCCAGCTTGAGGTCACGCTGCGTCAGCTTGGGTGCGGCCTGCCGCAGGAGTTCAGGTTCGATCAGGGCGCGCATTTCGAACAGCTCGTTGAGGTCGTCCGGGGTTAGTGAGGAGACCACGGCCCCGCGATGAGCATAGAAGGTCACCAGACCTTCGGCCTCGAGTTGACGCAGAGCCTCCCGCACCGGAATTCGGCTTACCGTGTAGTCGGCCGCAATCGCGTCCTGGCGCAGCACCGATCCGGCGGGCAAACCGCCCGAGAGGATCTTGAGCCGCACCTGCTCGGTCACGACCTGCGTTACCGTCTGCTTGTCGTTCATCCGATTCATTGAGCTTTCCAATTCCTGTCCGCCGGGACACCGCTTCCACCCCTGGTTTTGGTCGATTGCACGTAAACGGGCAAATCTCCGCTTAGTCTCACAACCTACAGGGCCGATGAGGATTACCGAAAGTTAGCCACAGGATGTGGGGATCGCCAAGCATAACAGGAAGCGCCCCCGCAAACTGGCACCTCACAGCCGCTCTACGTAGAAGCGAAGAGCGGCAGAACAGCCACAGCGGAGCCGCATGCCCCCCGCGAGACGCCACGGACTTGACGCCGGGCGGCGGCAAGAGGCAAAGTGGTCTTATCAAAAGTCCAGTCGGACAAGAGGCGGAAGCGACAGTAGAATCGCCCGCCCCGCCGCCCTCTACAGCTCCTGCGACTCCAGCGACTTAATCATGCGCCCAAGAGCCACCCCCGCCCTCGCGGCCGACCCGCGCTTTCAGGAGATTCCACGCGAGCGGGTGTCCGACCGCGTCGCGCAAGAGCTCCTGCGGCTGATCGCCACGGGGGAGCTGGCGCCGGGCGAACGCTTGCCGGGCGAGCGTCAGCTTGCCGAGATGATGAGCGTCAGCCGCGTATCGGTTCGCGCCGCGCTTCAGCAGCTCAAGGCGCGCGGCGTTGTCCGGGCCGTGCAGGGCGGCGGGACCCGCGTGGTCGCAGCCGTGGACGAGCTGGAGTCGTCGCTGGCGACCTTGGTGCGCGTCAATCCGTCCAATTTGCGCGACCTGATGGAACTGCGGGCGAGCCTGGAGGTCTGGGCCGCGCGCCGCGCCGCCGAACGTGCCGATGACGCGCGCAAGGCGGAGATCGCCAGGCGTCTGGCGGTCATGCGCGATCCGGACCGTCCGTCGAGACACAAGGCCGAGGACGACCTCAACTTCCACCTGGCGATCGCCAAGGCCTCGGGGAGCGCCGTCTACCTGCACCTGATGTCGGTCTTAAGCGACATCCTGGAGGATATGTTCTCCTACCACCGCTACGCCCTCTACGTCCGGCCCGAAGACGACCGGCTGTTTCTGGAGGACCATGCGCGCATCGCCGAAGCCATCGCGAGCGGCGACGGCGGCCAGGCCGCCGAGGCGATGGCAACGCACCTGGAACACGTCAAGGCCCGCTACCGAGAAGAAGACATGGCGCGCGACCCGGCGCTCGCGGCCTCCAGGGCCTGAACGGGTGGGCAGCATGAACGCGCCGAGCGTATGAGCGTGGGCACAGCCCCGGCCGCCCGTGCGACGCCGAATCGAGCTTGGCTGATCTGGGCTCTTGGGGCCGGGCTCTTCTGCTACGGCTTCTTCCATCGCAACGCCCCGAGCGTGATGATCGATCCGCTGATGCGCGACTTCATGGTCGGCGGCGCGATCCTGGGCAACCTCTCCGCCTTCTACTTCTACGCCTACGCCAGCCTTCAGATTCCGGTCGGACTGATGATCGACCGCTGGGGACCGCGCCGCATGCTGGCCATCGGCGCGACCCTCTGCGCGGCCGGCTCGGCTCTCTTCGCGGCGGCGGACAGTCTGACCCTCGCTTATGCCGGGCGCCTGCTGATCGGTACCGGCGCGGCCGTCGGTTTCGTCGGCACCCTGAAGCTGTCCACCAACTGGTTTCCGCCGGAGCGCTTCGCGCAGCTCACCGGCCTGACGATGATGGCCGGCATGGTCGGCGGTGTCGGCGGTCAGGCCCCCCTGGCCGCCCTGGTCGAGATCGCCGGCTGGCGCGAAGCGCTGTTCGGCGCGGCCGGGATCGGCGGACTGCTGGCCGTGGCGATCTGGCTGATCGTCCGCGACCGTCCGCCCACCGCGAGCCAGGCCGCGAACGGCGACGGCGAGGCGGAGAGCGCGGGCAGCCTCTCCGACCTGCTGCAGGGGCTGGGCGTCGTGATCCGCGAGCGGCAGAACTGGCTGGTCTCGCTGGTCTGCGCGGCGATGACCGCGCCGCTGCTGGCCTTTGCCGGTCTCTGGGGCGTCGCCTGGCTGATGCAGGCCCAGGGCCTCGACCGGCCGGAGGCGGCCGGTACCGCGTCGCTGCTGCTGATCGGCTGGGCCGTCGGGTCGCCGGCTTCGGGCTGGCTATCGGACCGCACCGGCTTGCGGCTGCCGGTGATGCAGGCCGGGGCCTTGCTGGGTCTGGTCAGTCTCTCGGCGCTGCTCTACCTGCCGGATCTGCCGGCGCTTCTGCGCGCGGCCCTGTTCCTGGCGTCGGGGGCCGGTCTGGGTGCCATGGCGATCGGCTTCGCCATCCTGCGGCGGGTCAACAAACCGCGCGTGACCGGCGCAGCCTTCGGTCTGCTCAACGGCGCCTGCGTCGGCTCCGGCGCCGTCTTCCAACCGCTGATCGGCGCCCTGCTCGACCGCGCCTGGGATGGCGCGCTGACCGAGGGCGCCCGGCTCTATTCGGCCAGCGCCTACACGAGTGCGCTGTCGGTCCTGATCGGCTTCCTGGCCCTCGGCTTCGCCGTCACCTTCCTGATTCGCGAACCGCACCCGTCCGGCGAGACCGCATAACGCCATCTGCCGTGAAGATGGCCACCGCGGCCCAGATGCAAGCGAAGGTCACAAGCTGAGCCGTGTCGAAGGGCTCGCCGAACACCAGAACGGCGATCAGGAAGTGGCAGGTCGGCGCCAGATATTGCAGGAACCCGATGGTGGTGTAGCGCAAACGCCTGGCACCGGCGGCATACCAGATCAAGGGGATCGCCGTGACCGGTCCCGCTGCGGCCAGCAGCAGAAGGAACGAGACCTGGCCGTTCGCAATGACCCCGCCGCCGTCCCAGCCCGTCCAGATCAGAAAGCCGATCGCCAAGGGTGCGACCAGTGCGGTTTCCATCATCAATCCGTCGATCGGCCCGAGCGGCGTCAGCTTGCGCACAAGACCATAGACGCCGAAGGAGAAGGCGAGCGCCAGGGAGACCCAGGGCAGGCCGTCGGCTTGCCAGGCGAGGTTCATGACGCCGGCCGCGGCCAGCAGCACGGCCACGGAGGTCGCCGGGCTCAGCCGCTCGCGCAGCACCAGCATCCCCAGCAACACGTTGACCAGAGGGTTGATGTAGTAGCCGAGGCTGATCTCCAGCACCCGCGCCTGGCCCACCGCCCAGATGAAAACCAGCCAGTTGACGGAAATCAGCGTCGTCGAGGCGAGCAGGCGCGGCAGCACACCGGGGATCGAGAGCTGCAGCAGCACCGGCCGCAGCCGGCCGAGCGCAATCAGCAGTCCGGCGAGCAGAAGCATGGACCAGAGCACGCGATGCGCCAGCAGCTCCAGGGCCGGCACGGCAACGACGGTCTTGAAGTAGAGCGGTGCCAGCCCCCAGAACAGAAAGGCTCCCAGCGCGAAGGCCACGCCGGCGCGGGCCTCCGTCGTGTCGGGGCCCGAAGAGTGCGGGCCGCTCACCCTCCGATCTACTGGGCTGGGACGGCCGCCGTCCGATCGAGCGGACGGTCGGCGATGGGCCAATGCAGCGCGGCGGCCAGGAGACCGAGCAGAATGGAGATGTACCAGACGGGATCGTACGAACCGAGAAGGTCGAACGAGAGACCGCCCAGCCAGGCTCCGAAGAAAGCACCGACCTGGTGGCCCAACATCACGATGCCGAACAGCGTCGCCATGTAGCGCGGTCCGAAGATCTGGGCGACCAGCCCGCTGGTCAGCGGCACGGTGGAGAGCCAGAGGAAGCCGAAAGCCGAAGAAAACAGCCAGACGGCCACGTCGGTCTTCGGCCCGATCAGGAACAGCGTGATGACCACCGCGCGGGCCAGATAGATCGAACTCAGCAGGTACTTCTTGCGGTAGCGCCCACCCAGCCAGCCGGCCAGCAGGCCGCCCAGGATATTGAAGAAGCCGATCAGACCGAGCGCGATGGCGCCGGTCTCGGCGGAGAGGTTGCAGGAGACGATGTAGCCTGGCAGATGGGTGCTCATGAAGGCGACGTGGAAACCGCAGACGAAGAAGCCCGCCGTCAGCAGCAGATAGCCGCGATGTCCCCCGGCTTCACTCAGGGCCGCCGTCATGCTTTGGCTCGACAGGGCGGCGACCGCCTTCTCCCCGCCCTCGCGCAGGCGTTTGTCGGCGACGGACGCGGTCAGCGGCACGATCAGGAACGACAGAGCCGCCAGGATCAGCAGCGCGATCTGATAGTCGAAGGCGGAGATCAGCGACTGCGCGCCCGGCAGCAGGAGGAACTGCCCGACCGAACCGCCGGCCGAGGCGATGCCCAGCCAGGTGCTGCGCTTTTCCTCCGGCGCGGCGCGGGCCACCGCGGCCAGGACCAGCGGAAAGCCGGCGGCGGCCACGGCGAAGCCGACCAGCACGCCGCTGCCGAGATGGACAAGGAACAGGCTGTCGGCGTAGGCCGTCACCACCAGACCGGCGGCGTAGAGGAACCCGCCCAGCACCAGGAAGGGCCCGTTGCCGTAACGGTCGGCCGCCATCCCGACCACGGGCGTCACGACCCCCCAGAGCAGATTCTGGAACGCGATGGCGAGCGAGATGCTGGCGACCGAAAGACCTGTCGCCAAGGACATCGGCTGAATGAAGAGGCCGAAGGTCTGACGCACGCCCATGCCCAGTCCCAGGATCACCCCGGCCGCGACCAAGACGAATAACGGCTGACGATACCAGGGCTCAACGCGCACTTGGGCGAACTCCGACTCACGCTTGCAACACCTGAGACTAGCTCTCGCATCGGCGTTCGCCCAGGCGTCACGCTTCATGGCTGCCATGCCCGGCCGTCGGCAATCCCAGCATCTTTCCCGGTGTCTCCCGGTCGCTCTCTTTGACCGTGGTCGCGCCCATTGTATGCTGGCCGGAGAACAGCAGAATTTCTCTGTGCATTCAGGGCGCGCCCGTCCGGCTTTGGAGAGACCCTTGCCATGTTCCGGTTCCTGAAGATCGCCGTCCCCGTCTTCCTGATCGGCTTTCTTGTCGGCAATGCCTTCTGGTATCTCGCCTCGCCACTCTGGATCGATCGCGAGGTCTCCGAGGTGTTGCCCGAGGAACTGGCCGTCACCCTTCTGAGGGAGGGCCACTTTCGCGATGCCGATTCGGCTCACAAAGGCCAGGGCCGCGCCGAGCTTCTGCAAACCCGCGGCGGCGCCCTGCTGCTGCGACTCAGCGAATTCGAGGTGACCAACGGGCCGGATCTCGAGGTCTGGCTGGTCAAGGCATCCGATCCAGCCTCCTCCGCCGAGGTGACGGCGAGCGAATGGCTTTCGCTCGGCCCCCTGAAGGGCAACATCGGCGATCAGATCTATCAGGTTCCGGAGGGGACGCCGATCGGGGACTACGGCTCGGTGGTGATCTGGTGCGAGCAGTTCAGCGTGCTCTTCTCGCCGGCCAGCCTCGTCGCCAGTCGGTAAGCAGACCGGTCGGCGACCGCGCCTCTTCGATCGCGATCCGGTCTAGATGCGCTCGCTCTCGCCGCGCAGGGCCTCGAGCTTGCTCTTGGCGCCCGGCAGATGCGGATTGACCTGCAACGCGGCCTCGTAGGCCTGCAGCTCCTCTTCCGCCAGCCCCAGCTCTCCGAAGATCAGGCCGCGCCCCTCCAGCGCGCCGAAGTGGCGCGGTTCGAGTTCCAGGGTCTTCTCGATGTCCTGAAGCGAGTCCGGATAGTTGCCCATCAGGTAGTGAACGGTGGCGCGCTTGTTCCAGGCCTCGGCGTAGTCGGGCACGCGGGCGATCAGATCGTCGAAGATCACCAGCGCCAGGAAGTGATTGCCTTGGCGCATGGCATCCATGCCGCTGTACATCCGCTCGACCACCTGCGGGTTCTCGTGCTCGAGCCAGATCAGCCAGATGGCGTTGGTCACACCCTGCGCATTGATGGGGGACTCGACCGTCTGCAAGCGGTCGAAGAGGCGCTCCAGACGCGGATCCTTCTGATCGGCAACGGCCTGTCCGGCCGAAGCGATCGTCCAAACCGCTACCAAAGCGGCAATCGCGGCTCTTGCTGTCCTACCCATGACACGCATAACTATGGCGCAGGCCGAGCCTGCCGCCAAGCCCGCGACACTCCATCTAGAGACGCACACCTCACTTCCCCGCACGCAAAGGACCTCGACCGCATGACGGACCCTGCCAGCTATTTCGCCCGCAGCTATGCCGAAGCGCGCAGCCGATTCCGGGACGCCGCCAAGAGCGCAGGGGTCGCGCTCGACAGCGTCGCCCATCCGCGGCAGGGGCCGGAGGGCGAGGCTCTGGCGACCGATGTCGCCTGGATCGGGCCGCGCGACGCCGAGCGGCTGCTGATCAGCATCTCAGCCACACATGGGATCGAGGGCTATTGCGGCTCCGGCGTTCAAGGCGGCTCCTTGGAGGCCGGACGCTACCGCGACCTGCCGCCGGGTGTGGCCGTTCTGATCGTTCACGCCATCAACCCGCACGGCTTCGCCTGGAGCCGCCGGGTCACCGAGGACAACGTCGATCTCAACCGCAACTTCGCCGACTTCGACGCGCCCTTGCCCGACAATCCCGGCTACGAGGCGCTGCACGACGTCATCTGTCCGTCGGCTTGGGATCCGGAGACGATCGAGCGCACCTTCGCCGAATTGATGGGCTATGCCGAGGCGCATTCCATGGCGGCCTTGCAGCAGGCGATTAGCGGCGGCCAATACGTCCATGCCGACGGGCTCTTCTACGGCGGTCGCGGCCCAACCTGGTCGCACGGCACGCTCGACACGCTGCTGCGGAGCCACTGCGGACAGGCGCGCAAGATCGTGGTGATCGACTATCATACCGGCCTCGGGCCCTTCGGCTACGGCGAGCGGATCTGCCCGGAAGCCCCCGGCACGGCGGGGCATGCGCGCGCACTGGACTGGTTCGACGACATCACCTCGCCGAGCGACGGCAGCTCCAGTTCGGCCCCTTTGGTCGGTACCAACAACTACGGGATTCAACGTGCCCTGGCCCACGCCGAAGTCACGCAGATCGTCCTGGAGTACGGCACCCAACCGCTGCTCGAAGTGATCAACTCGCTCCGCGGCGACAATTGGCTGCATGTTCACCACGATCCCATCGGTCCTGCGGCGCAGCCGATCAAGGCGGAGATCCGCCGCTGCTTCTATCCCGATACGCCGGACTGGTGCCGTTCGGTCTGGGACCGTGCGGTGGAAACGGAAAACATGGCGCTCAGCGCCCTTGCGGAGAGCTGATGCCTGCCATGACCACGGCCGCCACCTATTTCCCCGAGAGCTACGCCGAAGCGCGTGCCCGCTTTCTCGCCGCCTGCGCGGATGCCGAGATCGAGGTCGAGCAGCGCCCCAATCCCAATGCCGGCCCCGAGGGCGAAGCGCTCTTCTGCGACGTCGCCTGGATCGGCCCGCGCGACGCAGAAGCCGTGCTGGTCGTGCTGTCGGGCACCCACGGGGTCGAGGGCTTCTGCGGCTCCGGCGTGCAACTGGGCCTGCTGCAGTCCGGACTGACCGCCGCGCGACCGGCGGGATTGGCCTTCCTGCTCGTGCATGCTGTCAACCCCTACGGTTTCGCCTGGCAACGGCGCGTGACCGAGGAGAACGTCGACCTGAACCGCAACTGGCTCGACCACGGCGGCACCCATCCCGCCAATCCAGGCTACGATGAACTGCACGCCCTGCTCTGTCCACGCGACTGGAGCGACGCGGCGATCGCGGAGACCCAAACGGCCCTGGACATCTGGGAGGCGACGCACGGCACCATGGCCCTGCGTGCCGCCATCTCCGGCGGGCAATACGGCCATGCCGACGGCATTTTCTTCGGCGGGACGCGGGATACCTGGGCCAAGACCAACCTGGAGGCCCTGCTCGACGGGCGCCTGACCAAGGCGCGGCGAATCGGAGTGATCGACCTGCACACCGGCCTGGGCCCTTACGGGTTCGGCGATCGCCTCTTGCCCTTCGCGCCGGACGATCCGGTCAGCCTGCGCGCGCAGGACTGGTTCGGCGGCGATTGCACCGACACGCCGGCCGGCGCCCACGTCAACGTGGCCGACCTGCATGGCGTCAGCCTGCCGGCGATCCGCGATCGTCTCGCCGCCGAGATCTTCGTCGGCATCGCGCTAGAGTACGGCACCGTCCCGTCGCCAGACGTGCGCCTGGCCGTGCGCGCCGACAACTGGCTGCATCTGCACGGCCAGCTCGACAGCCCCAAGGGCCGCGCGATCAAGGAACAGATCCGGGGGGCCTTCTACCCCGGCAACCGCGACTGGAAACTTCAGGTCTGGGAGCGCGCCGAGGAGACGGTCAAGCTGATGGTCCGCGGCCTGACCGAAGGCTAAGGCGCCGCCTGTCCGCCGCCGCCTACTCGGCTGCCCCTACTCGGCCGCAACGGCCTGAAGCGGAGCATCCGTCGCCGGGCGATCCTCGAACTCGGGACGGCCCTGCAAAGCCCTCGGCAGCGGGCCGCCGGTGGCCCAGTCCAGCAGTTCGACGGTGTGCACCAGCGGCGTCGCGGTGCCGGTCGCGATCTGCGTCATGCAGCCGATGTTGCCGGTGGCGATGGCGACCGCGCCGGTCCGCTCCAGGTTGGCCACCTTGCGGTCGCGCAGTTGCCCGGCGATCTTGGGCTGCATCAGGTTGTAGGTGCCGGCCGAGCCGCAACAGAGATGGCCTTCCGCCGGCTCGACCAGAGCGAAGCCCGCCGCCTGCAACAGCGCCTTCGGCGGCAGCCGCAGTTGCTGGCCGTGCTGCATCGAACAGGCCGAGTGGTAGGCCACGGTCTGGCCCGTCGCGCGAAGCGGAGCGGAGAGACCGAGATCCTGCATCACCTCGGTGATGTCCTTCGTCATCGCGGACAACCGCGCCGCCTTCTCGGCATAAGCCGGGTCTTCGCGCAGCATGAAACCGTAGTCCTTGACGGTGGTACCGCAGCCCGATGCGTTGATCGCCACGGCGTCCAGGGGAGCTTCGGCATCGACCGTCAGCCAGGCGTCGATGTTGGCCTTGGCCGCACGCAGGGCAGGCTCTTCCTGCCCCAGGTGATGCACCAGCGCGCCGCAGCAGCCGGCGCCCTTCGCGACCACCACCTCCACCCCGTGGCGGGTCAGGAGGCGGATCGTCGCCTCGTTGATCTGCGGCGCCAGCACCTGTTGGGCACAGCCGGACAGCAGGGCCACCCGCGCCCGGCGCGCGCCTTCCGCCGGAAAGACCTGGGGCCGGTCGACCGGCGAGGGTGTCGGAATCGCGCTCGGTGCCAGTGAGAGCATCGCCTTGAGGCGCCCGTCGAACAGTCCTCCGGCCAGGCCCGCGAAGGGCCGGGCGAACCAGGCGCCGATCAGGGCGAGACGAAAGCGCCCCGGCTTCGGCAGCAGCCAGGCGAGCAGCCGGCGCAGCAGGCGGTCGGCCCAGGGCCGCTCATAGGTCTCCTCGATATGCTTTCGGGCGTGGTCGACCAGGTGCATGTAGTGCACGCCGGACGGACAGGTTGTCATGCAGGACAGGCAGGACAGGCAGCGGTCGATATGCTTGACCGTCTTCTCCGTCGCCGGCTTGTCGTTCTCCAGCATGTCCTTGATCAGGTAGATGCGGCCGCGCGGCGAATCCAACTCGTCGCCCAAAAGCACGTAGGTCGGGCAGGTCGCGGTGCAGAAGCCGCAGTGCACGCAGCTCCGCAGAATCTTCTCCGACTCCCGCGTGTCCGGATCGGCCAACTGCGCGAGGGTGAACGTCGTCTGCATGGGCGTGCTCTCCTCTGTCCGTCTCCGGCGGGGCCCTTCCGCTGCGCCGCTAGCCCCTGGTCTTGTCGTCGGACGCGCCGCTGCCTTGCGGTGTGTGTTGCGGCGTGCCGTCGGTGGCGGGATTTGGGCTTTTCGGCGGCGGCGCGGCGACCGGCCGGCCGGTATCGGCGGTCACGTCTTCCTCGAGGTCGGCCTCTTCGGCCCCGGCGTCGAAACGGGGTTCCCGCCGCGTGCGATCCGACGCGGCGCCGTCGGGCGTCTCCTCTTCGTCCGTCCGCATCTCCTCGGGGAAAATCTCGTCGGGCGGCATGGTCAGGGCCGCGATCTGCCGCTCCAGCCTGATCAGGCGCCTGCGCAGGGAGGACTGCGAGACCATGAGCCAGAAGAGGCCGAGCGGCGCGAAGAAGCCGAGCAGGAACAGCCCGAGCTCCGCCGGCAGCAGATAAAAGATGTTCTCCTGCCCGAAGTAGACAGCGACGTAGTACCAGCCGACCCACAGCCAAGCGACCGTCAGAACCAAACCGAGAGCCAAAAGAAACATTACCGCCCTCCCCCGCGCCCTTTAGACGCCTGCGTACATCCGTCCGGGGTTGAGCACGCGCCGCGGGTCGAAGCCATCCTTGATCCTTGCGACCAGCGCCTGCTTCGCCGCGTCCATCGGCTGAAACACCTCCAGCCCGGCCCGCAGCTCGGCCGACGCGCGCAGCAAGGTGGCATGGCCACCGCCGGCGCCGTCCCCCGGTGCCCGGAGGGCGGCCCGCACCTGCGCCGCACCGGCATCGCCTTGCGCCGGCACGCCGACCCACAACAGGCCACCACCCCAGTCGCCATAGTACAGAGCCTCGGGCAAAGAGGCGAGCAGCGCCTCAGCAACCGCCGGTCCTGCTTGGGGCGCGACCGAAACACGCCAGACGGCCAGCTCCGGCCGGGCCACGAAAGGCCTCAGATCGGCGATCTCCCGCCACAGGGCTTTCGAGTTGTGGCTGTGCAGTTCCTCGCTCGGCCCGAGATCGCTCAGGAGCGCCCGCAGTTTTTCGCAGCGGTACTCCACGGAGGGCCCGAAACCCTCGACGCGGAGCGCCGTGACCGAGCCGGCGGCTTGCTCAACGTAGGAGACGCCGGACTCTCCCGCGACCGCGGCCGGCAGATAGGCCGCGCCCGAGACCTCGTAGGAGGATCCGAGAGCCCGGGTCATGGCGGCACAGGCCGTGGCGTCGTCGAGTCCGAGAACCAGCAGGGTTCGCGTCTTCTCCGGGGCCGGCAGGACCTTGAGCGTGACCTCCGTCATGGCCGCGAGCGTGCCGAAGGAGCCGCAGAGCAATTTGGAGAGGTCGTAGCCGGTGACGTTCTTCATCACCCGGCCGCCGGACTTGAAGGTCTCGCCGCGACCCGAAACGCCCGAGAAGCCCAGGAAGTAGTCGCGCGCCGCACCGGCCATCACCCGCCGCGGACCGGCCAGGTTGGTGGCGATAAGTCCGCCCAGCGTTCCCGAACCCGGCGGCCGGCCATAGAGCGCGCCCAGGTCGGGCGGCTCGAAGGCAAGCTGCTGGTTCTGGGCTTCCAGCGCCTGCCGGACCTCGGCCAGCGGCGTGCCGGCCCGGGCGGACAGCACCAGTTCGTCCGGTTCGTAGAGGGTGATGCCGCTCAGCGCCGACAGGTCGAGGGTCCGGGCCGTCTGAATCGGCCGGCCATAATCGCGCTTGCTGCCCGCACCGACGAGCTCCAAGGGGGCTTCCTCGGCGGTGGCCCAGGCCACGGCCTCGCGCACCTGCTCCGCCGTGTCCGGCTTGATGATATCCGTCATGACCGCGATCAGAACCGCGGCAGGTCGGGAAAGGGCACTTGGCCCTTGTGGATGTGCACGCGGCCCAGTTCGGCGCAGCGGTGAAGCTGCGGAAAGACCTTGCCCGGATTCAGAAGATGCTGAGGGTCGAAGGCGCATTTGACCCGTTGCTGGGTCTTGAGATCGACCTCGTTGAACATGGTGCCCATCAGGTCGCGCTTTTCGACGCCGACGCCATGTTCGCCGGTCAGCACGCCGCCGACCTCGACGCAGAGCTTGAGAATGTCAGACCCGAAGTCCTCGGCCTTTTCCAGTTCGCCCGGCTTGTTGGCATCGTAGAGGATCAGCGGATGCAGATTGCCGTCGCCGGCGTGGAAGACGTTGGCCACCCGCAGACCGTAGTGGCTGGAGAGCTCTCGCATGCGCTGCAGCACGGCGGGGAGCTGACGGCGCGGGATGGTGCCGTCCATGCAGTAGTAGTCGGGACTGATCCGCCCCACCGCCGGGAAGGCGGCCTTGCGCCCGGCCCAGAAGGCGAGGCGCTCCTCCTCGCTTTCGCTGGCGCGGGCATAGGTCGCGCCCTTGGCCTCGCAGATACTCCGCACGCTCTGCATGAGGTGTTCGACCTCGGCCGCCGGGCCGTCCAGCTCGACGATCAGCAACGCCTCGACATCGCGCGGGTAGCCGGCCTGCACGAAGTCCTCGGCCGCGTGGATCGCGGGTTTGTCCATCATCTCGATCCCGGCCGGGATGATGCCGGCCGCGATGATCCCCGCCACCGCGTCGCCCGCCGCTTCGCTGGTCTCGAAACCGAGCAGCAGAGCCCGCGCCGTCTCCGGTTTCTTCAACAGCCGCACGGTGACTTCCGTGACGACGGCCAACAGACCTTCCGATCCGGTCAGCAGACCAAGCAGATCGTACGTCTCGCTTTCCAGATGCTTGCCGCCGATCCGGATGACGGTGCCGTCGATCAGTACCGCCTCGAGCCCCAGCAGGTTGTTGGTGGTCAGCCCGTACTTGAGGCAGTGAACGCCACCCGAATTCTCCGCGACGTTGCCGCCGATGGAACAGGCGATCTGACTGGAGGGGTCGGGCGCGTAGTAGAAGCCGGCATGCTCGACCGCCTTGGTGATCCCGAGGTTGGTCACGCCGGGCTGCACCACGGCGCAGCGGTTGTCGAAATCCACCTCCAGGACGCGGTTGAACTTGCCGAGGCCGAGCAGGATGCCGTCGGCCAGCGGCAGAGCGCCGCCGGACAGCGACGTGCCGGCGCCGCGCGGCACCACCTTGACCCCCTCGGCCTGGGCGACCTTGAGAATCTCGCTGACCTGCTGCGTCGTCTCCGGCAGCACGACGATCAGCGGAAGCTGGCGGTAGGCGGTCAGGCCGTCGGTCTCGTAGGCGCGCAGCTCGTCTTCGTCGACGATCACCCCTTCGCCCGGGACGATGGCCCGCAGCTTGGCGACCAGATCCCGCTTGCGCGCGATGACCTCTCGATCCGGCTCCGGCATCAACATCGGCCGACCTCCCTTGATGTCAGGCGCTTCATTCGGGACATAGCGATGTGCGCCGTAATTGGTATTACCAATTCAAGATATGGCGGGAGGGGGTCGACGGGTCAACTGAAAAGCCCGCGAGTTCGCAACGGCGATGGAAGATCGCGCGCTCGAAACACGAAGAAAGCCGCGATCCCGAAGGATGCGGCTCGTCCAGACTGCCGGTCGAAAGGAAGCCGAACGCTCCCTCTCCGATCGCTCCTCAGCCCTGGCGGGCCTTGAAGCGCGGCTGCTTCTTGTTGATCACATAGACGCGGCCACGGCGGCGTACCACACGGCAGCCCTTTTCGCGCAGCTTGGCGGTTTTCAGCGAGTTTCGGATCTTCATCGCTCTTACAATCGTTCGTTGGTTCGCTTCACGCCGACGCTGGGGATCACCGCCCCCTCGCCGCTTGCGCTCTTGCATTGGAGGCCGGGTTTATAGGCAGGCAGGTCCCGAGCGTCAAGCCGGCCAAGCGTATTGCTCCACCCTAGGGCCTCGCTTCCCGCGAAACTCTCTAGTTCCGCAAAGCGTAGATCCGCACGGCCTTCACTGCGCCGCTGTCCAGCGCGGCGACGAGGCGCACCCAACGTTCCACCTCGTAGACCAGCGCCTGCTGCAGGTTCTCTTCGACGCCGGACTGGGCCGCCTCGCTCAGGTAGCGCGAAAATCCGGCTACGATGGTTCCGCGCAACTGGATGGATTCGTCGCTGAAAACACGGGTGTCGAGTCGCAGCTTCTTGAGGCAGGCCCGATACTCGGTCTCGTTCCAAAGATGGACCGGCCGGGGTTCGAGCTTCATCCAAGCCTCCAGCGCCGCCGTGTCGGACACGGTCTCGTCGCGGATATAGTCGGATAGGAGTAGCTGCGAACGCTTCTTAAGCGCCTTGCCTACGGCCGCCAGCAGAGGCCGCTTGCTTTCGATGGTGTAGAGCGCATCCGTCGAAATCGCCACATCGAAGGCGTTCTTGCGGAACGCCGCGCTGTCCGGATCGACGGCATGGAAGTCCGCCTTCTTCCCCAGGCCCTCGCGCTCCGACAGCAGATCGGCGACAGCGGCAAGCTCGGGGTCGGGTTCTACGGCCGTCACCCAGGCGCCGAAATCCTTCGCGATCAGGCGGGCCTGTCCGCCGAGATGGCCGCCGATATCGAGCACGGACATGGATTTGTCGAGGGCGAGCGGTTTGACCAGTTCGGCTGTTCGCTCGGCACCGCCAGGTGTCAGAAAACCTTCACCCCAAATCAGTTGGGGAACCTTGAACTTGGGTCCGTCCCACGGCTGTTCCTCGACCTCGAGACTGACGCCGTGGTCGTTCTCTTCCAGTTCTTTCAGCCTGCGCGTCACCTGCAGATCATAGCCGTGCCACCAAGCCTTCAGCCGCATCCGCAGCGGAAGCGACACCGACGGATCAAGACGCGTCGACACGGGCGACGCCATGAGTCAGCTTCACCTTCAAGGTTGCCATCCGCCCTCCAGCAGAGCGGCCGCGCGACCGCCCGATTTAGCGCAAACTCGGTAAAATGAGTGTTAAGCACCACTGAGTTTCAGCGGTGATCTTCTAGATCAGATCCTCTTTAAGCGAAAGCGGCGAGAGTGCTCTAAGCACTTATAATATATAAATTTTTAGATAGTGCGTGGAGGCGATCCGACGCTCTTTCGAGCTAGTCCCGCTCGAGCACGCCGCGTTTTATCTGGTCTTCCTCCATGGCTTCGAACAAGGCCTTGAAGTTGCCCTCGCCGAAGCCCTCGTCACCCTTGCGCTGAATGATTTCGAAGAAAATCGGTCCGATGGCCAGGCCGGTGAAGATCTGCAGCAGAATGCCGCCATTCTCGGTGGGCGCGCCGTCGACCAGAATGCCGAGTTCCTGCAGTTTGGCCAAGTCCTGACCGTGACCCGGCACCCGGGCGTCGAGCTGAGCGTAGTAGGCAGCCGGCGGCGGATCCATGAAGGGAACGCCGCGGGCCTTGAGCGCCGCGACGCTGGCGAAGATGTCGTCGGTCGCCAGCGCGATGTGCTGGATGCCTTCGCCTTTATAGGCCTTCAGGTATTCCTCGATCTGACTCTTGTCGTCGGCGGATTCGTTGATCGGAATGCGGATCTTGCCGCAAGGGCTCGTCATGGCACGGCTGTGAAGCCCGGTCAGCTTACCCTCGATATCGAAGTAGCGCAGCTCCCGGAAATTGAAGAGTTTCTCGTAGTACCGGGACCAGAGATCCATGCGCCCGCGATAGACGTTGTGGGTCAGATGATCGATGTGGGTCAGCCCCACCCCGGCCGGCCCCGATCCATCCGATGCCAGGTCGTCCCGGCCCTCCTGCCAGACGAAATCGACGTCGTAGATTGAGGGGCCCGCGTCCCGCCCGTAGCGGTCGACCAGGTAGATCAGCGAGTCTCCGATGCCCTTGAGCGCCGGGATGTTCAGTTCCATCGGTCCGACCTGGGTCTGCCCCGGCTGGGCGCCCAGATCCAGACAGCGCTCGTAGGCCGCCGCGGCGTCCGCGACGCGAAAGGCGATGGCACAGGCACTCGGCCCGTGCACCCGGGCGAAAGACTGGGCGAAGGACTGCGGCTCCCCATTGACGATGAAATTGACGCCGCCTTGGCGCCAGAGCGTCACGTCCTTCGACCGGTGCCGGGCCACGGCCTGGAACCCCATCGTCCCGAACAGGCGGCCCAGCTCCGCCGTGTCAGGTGCGGTGTATTCGACGAATTCGAACCCGTCCGTGCCGGCGGGATTGTCCCAGAGTGCGGTGGGTGCAGTCGGAGAGGCGGGAGAGGCTTCGGCGACGGACATGGCGGGCACTCCTCATGGTGTCGGCAGCGATCGGGATGTCGGCAGCGATCGGGATGTCGGCAGCGATCTGCCGTAGATTTCAGATTACCCGCTCGGGCCCGCGTTATCCTTGCAATCTCCGCGCAAAACGACTGAGATATGCGGAAATATCGCGGCAAACTCCTGAAATTCGGAAAAACCGTGCAAAAACCCGATCTCGATGCGGCAGATCGCCGGTTGCTCGCCGCGCTGCAGGCGGATGCGCGGGCCAGCGGCGTCGACCTGGCCGAGCGGGTCCGGCTCTCGCCTTCGCAGTGTCAGCGGCGGCTGCGGCGCCTGGAGGAGGCCGGCTTGATCGCGGGCTACGGCGTCCGGCTGGACCGGCGGCGCCTTGGGCTCGACGTCGTTGCCTTCGTGCAGGTCACCCTGATGCGCCACGGCGGCGATCCGGCCGAGGATTTCCATGACACGCTCCGGGCGATGCCGGAGGTTCTGGAGGCCCATGCCATCACCGGCGATGCCGACTATCTGCTGCGGGTGGTTGCGCCGGACCTGCAGGCCTTCTCCGACATTGTGTTGAAACGCCTGCTCGCTCTGCCGGGCGTCGCCACGGTTCGTTCCAGCCTGTCGCTGGGCGAGATCAAGGCGACGGACGCTCTGCCGCTCCCGGACGATCCGGCGGACTGATCCGGCGGGATCGGCACGCGGAATTCGGGGTCGCGGCCGCCGACCTGGTCAACTAGGTCTTGGCGGCTTGCATCGGGACGTCCCATATAGACCAGAAGTCCATACTTGCACCTCAGCGCGGAGCGGAGCCCCTCGTGTTCTGGAAGCTGTTGCCCTGGATCCTGCGCGGTCTGGCCCTGGCGATCGTCGCCGCGGTCCTGCACTACCACCTGCCGCAAGGCGAGGTGGTGCGGATCACCGGCACCGAAGTGAAGCGCATGGATGTCGACAGCGGCGAACTGCGCACCGGCGAGCAGGCCGGCGCCACCCGCGACGTCCGCTTCCTCAACGCCGTCACGGCCGACGGCGGCACTCGGGTCTACCGCAACGAAGATACGGGCTGGGGCTTCCCGCCTTATCTGAAGTTCGACTCCGCCGATATCACCGCCGAGGCTCAAGACCTTGCGGGACGCAGCGGTTGGGTCCTGGTCGAGCGCTACGGCTGGCGCATTCGCGTGCTGTCGATGTTCCCGAACGTCCTGGATCTGACGGAAGTCGAAGCAGGCTACGAGTACTTCCCCTGGAAGGCGGTCGTCATCCTGGTGCTGATCGTCGGCCTGCTGGGTGCCGTCTACGTCGGCTTCTTGCGGCTGCTCGCAGGCCTGCATCTGGAAGACCGCCTTGCCGGCGGCGAGGAACGCATCGAGGACCTGCGCTCTCGCTTCCACCGGCAGGTCGTCGAATGGCGCGCCCGCTTTCGCGACCTGCGCCGTCCCTAGACTCTTCGGAGAGTCTGCGGCTCCAGGTCGCCCGCCACCGGTCACCGATCCGAATGCCGGCGCTCCGAATGCCGTTGATCTGACCGGCCGTCCGAACATACACCAAGGGGGATCCGCCCCACTGTCGAAGGACCCTCCGAGCGATGCCCGATCTGATCCTGCTGCGCCACGGACAGAGCGACTGGAACAAGCAGAACCGTTTCACCGGCTGGACCGACGTCGACCTCTCCGAGGCCGGCCGTGCCGAGGCCCAGGAGTCCGGACGTCTGATGGCGGCGCACGGCTTCCGTCCGGACGTCTGCTTCACCAGCTATCTGAGGCGCGCCATCCGCACGCTCTGGATCGCGCTCGACGACCTGGATTGCATGTGGGTTCCGGTGCAGAAGCACTGGCGGCTGAACGAGCGGCACTACGGCGATCTGCAGGGTCTGAACAAGGCGGAGATGGCAGCCAAGGTCGGGGACGAACAGGTGCATGTCTGGCGCCGCAGCTTCGACATCGCGCCGCCGCCGCTTCAACCGGACGATCCGCGCCATCCCGACAACGATACCAAGTACGCCGCGCTGGCCGCGCGGGATCGCCCGGCCACCGAGAGCCTGAAGGACACGATCGACCGGGTGCTTCCCTATTGGGACGAGGCTGTCGCGCCGGAGTTGAAGGCCGGGCGCAAGGTCCTGATCGCCGCCCACGGAAATTCGCTGCGCGGCCTGGTGAAGTATCTCGACGGGATTTCCGACGCCGACATCCCCGGCGTCGAGATTCCCACGGGCAGCCCCCTGGCCTATCGCCTGGATGCCGACCTCAAGCCGACCGATAAGTTCTACCTGTCCGAGCGCAGCCCCGGAACCGCCGCCGCGGCGACCTAACAGCGTGACGAATGGCTCCGGTTCGCGCAGAAACGAGATAGCCTCAGCCTACCCCCTGACCGCTATCCCAGACCGGAAGATCGTCGCGGCACCACCCGTTTTCCCGTGTTTACAACCGCGACCGCAGCGCCTAGGGCTGTTGTCATCCCGTAAGGAGGCAATGGATACATGACCCGTCTTCTGGCGGCGCTGACGGTCGCTTTCGCCCTGTCGGCCGCAACCGCACTGACCGGCGCCCTGCCGTTGCAGGCCCAGACCCTTCCGTTCGGACAGCTCCTGGGCGGCGAAAGCGGCGGCGACAGCAGCGGCGGCGAAGGCAACAGCGGCGAAAGCGGCGGTGGACAGCCGGGCGAAGAGACGGCCGATCCCCAGGCCCAGAGCAGTCTGCCGCCGGACCTGGCCCGTGCCCTGGCCGCCGCGCTGGCCGACCCCGCGATGCGGCAAGCCCTGATCGACGAACTTCTACGTGCCGCCGATGCGAGCGGCGGGACCGTGGCCGACGGTGAGACGGCTGGGGCTGAGGCTGAGACGACTGGAGCCGAAACGGCCGCACCTACGGAGGAGGCAGAGGCGGCCCGGGCCGAGGAAAGCGACGCCAGCGTAGCGCGCCGGATCGCGGAACTGACCAAGGGTGCAGCCGAGGACGCGGTCTTGCTGGGTCGTCGTCTGACCGACGCCTTCTCCGCCTTCGTCGAACTGGCCACAGGACAGCGTGCCGTGAACTGGCCGCACCTGATGGAAGCGCTGACCTCGCTCGGGATCGTGGCCGGCGCGACCTTCCTCACCTGGTGGATCGTCGGCCGGCTCGGCCAGCGCTTGCTCACCGCTCTGGCCAGCTCCGCGACCGACCGCGGCTGGCTGGGGCGCATCCTGCTGCTGCTCGGCAGGGCCCTGGTGGACGTACTCGTCATCCTGATCGCCTGGGGCGGCGGTTACGGGCTGGCGCTCGTCCTGGGCGACGACGGACGCATGGACATCAACCAAAGCCTCTTCCTCAACGCCTTCCTGCTGATCGAGATGAGCAAGGTGGTGCTGCGGGTAATTCTCTCGCCCCGCCACGGAAGCCTGCGGCTAACGGGGATGAGCGACGAGACGGCGAACTATTGGTACTTCTGGCTCTCGCGGCTGATCGGACTGCTCGGCTATGGCCTGCTGCTGGTGGTGCCGCTGGTCAGCGCGACTCTGGGCTGGACCGTGGGCAATAGTCTCAAGGTTCTGATCGCCCTGGCCGCAACGCTGATTGCGATCGCCGTCATCCTCCAAAACCGCGCCAGCCTGCGCGGCGCCCTAGAAGCAAAAGCGGAGCGGCTGAACGGCGATCTCACGGCGCGCGTTCTCAGTTTTCTGGGCCGCGTGTGGCACCTCGTAGCCGTAGCTTACGTGCTGACCCTTTTCGGTATCTGGCTGGCGCGACCCTTCGATGCGCTGTCCTTCATGCTGACCGCGACCTTGGAGTCGGCGGTCGCTGTGATCGTCGGCGTGATCGTTGTTGCCTTGCTGACCCGCGCGATCAGCGGCGGGCTACATCTGCCGGACGACCTCAAGCGCAACTTGCCGCTGCTGGAGCGGCGGCTGAACGCCTTCGTGCCGGGCATCCTGAAGGTCGTGCGCGTCCTGGTGATGATCGCGGTTCTGATCGCCATCGCGGAGGCCTGGGGGATCATCGCCGTCGTCGACTGGCTGGCCAGCGGACTGGGCCGCGAGATCGCCGGGCGCCTACTGGCGGCAACCGCGATCCTGCTCGCCGCCTTCGCCATCTGGATGGCCGTCACCTCCTGGATCGAATACCGGCTCAATGCCGAGAACGGCTACGCACCGACGGCGCGGCTGCGCACGCTGCTCTCGCTGTTCCGCAATGCCCTCACGATCGCCCTGCTGGTCATCGCGGTCATGCTGGCGCTGTCGGAGCTGGGGGTGAACATCGGGCCGCTGTTGGCCGGTGCCGGCGTCGTCGGTCTAGCGATCGGTTTCGGCGCTCAGAAGCTGGTGCAGGACATCATCACCGGTGCCTTCATTCAGTTCGAAAACGCGCTCAACGAAGGCGACGTCGTGACCCTGGCCGGGCTCACCGGTGTGGTCGAGAAACTGACCGTGCGCTCGGTGGCGCTGCGCGACCTCTCCGGCGTCTACCATCTGATTCCCTTCAGCGCGGTCGACAGCGTGTCGAACTTCGTGAAGGGCTTCGCCTATCATCTGGCGGAGATCGGCGTCGCCTACCGCGAGGACATCGGGGAGGTGAAGCAGGTCATGCAGGAAGCCTTCGACGAGCTGAAGGAGGGCGAGAAGGGCGGCGGGATCCTGGAACCGCTGGAGATGCACGGCGTCACCCAGTTCGGCGATTCCGCCGTGGTGGTCCGCGCCCGCATCAAGTGCCGCGGCGGCGACCAGTGGGCCATCGGCCGGGCCTACAACGAAATCATCAAGCGCCGCTTCGACGAGGCGGGGATCGAGATCCCCTTCCCGCATGTCACCCTCTACATGGGCGAAGACAAGGAGGGCGGAGCCCCGGCCCTTCGCGTGCGCAGCCAAGACGTGGCCAAACTGATCGAGCGAAACGAAGACGGCGCGGCGGACCCCGACGTGAAAGACGAGAAGAAGCCGGAGTCGGACGGGCCGAAGGCCGCGGAGCCGAGTCCCGGCTCGAGACAAGACGGCCCGGCCTGAACCGGATATCCGGAGCAGAGCCGACGGCACGGCATGCGGGGTCAGCGCTTCGCCTGAGCCTCGCTCCAGAGCCCGTTCGAAGATTCGCCGTTCGTCAGGACATGCCAGGTCCCGGCCACTTCGGGCGCGGAACACTGCCATTCGGCCTCGTAGCCGCGGCCGAACGCCCGCGACTCCGCGATCTGTTGCGCCACCGTCCGACACTCGTCGGCCGAGCGCACCAGAAGTCCAAAGCTGTCGGCCGAATCGAAATGGCAAAGCGGCGCCGACAAGCAGGTCACGACAACCAAACTGAAGAACGGCATGCCAGCCTCCTGCATTACAGTTTCATGACAGACTATGCAGGTTCGAATAAAATGGTAAAGAAAACCCTACGATCCTCGGCTGGCGGAAAACCCGAAGCGCGGTTCGGCGATCTTTACCTGGCGTTACCGTAAGACATTGAATGAAAAAGCGTTTTCTGCCGGCAGCGAGACATCGAAATCTCTGTTGGCCGAACTGTTCGGCCTCGTCAGCGAGCCAGTCGCGCCGAAAAGGCGCAGTCGCCCGAGACCGGAAGGGCGCTTTTCTAACGGAGTTCGGGAAGAGATGAGCCGGAGTTCCCGGAAATCTGGCGACTCCGGAGATAGCCGACCCATCCCAGCCCAGTCGGGCGGGGCATTCTCGATCCGGCGGTGCTAAGCATCGGGCAGACAGCGCGCGGCGATGGACCTGTAGTGCGTCAGGTCCGGAGTTTTCAGATCCGGCTGCTTGGCCGCCTCGTCCCAACGCCGGAGACGCACGGCCTCCTTGGCGAAGGGGCGCGCGATGAAGGCCGTGGCCTCCGCCTTCCTCATGGGTCCACCCTGTAGAATCAGAGTCGTCTTCGAGGCCTCCGACAGGACCTCCCAATAACCGGGATCGGCGTGGCAAAGGTAGCGCTTGGCCGCCACGTGCAGACCGACCGGCTCGACGACCTCCGGTCCGAAGACCTTGGCCAGCGTCTTGGCGCCCAAGGCTTCATGGCGGTCGTCGACACCGGCGGCGATGGCCGCGCCCGCATCCCTGTGCAGCAGGTGGCCGACATCGTGCAGCAAAGCCGCGCTGATCAAAGCCGGCGAGGCGGCAGCCTGTTCCGCCTGCAGGGCGCACTGCAAGGCGTGCTGAACCTGCGTCACGTCTTCGCCGTAGCGGTCGCCGCCATGAGTTTCGTAAAGATCGAAGAGGTCGGAGAGGGACGCCAGCATGGACCGCACCCTAGCGTCGCTGGTTCGGCAAAGCGCATGAACTTTGCGTGTCAGAAGCTCGGCGCGAGATTGGCGTCGCTGCGCAGACGTTCGAGGTACTGCATCAGATTATAGATGTCCTGGGACGTCATGCGGAACTGAGGCATCGGCCCGTGCGTGGTCGACAGCCAGGCATCGAAGCGCGTCGGTGTCCAGTAGCGCGAATGGCCGGCGATCTCGTAGAGCGTCGGCCGTGGACCGCCGAACGACTCACCACTGACTTCGTGGCACTTCGCGCAGTTCTCGAGGGCCAGCGCCTCGCCCTCGTCGGCCGGAGACGCCAGCGCGGCACCGGGAGCCATAAGCAGGATCGCGGCGAGACTCGCCGGGCGGATCGGAAAGATCTTGCTAGGCATTCGCACCTCCTCCGTCCTTCGACCCTAAAGCTAGCGGTCCAGAGACGAGGTCCTCCACTGTTCGGAGGGGGGAAGGCGCAAACGATGGAGGTAAGGAGCGGTGGTGTTTCCCACTGGCCTGCCTGGAGCAGGTGTCACGTTCTAGCGCGCGAGCATGCCCACCATCGAAGTCCAGGCATCGATGGGGCTGCCGCTTACCCGGATATAGCCGCCGCCGCGCGGATCCAGCTGGCTGGTCCAGCCGCCGATGGTGCCGGCCGCCGAAGTGGCATAGCGGTAACCGCTGAAGCCATCGCCGCTGCCGGGCGCGAAGAAGGCGTTGAAGGAGCCCGCGAAATCGCCGGGGCCGCGCCAGCTCCTGCCCCGAAAGCCGGGAATGATCCGCCCGCTGGCATCGCGGAAGACGACGCTCCCGCCCTGGCTCTGCTCGACCGTCCCGAGCGCGCCGAGAGAATCGCGCACCAGGTCGTTCGGACGAATCCCGAAGACCTGGTCCAGGATCATCGCCTGCCTACCGGCCGTGGACATGCCGACGCCACCGTCCGGCGTGTTGAAGGAAAAGGGCTTGTTGTTGAGCTGAGCCTGAGCCGGCATAGCCAGAGACAGGTAAAGCAGCGCAGCGCCGAGGACTGTCAGCTTCGCGGTGATGGGAACGCGGACCATGCCGGAATCTCCCGATGGGCGGCCGATGATTGGGCAACGAAATTCGCCGGACTTGCGTCGCTGCCGGCGGCGGCGGAGATCGCCTTCGCGCCACGACAGACTGTATGATGGGCGCTTCGCGGCAGGGTCTCAACGATCCCCGCCCCAGACCATCCCGATGCGACGGCATCTCCCCGAACGTTCGAGGTAGTCTGCGCCGATCTCCACCTCTTTCGAGGGGCTTCTACCTCGCCGGCCGCAGCCGGCCCGTCTGGCCGGAGAATTGCGAGAGCCTTCCCCCGCCTCCTAGCGTGACCCCGGCAATCGCACCAGGAACGGCGACGCTGTCTCGCGCGGTTTTTCCAGGAGCGGCCTTTCCAGCAACGGGAGAAGTCTCCATGGACAAGATTCGTAACCTCCTAGGCACAGAGAATCCGGGCAGAGGCAATCTGCGCTCCACGGTCTGCGCGGTGCTGGCGCTCGCGGCGCTTTCGGCCGGGCCGGCGGTCGCCGAGACCAAAACCGTGCAGGATTGGAAGGTCACCTGCGGCGGCAGCGGCTGCGCCGCGCACTACGACGGTCAGGGCGTCCAACTGGTCATCGGCACGGCGGCCGAGGGCGGCGGCAAGCGCATGGCCTTCCGCGTCAGTCCCAACAGCCACCTGGGCGAGCCTCTGGCCGTCCGCCTCGACAGCGGTTGGCAGGCCGGCTTGACGATCTCCGACTGCGATCCGCAAGCCTGTCAGGCGGCGGTCGCGGCGACACAGCAAGCGTCGGTCGAGGCGGCCTTCGCCACGGCCCGCGGCGGCGTGGTCGCCTATAAGGCGGGCGATCGCATGGTGATCGCCCCGATCTCCTTGATGGGCTTCTCCGCCGCCAACGGTCTCGTGAAGTAAGCCCGCAGCCGGTTCGGCCCGTTCGAACGCTTTAGGGTCGACCGCTGCGGAGTCGACTATCGAGACGCTTGATCCGCCGGTCTCGCTCCTAGGGCGTTCGAGGCCGGGGTTTTCGCGTTCGACAACCTTCGAGACGGACTAGTACCGTCGATCTAGTCGAACCGGCCCAGTTCGCATCCCACCGGATCGGCCGAGCAGGCTCCAAAACCCCGAAGAGGATCGACTTTCGGGGGCTGGAGCCGGCCGGCGGGCCTGCCGGCCGGTCTAGCCCGTCAAGCCAATGGCGCGTGTCGGGAGAGGGAGGCATCCTATAACGATGCCCCGTACAGAAAGGCTGGCTCGACCGGCAAAAGGAGTAGAGGGGCACGAAGGGTCGTCGGCTCCCGAAACAAAGAGCCTGCGACCCGGCCGGATGGCGGAGCGACGGAGCTCCCGATTCCGGATTGAGAAAAACTGGCGGGACGGAACACCAGGAAGGTGGAACTTGACGGCGCTTTTTGGGGAGCCGGCCGGCAACAGGAAGGAAGCCAAAAGAGATGGGAACCGTACAAACAAACAGTGTCGTCGTGTTGGTGAGCCAGAACACGCTGTTCCGCGCCGGCCTCGCCAGCCTGCTGTTGGAGATGGAACTCGGCGAGATCGTACAGGCCGTGTCGCTCACCGATTTGCACAATTGCGGACGCCTCTTCGAGGACGACGGACAGATGATTCTGCTGATCGACGTTTCCGGGCAGCGGGAGAATGCGGTCGATCTGGTGACGCGCGGACGGGGCTATTTTGAGAATGCCCGCATCGTGCTGATGACCAACGACATCAACATCGACACCATGAGCCGCTGCTTCGCCGCAGGGCTCGATGGCTATCTTCTGGAGGATATCTCACAGCAATCCCTGGCAGACAGCCTGCGGCTTCTGCGTCTCGGCGAGAAGGTATTCCCGTCGCGCCTAGCCTCCATCATCGTCGACTACTCCCGGCAGCTTGTCGAACCGCAGATCTGCATGGAGCGGATTCGGGCGCACAATCTGTCGGATCGCGAGGCGCAGGTGCTGCGCTGTCTGGTGAATGGAGACTCGAACAAACTGATCGCGCGAAGGCTCGAGATCACCGAGTCCACCGTAAAGGTTCACCTCAAGTCGATCCTCAAGAAAACCGACGCCGGCAACCGCACGCAGGCGGCGATCTGGGCACTTAAGCGCAGCAGCGGTCCGGACAGCTCCAAAGGACTCGCGGCGGCGTCTCTCGCCGCCGAATAGAGGAGATCTTCGGATCTTCGAAGAGTCGCCGGATCGTTCCGCGATCCGGCGACGTCGCTCGCTTGCTGGATAGAGCTGACAGTTTGGGCTGCGAAGCCGAGATGTGCCGTCAAACCGGTAGGTGCGGTCTCTCGGGGGCCATTGCGTCACGGCCGAGACGCACCGAGAAGGCCATGACGGCCGCCTGGGTCCGGTTCGAGAGACCCAGGTGCCTGATGATATCATGCACAGTCTTCTTCACGGCGGCTTCCGACAGGCGCAACTGCCGGGCGATCTCCCGATTGCTATGGCCGCCGGCCAGTTGGCCGAGAACCTTGATCTGATCGATGGAAAGAGCAAGCACCGCCTGCCGTCGCCGCAGAGAGTGGCGCTGCGGCCCGACCAGGGAGTTCGGGGCGGTCCAGTAACCGGCTTCGGCGAGCCGAACGATCGTCGGCAGCTCCGCCAGGTCCGCCTCCAGAAAAACCCATCCGTCCGCGAGTACGGCGCCGGAGCGACCCCGAGTCCAGTCGCCGAGCGACATCAAGGCGATGATCGGCATCCGGCGCGAGAGCGCCGCGTAGTCCCGCAGGCTCAGGCGATCCAGAGACTCGAGCAGTTCGTGCCAGACGACGGCCGCATGGTAGGCCCGGCGATCGCTCCGCAGGCGTCCCAGCAGCGTGCTGGACAGGCGCGACGCGCGTTCGACCTGGACGGCGCCGAGCGCGCGCAGTCGCTCTTCGGCCAGGGTCGCCGGACTTCGGTCGGCTCCGATCAATAGCACCCGCATGTTACGCGCCACTCCCTGCTTTCTTGTTTTTCTCCGACTGACGGGCCGCAGCCTGCCAACCGGTACGTCGGCGCCGACCTCAGTTAAGCGGCCGGCCAAGCCGCCCTCCAAGTGTCTGACCGGACAGAAGCCTGCACCGGATTCGTCCGGCATGGCGCAAGTGGATAGACGCTTGCCCATTCGGCGATCCGCCGTTCGGACAGGCGGCCTCGTCCGGCGGCGATGGCGTTATCCGGTTGCGCGCGCCCACTCGACCGAACGCCCTCGATCGACGCCCGTTTGCCATCTGTCCGCCACGGCACGCCTCCGCCGATACTTGGGTTCAAGCAATTAGCGTTGCTCGCGCTTCGGGTCCGGGCCTTCGGGTCCCGGCCTTCGGAGGGAGGACGAAAGCCCCCCCCAAGCGCGAGCCGGAGATCCAGGGCAGCGGGAGGGCCAGGACATGAATAGGGCACTGGGCAAGCTCGGGACGGCCGCCGCCGTCGCAGGCGCCCTTCTGTTGGCGGGCTGCTCGACCGGCCCCTATCCGAACAACGGCGTCGAGCCGACCTTCTCGTTCCCGGTGACCGACAACCAGACCCCTTACAGCACCTGCCTGGGGACCCTCAGGGACTTGCCGGGCAACAACCTGCCGATCTTCGCGGTCGGCGAGATCGCCGACAAGACCGGTCAGATCAACTACGACGAAAACGGCCACGCGCTGACCCAGGGCTCCACGGAGATGATGATCTCCGCTCTCTACAAGACGGGCAAGGCGCGGATGGTCGAGCGCTTCGATCTGCGAATCCCGCTCGCTGAAGTGCGTCTGTCCGAACAGGGGCGACTCAATCGCCAGATCGAAGACTACGGGCAGCTCCCGGCCTCCGACTTCGTGCTGGTCGGCGCCCTGACGGAGTTGAACTACAACATCGTCAGCGAGGGTGCCCAGCTCTTCGTCAAGGGCATCGGCGGCGGCGTGCGTACGGTCGTGATCAACGTCGCGCTCGATCTGCGCGTCATCAACTCGCGCAACTTCTCTGTCCCCTACGTCACCTCTCTGCAGAAACAGATCTACGGCTTCGAAGTCGAGGCCAACATCTTCCGTTTCTTCGGAGACACCCTGGTCGAATTCGACGCCGGGCGGATCCAAAACGAACCGCTTCAGCTCGGCGTTCGCTCGGTGGTCGAGATGGCCGTCTACCAGATCATGACGGACTTCCTCGGTCTGCCGGCCAGTGATGGGTGCGACCTCGTGAAGACCGACTTCATGGGCGAACACCTGAAGCGGTTCGAATCCTGAAGCGAACCAAACGAAACAGGAGTAGTCGTGAGATGATCAAATATCGCCTTCTGGCAGGCACGGCGATCGTCGCCGCTGCCGCTCTGGGATCGTCGCAGGCCTTCGCCTTCGACGAGCTCAACTGGAGCTGGGACCTCGATGTGGATACCGACATCACCCAGCAATTCACCTTCGCGGCCGATCTGGAGCCGAGCGGCCTCGTCGTGGTCGAGGATTGGCAGATCCACATCGGCGACGTGACTGCCACGTCGCTCGTCACCGACGTGACCAACAATCAGCCCGCGGGCGAAGGCGGCACCGTCGCAGTGCCTCTGACCCTGACTCTGACCGGCGAAGCCTCCGCCACCGGCGACACCACACTCGAAGCCCTCGCCGATGCGCAGGTCACCGATTCCGAGGACAACGTTCTCGCGGACGTGTCGGACACCATCAACAACTCGGGTATCGATCCGGCCGGCGACTTCACCGGTACGGCCGACTTCATCGTCGAAGTCGAGATCCCCGGCGAGGCGATGGCCTTCGACGCGACCGTGGAACTGCCCGAGGTCGTCAGTGCCGCGGTGGCCGTCGGCAACAACGCCAACATCACCAGTGCGGTGAAGACCGATGTGCACGACACGCAGATCCTCTTCAACGCGGACGAGGACGAGCCGCTGGGGAGCTTCACCGTGACGGAGGAGAAGACGACCACGAGCCAGTCCGAAATGGACAGCTCCTCCGAGTCTTGGGACCTCGCCAAGACGGCGTCGCTCGGCGGATCCTTCAATTGGGACTACGCAGCCAACGAGTCCGCAAGCGAAACGAGTTCGGCGACCTGGAACAGCTCGCATGACCTGAACGCCGACTTCGCGAAGACCGCCTCGCTCGACGCCGAGGGAACGGCCGACTTCGAGGGCACCTTCGACGCCGACCTGGAGAAGAACTTGAAGTTCGCCAGCCTTACGGCAAACGCGACCGGCGAGTTCGACGGCACGGCCGACTTCGAAGCCACAGCCGACCTGACCGCCGAAGGCACACTGTCGGCCTCGGAAACCGCTTCCTCGACCTCCGAGAACGCGGCCAACTTCGAGTCCACGACGGCGGCCAGCCTGGCCCTGGAGGGGAGCAAGACCTGGGCATTCAACCAGGCTTCGGAGGCTGCGTCCTCCAACAGTTTCGAAACGGAGACGATGACCCACAGCATGTCCGTCGAAACCGACGGGGATCTCTACGCTCTCTACGCCGCCGGCTCCCTTTGGGGTCACCTGCTGCACGAGGGCGTGAACACCGGGTTGGCAACCACGTTGACCCTGATGACCGCCGCGGCCTTGGGCGGCCTGGAGCAAGCGGAAATCTCCGCCGACTCCCAGGTCTACAACATCCTGAACGCCTCGGTGGACAGCTCGGCGGCGGCGATCGGCAACAACAAGTCGATCACGGTCGACGCAGCGACCCCGGACGACGCGGCTCTGCTCGCCGACGTCAACCAGTTCGCCTACGCCAACATCACCGCCAACTCCCAGGTCGGCGGTGTCACGGTCGACAACTACATCAAGCTCGGGCAGATCGACCGCGCCCTGGTCAACTCCAGCGCAACGGCGATCGGCAACAACCTGAACGTTTCCGTCTCCTCGCCGCTCAGCCCGAACGGCGACGAGTAAGTGCCAACCTGACCTTCGAGGGAAGCCGGCAAGCCGGCTTCCCTCATTTCCTTTGGACCCCTTGCCTGTCACCGTTTCACGGAAAGGGACATAACCATGACGAAGCTCACCAGAACGGCCGCCGCCGGCGTCACGATCTCGCCGGTCCCGCTGCTTCTAGCGGCACTGATCCTGACGATCCCGCCCGCAGCCGCGCAGATGTACGAGCGCCCCTTCGGCTTTGCCGGGCGCGACCGCGCCTCGCTGGCGGTCATCATGAAGCAGGCGGAAAGCGGTATGTTCGACAACAGCGGCAGGACCTCGTCCGGCAGCAGCGGTCTCGACTACAACGTGACCAATCTGATCTGCGGCGGCGACTCGGGTACCGCGAACGCCGACGCCAACTCGGCCTGCGTGATCCTGAACAACTCGACCGGCAACGTCGGCGCCGATCAGGACGCGATCGGCGATCAGGGCGCCAGCTCCGACGTCGACTCGACGCAGAACAATCAAGGCGACGGCAGCCTCTCGAACGCGCTGAACGATCTGAACGGCGGCAGCGATTCCGCCGGCGGGGACGGCGATCCATCGTCCGTCCAATAGATCCGAAACGTTCCTTCGGCAGGCCAAGGGCGAGACGGTGAAAGCCGTCTCGCCCTTTTACTTTAGCTGGGACTGCATTACGAATCCTGCCCCACGCCCGGCATCGCTCCAAGCCTTGAAAAGGGAGGCTGCGAAAGAGTGGCGGGCGACGCCTTGTTTTAGCGGGCGCCTGCGGCCCTCTGCGCGCCGAGCGGCGCTCGGACGCCTTGCGGCACCTCCGCCGGCCCGCCCTGGTCGTTGCCTTCGCAGACCATCATGGAGACCGGCGCAGCCATCCCCGGCAGACACGCCGGGCGCACACTGCAACGCTTACCCGAAACGCTCTCCTGCCGAGCCGCCGCCGTCTGAAACGCGCCCGGTGTTGCACCTGATGGCGCATCTGATGTCACACTTGGTGGCGACGAGGGCGCGGGCGCCGGAGGGCCGCTGAATTCGCGCGGCAGCGGACGGGGTGCCGAAAGCGGCATGTCCGCCGGCTTCGGGCTCCGGTCGAGGCTTTCGAACCGCCAGTCGG
The DNA here is from genome assembly GCF_003572205.1 of Algihabitans albus. Taxonomy (NCBI): domain Bacteria; kingdom Pseudomonadati; phylum Pseudomonadota; class Alphaproteobacteria; order Rhodospirillales; family Rhodovibrionaceae; genus Algihabitans; species Algihabitans albus. The sequence goes on from NZ_QXNY01000001.1 coordinate 65,035, forward strand.
ACTCGCCCCAGACGCCTGCCGCCCTGGCCCCGTCGCCGGCACCCCTGGAACCATCCTGTTCGACGCGCAGCCCGGCCAAGCGCGCGGTGCAGCTTGGCGAGACCTGATCGTCCAGTCTGGAGAGAGCCTGTTGAATCTGCGCGCCGGGAGCGGTCGCGCCCTCCGGCGCTCCAGCACCGCCGCCGATCGCGGAGCTCAGGACGTTGGTCGCGATACCGGCGATGGTAAGTGCCACGCAGCCAGATAGGGCAATCGTCGAAACGGCCAGAGTCGAAACCAGCAGAAGTTGTCGAAATCCTTGCGTCATGCCGGTCAGTTTCGCTTGGGTCGCAAGCGAGATCACCTGTCTGTCCGGCTCCTCGCTCTACTCCCTGTAGAACGGCTTTTTTCCCAAGGGGGTATCTGGCCAGAAAGAGGTAGATCGTAAGAAACGGTGGATCGAACTATCCAAATGATCAATTATAAAATCAAACAAGTGACAGGTCTGAATTTTGTCACAGCGCCAAAGAAGACATGAACTTCACTTGAAGAGTTGCTCCGGCGGCGCTCGTTTGACGAGTTTCTAAGACAACTAAAAAAGAAGAACTCTCAAACGCGTGGGGCAAGCGGGGAGGAAACGATGCGCGCGATAATCGCCGACGACCATCCCATGGTGCGCGATGCGACAGCATCCTTGCTGCGCGACCGCTATGGAGCAGAGGCCGATATCCGTCGTGTCGGCACCTATGACGCCCTTCTGTTGGCTTTGGAGATGGGACGTACGGATCTTATCGTCGTCGATCTGGACATGCCCGATCTCAGTCCGTCTCATAATCTCACGACCGTGACTCGCAAGTCGGGGGAAGTCCCGCTGATCGTCTTCTCCTCGTCCCGCGCAGTCTCCGTTATCCGCTCGGCCAGACAACAGGGTGCCCACGGTTATGTCTGCAAGGCGGACTCGCCCGACACCTTGCTCGCGGCGCTGGAAACGGTCCTGGCGGGGGGAGAGTTCTTCCCCGATGAGCTGACGGCCGCAAGCGAAGCCTTCGCGCGCTTCCTGCCGAACGAAGCCGCGTTGCACGCCGCAAGCGCAGAGGGCTGCTCCGCACCGGGGGCCAAGGACAGGCCGGAACTGCCGCCCCTGACACCGCGGCAGCAAGAGATTCTGCACTGCCTCGGCCTCGGTCTTGCGAACAAGGAGATCGGTCGCCGGCTGGGAATTTCGGATTCCACGGTGAAGGTGCACATGCACGGCCTGTTCGAACGCCTGGGTGTACAGAACCGCACCCAAGCGGCGCTGCTGGCCCGGCGTTGCGAAGGCGAAAAGGACCGGGACGATCCGGCCAAAGACAGCGCTCCTGGCGACCTCGCCTCTCCGCCCCTGTCCCGCTGACTGCCAATCCAGAGAGGGGACTCCGCCCCCCGATTCCGCAAGCCGTCACGAAGCTGTGTCGAGGGCGGCATGAAAGCGTCATACAGCCGCAATGGAGTCGTGATTTACCGCCGTTAGCTTGCCGCCTTCGGTCGTATGGCGTCAAACAAGGGAGGCGGAGATGCAACTCACGCGAAGGATCGGCGGCTTGGTCGCCGCGAGTTTTCTGCTTGCGGCGCCGAGCGCACTCGCCGCGGAGGCCGTCAAGTTCGAGGCCAAACTGGTAGGTCATGCCGCCTTGCCGGCCAGCACCTTCGTCCCGGCGCCGGCCGACGCGCCCAGCCTCTTCCACACCTCCGGCAAGTTCACCGGGCCGGAGAACCTGCGCGACGAAAGCCTCTACACGCGCGAGGGCCAGACCTGGCTGTCCGATCCGGCCGCGCCGCGCATGACCGGCCTGTTCCTGCCTTTCACCGGCCAGCCGATCCAGGGCTTTTCCGGCATCAAGACACTCGGCGGCGGGGAATTCCTGGTCCTGATCGACAATGGCTTCGGCAACAAGGCGAACTCGCCCGACGCGATGCTGATGGCCCTGCGCGTCAAGCCGGACTTCGAGAGCGGACGTGTTGAACTGCTCGAGACCATCTTTCTGCGCGACCCTGACGGGGTGGTGCCCTTCCGGATCGTCACGGAGGCGACCGACACGCGCTACCTGACGGGAGGCGATTTCGATCTCGAGGGCATTCAGCCGGTCGGCGATCTGATCTGGTTCGGCGACGAGTTCGGCCCCTACATCTTCGCCACCGATCTGGAAGGCCGCGTCGTACGCTTTCTCGAGACCGAGGTGGAGGGCGAGATCGTCAAGTCGCCGGACCACTACAGCCTGAGCTTGCCCGCCACGCCTGATGGAGCGGTCGACTTCCGGGTCCGCCGCAGCCGCGGCTTCGAGGGCATGGCTCAGACCATGGACGGCCGCTTTCTACGCCCGATGTTCGAGGCCCCGCTCTGGGATGCCGAAGCCGGCGATTGGGAACGTCAGAACGGCCAACAGGTGCTGCGGATCATCGAACTGGACGTCGAGACCGGCGAATTCACCGACAACCAGTGGCGCTACACCCTGGAGGCCGACGGCCACAACATCGGCGATTTCAACATGATCAGCGAGACCTTGGCGCTGGTGATCGAACGCGACGGCAACGAGGGCGATCCGCGCCTGGGCTGCAATGGGGCCGTGGCACCCGATTGCTTCAACGCACCGGCCCAGTTCAAACGGGTCTACCTGGTCGACTTCGGCCAGACCGACGCCCAGGGCAACGTGGCCAAACTCGGCTACGTCGATCTGCTAGACATCGCCGACCCCGACGGCGTCGCCCTCGGCGGAACGATCGACGGCGTCTTCACCTTCCCCTTTGTGACCATCGAAGACGTGGATCTGGTCGACGACCGCCACATCATCGTGGCCAACGACAACAACCTGCCCTTCTCCACCGGTCGCGAGATCGGAACGGCCGACAACAACGAATTCATCCTGTTGGAAGTCGCCGACCTGCTGGCACCCCTGCGCTGAGATCCGGGTTCCTCCGCGAAGGGTCGGTGGGTGGTCGTAGGGCCGCCTGACCGGCCGGTCGGCGGTTTCGCTCTCGAAGGGTTTCGCTCTCGAAGACCGCCGGTGCCGGCCTTACTCCGCCGCCTGCTCTTCTCCGGCCTGAGCCGCGAAGATCGAGGTGTAGCCTTTCGACCAGTCGGGCGGTACCTGGCCGGGTCGCGGATCGTGATGCGCCCAGCGCACCGCCTCGCCACGCAGGAGCGCCCGGTCGTTTCGGGAGCGCGAGGGATTGGCCGTGTAGGCAAAGGCATCGGCCGAGGTGTAGGCGTTGAGCAGCAACGGTCGTGCGGTCGAACTGCGCGCCGGCTCGGAAGCGTGAACGCTGCGGCAATTATGCACGGTGATGGAACCGGCTGACCCGGCCAGCACCTGGGCTTGGCTGGTGTCGAGACCGGCGGCATCCGCGTCACTCAGACACCCCGTCCAGGTCCCGGCCGCGTCGTAGTGGTCGTAGAGCGGCCCGTCGTGGCTGCCCGGCAGCACGATAAGCGGTCCGTCGTCCGCTGCGACATCGGTCAGGTAGGTGCCAATGGTCAGCGGGCTGTAGTTGGTATGGGGATAGAAGGGAGCATCCTGGTGCCAGCGAACGGCGTTGGCCGTCGGATCGGAATCCGCCCATTTGAAGTTCAGTTTCGAATGGTGAAAGGCGACGTTCGGCCCGACCAGGTCGGCCGCGACGTCCGCCAACAAACCGCAAGCGAAATCCCAGTAAGCCTTGTCCTGAGCGTCCGGCGTCTTGAGGCGGCGGACGCGGGGCGCATCGGCGCAGTGTCCCGGTGCCAGATCATAGACACCGTCGCTTTCGCGTCGCTCCCGGCTCTTCTCGACGAAGGCCGCGGTGACACGGTTCAGGCCGGCGATGGTCTCGGCATCGATCAGCTCGTCAACCAGCAGATAACCTTTCTCAAGGTAAAAGGCACGCTGGTCCTGGCTCAGAACGCGTGGTGGGCAGGCGAGGATCTCTTCGGGCTGCATCGCTTTTTTTCCTCCATCGAGCGGTTTTAACCAAATCATACGCCTTCGTGCCGTTTCGCAAAGGTCTCACGTCGAACCGTCCGGTCGAGTCGCCGCGCTTCTCTCTCCTATCCGAATGAGGTAGTAGTCATTTGTGCAAGGGATACAATTTGGGGGATCTGATGTTAGTGCCCAGCCTGATCGAAGGATCCGGCGCACTGCCGGCCCAGAGCGACAAGGTCTACGGTGTCGGCGGCCAGCTTCTGGCGCTGCGCCTGCGCTTCCGGGCCAACTGCGGCGCATTGCAGCAAGTGCTGAGAATCCTCACGGAGGAGGACTTCGTTGCCCGCTACCACGAGCGGCCGACACGCGCGGATGAAGCCTTCCCGGAACTTCTGCAGAGCCATGGCTTCGCGCGGGAGTTCGGGAGCTACTTTTCGTCGTCGATCGCCCTGGGGACCTGCATCGACGGCATCCGCACGGCCTGGAAGGAGTCCGACCTGCTGATGCGTGAGGTAGGCAGCGACTTCGGCGACCCTCTCTTCGCCGACTGGGAACATGCGCGCCTGGCGCTGACCGGCTACCTCCACGCGATCGGACGCGGCGACTTCCTCGTCGCCCGGCTCCTGGACTGCCACAACGGACTGCGCGACCAGGCAGACGAGACCCGCGAAGACCTCAACGCCTACCTGGAGCAGTTACGCCACTGGGCCGGGATGTAGCGCCTGGCGTAAATCGGATCTGCGGTGAAAGCGATCAGGACGCGCAGCGCAAATCGGCGGCGCGGGCATGTCCCTCCATGCCTTCCAGGCGCGAGATGCGCGCGGTCGTCGCGGCGATTTCGCGGATGCCCTGCGCCGTCCCGCGCTGCCAGGTGACGGTCTTCATGAACTTGTGGACCGACAGCCCGCCCGTGTAACGCGCGGCGCCCGAGGTCGGCAGCACGTGGTTCGGTCCGGTACATTTGTCGCCCATGGAGACGGTCGTCTCGGCCCCCAGGAACAGCGAGCCGTAGGCGCGTAGCCGGCTGAGCCACCAGTCGAGGTCGGCCGCCTGGACGTGCAGATGTTCCGGCGCATAGCTGTCGGCCGCCTGCGCCATCGCCTCGCGGTCGCTGCAGAGCAGCACTTCGGCATGGTCGCGCCAGGCCGCTTCGGCATTGGCGCCGTTCAGCTCCGGCAGGGCCTCGATCAATTCCGGCGCCCGTTGCAGCACCGCCTCGGCCAGACCGCGGTCGGTGGTGGCCAGCCAGACCGGAGAGTTGGCGCCGTGCTCGGCCTGGCTGACCAGGTCCCAGGCAACGGTTTCCGCGTCCGCCGTCTCGTCCGCCAGCACCATGGAGTCGGTCGGACCCGCCACCATGTCGATGCCGACCCGCCCGAAGAGCAGGCGCTTGGATTCCGCGACGTACTGGTTGCCCGGCCCGACCAGGATATCGGCCGGCGGCAAGCCGAACAGGCCGAAGGCCATCGCCGCCACGCCCTGCACGCCGCCCAGGTTGAGGATCCTGTCGGCGCCGCAGAGCTTCATGGTGTAGAGGATCGCGGGCGGGATGCCGATGCCCGGCTGCGGCGGCGAACAGGCGAGAATGCGCTCGACGCCTGCGACCTTCGCCGTGGTGATGGTCATGATCGCCGAGGCGACGTGACTGTAGCGGCCGCCGGGCACGTAGCAGCCGGCGGTCTGGACGGGGATATGCTTCTGGCCTGCGAAGACGCCGGGTACGACCTCGATCTGGCATGGCGAAATGGTCGCCTTCTGCGCCTCGGCGAAACGGCGGATATTGCCGTGGGCGAAGCGGAGATCGGCCTTCAGATCTTCGGAGAGCTGAGACTCCGCCGCGGCGATCGTCTCCTCCGACACCAGGACATCGCCCTCCCAGCGGTCGAACCTCCGCGCGTAAGCCCGCGCGACCTCGTCGCCGCCCCGCTCGATTTCGTCGAGCAGGCCCTGCACCGTCTCGCGCAGGTCGCGCTCGGCCGTCTCCGTTGGCGCCGTTGCCTTCTTGAGGTATTCGATCGTCATCGTCGGTCTTTCGTTCCGGTCTCTAAGACTGCTTTTGGGGACTACTTCTGATCGGCCCGGCGAAACGCGCCCTGGACGATCCGGTCGATCACCATGGCAACGAACAGGATCGCGAAACCGCCGAGCAAACCGGGACCCTTCGCCGCGAACTGCAGAGCTTCCAGGATCACTTGACCGAGGCCGCCGCCGCCGATCAGCGAGATGATGACCACCATCGACAGACACATCAGAATGGTCTGATTGACCCCGGTCATGATCGAGGGCAGAGCGAGCGGTAGTTCGACATCCTTGAGGATCTGCCAGCGCGACGCACCGAATGCGCTCGCCGCCTCCTTGATACTCTCCGGCACCCCGCGTATGCCGAGCGCTGTCAGACGGATCACCGGCGGCATGCCGAAGATGATGGTGGCGAGAATGCCGGGCGGATTGCCGGTCCCGAAAAACGCGATGATCGGGATCAGATAGACGAAGGCCGGCAGCGTCTGCATCAGATCCAGCACCGGCTCGGCGAAGCGATAGGCGCGTTGGGACTTGCCGAACCAGATACCGAAGGGAATCCCGGCAATCACGCAGATGACGACCGCCGCCCCGACCAGCGCCACGGTTTCCATCGCGATTTCCCAATAGCCGAGAAAGGCGATATAGGCCAGGGCCGCGGCGGTGAAGATGGCAACGCGCGGCCCCGCCGAGCGCCAGGCGACGACGCAGATCACGGTCATCACCACCGGCCAGGGCGTGCCCATCAGGGCAAGCGAGATTGTGTCGAGAACACCGCGCACGGCCAGGACGATCGAGTCGAAAGCTCCGGCACCGCCGCGCGCCGCGGCATCGATCTGGGATTCGAGCCAGCGGGCCGAGAGCGTGTAGTGATCCGGATCGGCTGGAAAGGCCGTCAGCAAGGGCGAGACGTCTTCGACGGTGAAGCGGTAGATCGTCAGGGGGGCGACGGCCAAGGCCAGGACGATCCCCAGAACGACGTTGCGCGGCCGCACGCCCGAGAAGACGGAGTCCGGATCGATCCGCCAACGGGTGTACTGCTTCTCGTAGGCGATGTTGGCCCAGACGCCCTGAGCCACTTTGAGCACCAGCAGTAAGACCAGACCGGTCACCAGAATGCTCATGGCATCCGCCGCCGCGGCCGCCGCCGTCTCGCGGCTGCGCTCGGCCGCGCGCAGAAGGTTGCCGGCCAAGGTCTCGAAACGGGTCGGATCCTCGCCCGCCAGCCGCGCTGCCTCGGCGCGTTCGAGGAAATCCCCTGCGCGCGCTTCTTGACGCGCCGCCTGAGCCAGGTTGTCCGCCCCCAGTTCTCCCCAGGTCCCGCGCCCGATCTGCACCCAGGCGATGATTTCCAGGATCAAAAAGCCCCAGAAGAAACCCCAGACACCGCGCCCGGCGGCCCAGATCGGGCCCAGGAGGGCGGCAGCCCAGTTGAAGGTCAGCGGAATACCCCGCGTGGTGTCGTGAATACGGTGAAAGGCGCGGGCGTAATAGGCCGTACTGCGCTCGACGAAGCTGGCGATTGAGGCGTCGAGTTCGGCGTGATCCACCTTGACGTCGGCGACGGCGGAGATGGCAGGCGGCTCCGGCGAAGTCTGGGGTTTCATCCGCTTCCTCCCTGAATACCACGCAGCAAGGTGGCCTTCGTAATGACGCCGACGTCGTTGCCGCCATCGGTGACGATGACGGGAGACTCGCCGGCGACCGAGAGATCGATCAGCGTGTCGAGATCGGTGTTGCCGTCGGCCCGGGGCGCGCCGTTGAGCGCGATCCGCTCGGCCTCGGACAAGGGCTCCATGATGGTGTGCGCCCGCACCAGTTTGAGCCGGGAGATGCCTTGCACGAACTCACGCACATAGTCGTCGGCGGGATGGGTGACGATTTCCTCGGGCGTGCCGATCTGGACGATGACGCCGTCCTTCATGATCGCGATGCGGTCGCCGATGCGGATCGCCTCGTCGAGATCGTGGGTGATGAAAAGGGTCGTCTTCTTCAGCTGGTCCACCAGCAGCTTGAACTGGTCCTGCAACTGCAGTCGGATCAGCGGGTCGAGCGCGGAGAAGGGCTCGTCCATCAAGAGAATCTCGGGGTCGGAGGCCAAGGCCCGTGCGATCCCGACCCGCTGCTGCATTCCGCCCGAGAGCTCCTGAGGCAGCCGGTCCTCGTAGCCCTCCAGGTTCACCAGCCCGAGCGTGTGATCGGAGACCGCCCAGCGGCGCGACTTGGGCACACCCTGCACTTCCAGCGGATAGGCGACATTGTCGCGAACGGAGCGATGCGGCATCAGCGCCATATGCTGGAAAACCATGCCGATGTGCCGGGCACGCATCTCGCGCAGCGCCGGCGGCGCCATCGCGCCAACCTCCTGACCGAGCACCCTGATCGTGCCGGCACTCGGCTCGATCAAGCGGTTGACGTGGCGCACCAGCGTCGACTTGCCGGACCCGGACAGGCCCATGATGCAGAAGATCTCACCGCGCGCGACCGAGAAGTTCGCGTCGCGCACGCCGATCACGGTCCCGAAGCGGTCGAGCGCCTCGGACTTGGAAATGCCATCGGCCTTCGCTGCGGCGATCGTCTCCGCAGCCTGAGTCCCGAATACTTTCCAAACGCCGGAAAGCTCGACAACCGGTTCCGTCATACTCACGGTCCCTACCTTTTCTGACCCTGCGAGAGTGTGACCCAGTGAAATCCTGACTCGGCGAGATCCGGACTCAGCGAGACTGCCGCACCACGAGGCGTGCAGCCGCCGACGGAGCCGGCAGCCGCACGATCGTCACGAGGTCGAGGACTCACATGAGGTCAACGGATGACTCGGTCAGCGGATCATTCGGTCAGCCAGCCGAGAACGACGTCTTCGTTCTCATCGACCCATTGACGGGCGAAGACGGCGGGGTCCATGTCCTCGAGGGTCAGGGCATACCCCATCTCGCTGAGCGCCTCCGACGGCATCTTGTAGGCGTCGAGCATGGCCGCAACCTCCGGGAATTCCTCCTGGATGCTGGCTGCGTAGTGCAGGTGGAGCGTCGCCCCCTTCCAGGCCGTCGAAGCCTCCGACTTCTCGAGCCAGGCCGGATCGTCGGTCGGCTGGATGATGGTCCAGGTGTCCGGATCGTGTTCCGGCTCCTCCAGGAAGGTCAGATCGTAGGCGACGAAGATGAAGTGCGGGTCGTAGCAGAAGCCGAGCCAGGGCTCTCCGGCATCGACGGCGGTCCCCAGCGCACCCCAGGCGACGGTTCCGTCGTACTCCTGCAGATCCAGCACCTCGTCGTAACCGTAGGACTTGGCCCGGATGCGCTCGATGGCCGTGGAGGCCCAGCCCGGCGCACCGATCCAGATCTCGGGCCGTCCGTTGCCGTCCTTGTCGAAGATCGCCATCTTTTCCGGATCGGTCAGATCCTCGATCGAGCGGATATCGTACTCCTCGACGACATAGCTCGGCACGCACATCCCCTGCACGGCCTGGACCGGGTTGTCGTTCATTATAACCGACTGACTTTCCTTCACGTAGCGATCGTGCAGGTTCTGCTGGTTCGGCATCCAGACCTCGGGATGCAGATGCATCGAGCCCTGGTCCATGGCCTCGAAGATGATCGGATTGGTACCGTTCTGCAGCTGCACGTCGAGGCCGAAGTTCTCCTCGATCACGAGCTTCAAAACGTTGGCGGTCGCGCTGGCCGCAGGCCAGTTGGGAACGCCCAGAACCAGATCGGCGGCTGAAGCCCCAGGGGCGGCCGTCGACAGGGACGCCATGCTGAAAACGCCTGCCGCAAGGGCAAGACGGGTGGTTGACTTGATCACGTTGCAAACTCCCTGTTCTTTCGGCCGACTGATTTCGCTGATATCGCCGGGCCCGGCCGAAGCACGGCGTTTTGGTTCTTCCAGCCGTCGGCGATCGCCGCGGCCAGCACGTCTATCGCGTCGAGAATCGGTACGGCCCTCGGTAGGCCATCGGCGATCACCGAAATCTCGGTGCAGGCGATGGCAAGCGCGTCGGCCCCCTCGGCGATCAGTGAGACGGAGATTTCCGCCAGAGCCGCCCGCTCGGGCGCGCCCGCGTCGCCGCGCTTGACGGCGCGGATGATCTCCATCACCTCGGCCTGCCGCTGTGGGAAAATCTCCTCGATGCCCCGGTCGGCCAGAGCCTCTCTGTAGAGACCGGTGATCTGCACCGCGGTCGAAGCGAGCATACCGACCCGCTTCGGTCTCGGCGCGAGCGCGGCGAGCCGCGCGGCCGTCAGCCCGACCATGTCGAGCAAAGGAACCTCGCCGGCCGCAGCGCGGATCTCGGGCAGGTAGGCGTGAGCCGTGTTGCAGGGCATGGCAAGCGCCGTCGCACCCATGGCGACCAGCCGTGCGGCCATCGCGGCCAGAACCGGCCCCGGGCTTTCGCCGGTTCCCTCTATCAGCGCCTTGATGCGCGAGGGAACCTGACTGTTGCAGTCGACCAGCAGCGGCACGTGATCGCTGTCGTCCTGCGCCGGCGTCGCGGCGAGCACGCGCGACATCAGCAGGACGGTGGCCTCGGGCCCCATGCCGCCGAGAATACCGACTGGAGACTTGCTGGCCGGCGACTGAGCGGCGACAGGGAACGACGGCTTGTCCATCAAGCCGCGCTCCTGTCCGCAAGCGTCTGAGCGCAGGTGGCGATGATATCGCCGATCTGCGCGCAGTCTTCGAGCGAGAAGGTCAAGGGAATGCGCATGTCGAAGAGCCCGGAGAGGACGGCATCCGTCTGCGGCAGCGACTGCGGCTCGAGGTAGCGCCAACTCTTATGGGTGCTGGTGAAGGCCACCGGCTCCTCGTCGCCGAACCACTTCAACTCCACGCCGAGCGCCCCGGTGGCGGCGAGAAAGGTGCGCGCCGCCGCTTCCGAAATGCCCGGAACGAGAAACTGGATCGAGCTGCCGACGTAGCGCTCCTCGGGCGGGCGGACCGGGACCTCCAGACTGTTGACGCTGCGCAGTTTGCGCTCGACCGCGCGGTAGCGCTCGTTCCAGCGCGCGCAGTTGGCATCCAGACCGGCGAGCTGCGGCCGCAAGACCGCGGCACGCAGATTGTCCATCCGTCCGGACCAGTTCGGCGTCTCCAGGCGAACATCGGCGAAGGCCTCCGGCCCCGGCGCGGCGCCATGCCGTTCGTACTGCATGTAGGACCCGGACAGCACGATGGCGCGGGCCATGAAGTCTGGATCGTCGGAGGTCAGAAACCCGCCTTCGCCCGAGTTCAGATGTTTGTAGGTCTGGGTGCTGAAGCACCCGGCCAAGCCGAAGTTTCCGCTGTTGCGACCGCGCCACTGCGCACCCATCGTGTGGGCGCAGTCCTCGATCACGGTGACCCCATGAGCTTCGGCGAAGGCCATAAGCCGGTCCATGTCGGCCAGATGGCCGCGCATATGAGACAGCAACAGGAAACGCGCGCCGCTGTCCGCGTGTTTACGCGCGAGGTCATCGAGATCGAGGACCAGGTCCCGCGTGATCTCCACGAAGACCGGCGCTCCGCCGGCATTGACGATGGCCCCCGGCACGGGCGCCAGGGTGAAGGCGTTGGTGAGCACCGCTTCGCCAGCCCGCAGTCCGGCCGCTTTCAGCGCGATCTGCATGGCATAACCGCCGGACGCGCAGGCCAGGCAGTAGCGGCTGCCCTGATAGTCGGCATAGTCGCGCTCGAGACGCGATGCTTCCGACAGCTCGTCGCCGAGCGTATTGTAGCGATGCAGCCGACCGGACCGGAGGACCTCGACCGCGGCCGCGATGGCCTCTTCACCAATCGGCTCTTGCTGGGTGAAGCTACCGGTAAAGGCTCCCGGAGCGCCCTGTGGCAAGTGTCGAGAGGACATCGCCCCGCCTTCCTTCGCCGCTACTGCGCCGCGATCGGCTCGGACAGCGGTGCGTAATCGAACGCCATCGTATAACCGAACAACGCGGCTGATCCCCCAGTATGCAGGAAGACGATGCGTTCGCCTTGTTCAAAATGCCCCTTGCGGATGAGATCTATGAGACCGGCTGCACCTTTAGCGGAATAAACCGGGTCGAGCAGGATGCCCTCGAGCTGGGCGAACATCTCGATGGCCTCGATCGTCCCGGGGGTCGGAATGCCGTAGCCCTCGCCCACGTAATCGGTGTTGGCCACGACGTCCTCGCGCGTCACGACGCCCGAACAGCCGAGTTTTTCGGCCGTCGCCGCCGCCAGCTTATAGACGTTCTCCTCCTGCTTGGGCTTGGGCGCGCGCACCCCGATCCCGAGCAGGGGAATGTTCGCGTTCATCGCCTTCAGGCCGACCACCAGGCCCGCCTGCGTTCCCGCGCTGCCGGTGGCGTGAACCAGCCGGTCGATCCGCAGCCCGCGCTCGTTGGCCTGGTTGACCAGCTCGAGCGCGCAGTTGACGTAGCCGAGCGCGCCCGTCGGATTCGAACCGCCGCCCGGAATCGCGTAGACCTTGCGGCCGCCTGCGCGCAGTTGATCGGCCACGGCCTCCATCTCCGCCTGCATGTCGAGACCCGAAGGGCGCTTTTCGGCGGTCGCGCCATGCAGGTAATCCAGGAAGACGTTGCCGTTCTCTCGGTAATTGCTGTCCTCGTAGCCGGTGCGGTCCTCGAGCAGGATGTGGCAGTCCAGGCCGAGTTTGGCCGCGAAGGCCGCGGTCTGGCGGGCATGGTTCGACTGAGTCGCGCCCTGGGTCACCACCATGTCGGCACCCTCGGCCTCGGCCTCGGCCATCAGGAATTCGAGCTTGCGCGTCTTGTTGCCGCCGGTGGAAAGACCCGTGCAGTCGTCCCGCTTGATCCAGAGTTCCGGGCCGCCGAGTTCCTTGGACAGGCGGTCCATCCGCTCCAGCGGCGTCGGCAGATGCGCCAGATGGATGCGCGGGAAGCGGGCAAGATGCATGAGGTGGACCTTTCGTGCGGCGCGAAGTGATGCAAAAACCGATCTTTGCGTGATCCAATCCTTTGCGCAAATGCCAATTTTTCGTAATAATATGCTTACATTGCATATTGTGAGAGCATCATGCGTCTCGAGTGGATCGAGGATCTCTTGGCCGTCATGGAGACCGGTTCACTCAGCCGGGCCGCGGAAAAACGCTTTTCGACCCAGCCTGCCTTTTCCCGGCGCATCCGCTCGATCGAGGAGCATATCGGGGTCGAACTGCTCGACCGCACTCGCAAACCGGTGCAGATCAAGACTTCCCTGCTCGATCAGCGCCAGCGCATGCAGGAACTCGCCGCCGGCCTGCGCCAACTGACACTGGATCTGAAGCGGCAGGACCGTACGGCACAAAATCGCGTGGTGATCGCCAGCCAACACGCCATCACCACCGCGATGGCGCCCCATCTGATCAACCGCCTGTCGGATCGGCAGGATCTCAGCATCCGTCTGCGCTCGGCCAATCGTAAAGAGTGTCTCATCCTGCTGATGACGCGGCAGGCGGATATCATTCTGATCTACGAGAGCGAGGGCGACAGGCTGGCCGCCGACGAGGATTTCCTGGAGCGCTGCGCGGTCGGCCGCGAACGGCTGGTCCCCGTCTACGCCACGAACCGCCTGACGCAGTTGAACGAAGCCTATGCTCTGGGCGAGCTGCCGGTCATCGCCTATCCTCCGGACGTCTTTCTCGGCAGCCTGCTGGAAGCCAAGGTCTTTCCCAGGCTGCCGGCCCGCAGTTTCATTCAAAGAAAGGCGGAAACGGCCCTGACCCCGGCGGCGCTCCAGCTGGCCGTGGCCGGCGTCGGGATCGCCTGGGTGCCGCGCTCTCTGGCCCTGGGCGAAATCGGCCGGGGCAGCCTGACGGAACTCGCCGGCAGCCTGCCCAGCAGCGAGCTCTTCATGACCGCCCTGCGCCTCACCACACCGAAATCAGCGGCGGAAGAGCGCATGTGGGCGACGGTTGCCGCTCTGTCGCAGGACGAGACCGCGCGAGATCTCCCGACCGGCGCCGTGCCCACGGCGCCCTTCGCGGATCCGATGGAGGCCTAGACCAGATAGTGATCGGTCGGACCCACCTATTGGGTCCGGCGATTCCGTTGAATCCAGTCTCGATTCGAAGTGTGAGAGTCTGTTTCTTGGGATCGGCGGAACCGCGAAGCGAGTCCATACCATCACAACAGGCTCTAGGCGGCGAGCATCTCCTAAGGAAAAAAGCGGCCCGCCGAAGCGGGCCGCCCTGAACCTCGAATCGAGACCTGTCGCGCAGGCCGCTAGCCGCTGACGATCGGCCGGGGCTTCAGCGACATCTCCAGGAAGTTCTCCTCGTAGGCCGAGGGCCCGATGCGGCGGAGCACGCCGCGGCCGAGCTTGTAGCGGTAGTTGCCGCTGACCGGGTCCGGCACTGCGTGGCAGACCGCGTTGGCCATCGAGCCCGGATAGTTGAAGGCCGCCTTCGCGACACCCGGGCGCATCTCGTCGGAGACAATGGCGACGGCGACGAACTGCCCGGTCGTGGTGCGAATATGCCCGTTCTCCATCAGCTTCGTGAAGCTGAGGTCGTCGGACTTCACGCCGACCGGCTCGCCCTCCTGAACATAGACCGTGTCGTTGAACCCCTCGACCAGATCGCCGGACTCGATGCCGTGCGGCGCGGCGTCGTCGGGATGGATCACGATGTGCGGCCAGGGCCAGCGCCGGGCCAGCTCGGGCTTGCGCAGATCGTCGAAGCCGGATTGCCAGGTCTCGTTCACCCGGCCGTTGGTGATCCAGATTTCCCCCTTTTCGGCCCGCGGCTTGATCGCCTCGTAGAAATCCGACCAGCTATCGTTGACCCAGGGTGTCTTCAGCAGGTTGGCCTTGCCGGTGTGCGTCCCGAAGGCATAGAGCCACTTCTTATCGGTGGTCACGTCCTCCAGCTCGCCCCAGTCGTTGTCCGGGTCGTGCAGACGGGGCGTCCCGGTCAGCTCGCCGTCGACCATGCGGATCGGCGTCTGGATGCCGGTCGTCCCATATTCGCGTAGCTTCTCGTGACCCGCCTTGCCTTCCCGTTTCGCCTGGACCGCCAGGGCGTAGTAGTTGAGAACGCCGTTGCGGGAATGGCGCGCCGCCTCCTCGAAAATCTCGTTGGAGTCGGTCCAGTCGAAACCCTCGAAGCCCATCTTCTGGGCGAACTGCGAGACCGCCCACCAGTCCGGCTTGGCGTCGCCGGGCGCGTCGTTGAATTTGGAATAGAGACGCAGGCGGCGTTCGGCGTTGCAGCGGGTGAAGTCCACCTCGCCCCAGCCGGCGGCCGGCAGCACGATATCGGCATACTGCGTGTTGAGCGGGTCGACCGGATAGATGTCGGAGTCGACCAGCACCATGCCGCCCGATTCGACCCGCGCGATCAGCGTCTCGATCAGATGGTCGCGGTTGACGTTGGTGGCGTGATGCGGATTCCGCACGGTCAGGTCGGCGACCCGCGAGGACAGCGCCTGTGACGCCAGCATCGCCGGGAACCAGGTCAGGCCGATGGTCCACATGAACTTGACCTTGCCGTCCATCACCCAACGGTCGACGTTGAGCGACTTCTTGCGCCGTCCGGGATGCTTTTCGGGGCTCAGGAAGCCACGGCCGCCGCCGGCGCTCATGCCGCCGCGCTGATGACCGCCGCCGCGCGAGATTACCTGGCCCGGACGGTTGCCCGCCCCGCAGACCAGGGCCAGCGACGCCAGGGAGGCGGTGTTCATGTAGTTGTTGGACCAGTAGTTGCCCTTCTCCAGCATGAAGGAGGTCTTCGGGCGGCTGCCGTCGTCGCGCGGACGCGCGATCATCTCCGCCGCCGCCTCGATCAGGTCGGCGTCCAGTCCGGTGATGGCCGCGGCTTCCTCCAGCCGGGCGGCCGGCTCGTTGGCGATGAAGTCCTGATAGTCCTCCCAGTCGCTCTGCCAGCGGCCCCAGGTCGTCCGCCACTGCCAGCGCGTGTTGCGGGTGCCGCGTCCGTAGCCGGACTCGATCTCCCAGCGGTTGTTGACCCAGCGCTCGATGAAGTCCTGGTCCTGCCAGCCGTTGTCCAGGACGATCTTGGCCATGGCCAGATGCAGGGCGGTATCGGTACCCGGCGTGATCGGCAGCCAGAGCCCGCCGTTCTGCAGGCCGTACTCCACGCCCATGGTCCGGTGCGGCGTGACGAAGATCATCTTCTTCGCCGGATTCTCGCCGTACATCATCCACTCGGTGAAGAGCACCGTTTTGGTCTCGTAGGGATCGACGCCCGACAGGAAGGCGACGTCGCAGGCGCCCCAGTCGGCGTAGGAGGCGGAGAAGGAGTTGACGCCGCTGTCGTCCAGACCGGCGGCATCCTCCGCCGCCTGCGGCTTGTCGTGCGGCGCGAAGACCGGCGTGCCGATCCCCCGGTTGACCAGCTTCGAGATCGCGTAGGTGTTCTCGAAATACTCGTATGAATAGGCCTTCATGCCCCAGGCGTGCTCGCCGTGAGTCCGGAGCACATGCTTGGAGACCTCGGCCATCACGTCGGTGACCAGATCCCAGGAGACGGGCGTCAGCACGCCGGCCACGCGGACCATCGGATACTTCAGCCGGTCGCGGGTCGGGGTCCTGGGATTGTAGATCTTCTGGGCCAGGGTTCCGCCACGCACCGAGTGGTTGCCCAGGGGGTTCACCACCTCGGTATCGGGATCGGGCATCACCACGACATGGTGTTCCTGGCCTTCGTGGATCGCGATGTTGTGCTGCGACGGCGAGATCCAGGACCCGCCCGCCGTCGGGAAGTCGATCCCGAGCGCGTTCTGGTCCGCCGCTGGACCACCCTCTTGGCCCACGGGCCAGCGATAGACGCGGTAGCCGCAGGCGACGATGCAGTAGGAGCAGGCCGTGGTCAGCAACTCGGCGGTCACCGGCGGCAAGGGCACGCGTTCGATATTACCAATGATGTCGGTCATTACAGTGCTTCCCTTACGCCCCGGAGGGATTGCGGTTGTAGCCGTAGAAGAGCCCCATGACGCCGGTCGCCACGATCTCGTCGCCGTCGGCCTCCAGGACGATCTGCGGCAGGCTGACGCTCGCGTGACCGGAGACGACCATGCCGTGCTTGGTCAGATCGAAGGTGGAGAGGTGCAGCGGGCAGGGCCCCATGACGCTGTGCTCGGCCTTGAAGGTGCCGGTCATGTAGCTGCCCATGTGCGGGCAGACGACGTTGAAGGCGACGACGTTGCGGTCCGGTCCGATCCCGCCGCCGGCGGGTTCGTTCAACATCACCAGGGCGTTCTCGATATCGTCGGTCGGGTAGGTGAAGGAAACCTCGGACCCCGGCTGAAGCTCCGACAGGCGTCCGATCACCTTACGGGTATACCCGCTGGAGACCAGCTGCTGGGCCATCGCGCCGCTGCCCACGGTGGCGAGCACGGCCACGGCGCTGCCGCCGAGGATCAGGAACTCGCGGCGCGCCATACAGAGACCTGGCTGTTGGACTTGCCGTGCGCGAGACGCGGGCTCTTTCAGATCAGTTTTGCTCATCGGGAAACTCCGCCCAGGTTTGGGTTTGCGGCAATTCGGGAGGGTCTTGCAGGAGAGGCTCGTCCATCGACAGGGCCTCCAGGAAGGCCACGAGATCGGCCTGCTGCCGGTCGTCCAGGTCGAGCGGAGAAAGCACCGTGTTACCGGCACCGCCGCCCCCGTTGTAGAAGGCGACCACTTCCTCCAGCGTCGCGAAGACGCCGTTGTGCATATAGGGTTCGGTCCAGCGCAACTCGCGCAGGGACGGCGTGCGGAAGCGCCCCTTGTCCTCGGGCCGCTTGGTCACGTGGAAGAGCCCCAGGTCGTCGTCGCCCGCGCGGTAGACCGCCTCGGGCACACCCTTCTGATAGAGCTCCCAGCGCAAGGTGATCTGGAAGAGCGAGTCGTCATCGAACTGAGGCGCGGCGGGAACGCCCAGAGCATAGTAGCGCTGGTCGGACGCCAAGGCGCCGTTGTGACAGGCGATGCAGCCCGCCTGCCCTTCGAACAGGTCCCTGCCCCGCAGCGCGCCTTCCGAGAGGGCAGTCTCGTCGCCCGCCAGATAGCGGTCGAAGGGCACCTGCTCCGGGTCGGTTACCAGAGTCCGCTGATAGGCGCCGATGGCCTGCCAGGCCTGGGAGATCTTCGGCCAGTCGGTCCCGAAAACCTCGCGGAAGGCCTCGACGTACTCCGGCACGAAGCGCAGCCGCATCTCCATCATGGAGCCGTCGCCGTTGCCGGCCACGCCGCCGCCGGCCGCCGCCGGGGCCTGAGCCTCCAGCGAGGTGACGCTGCCTTCCCAGAACAGCTTGTTGTAGTAGGCGCTGTTGAGAATCGTCTGGGAGTTCCGCCAGTGTTCGGTGCCCGGATAACCGAAGGAGATCGGCGTCGCGGTACCCCAGCCGAGTTCGGGCAGGTGACAGACGGAACAGGCCATGGCGCCGTTGCCGGACAGCCGTCCGTCCCAAAACAGCTGCCGGCCGAGTTCGACCTTCTCCGGCGTCATGGGATTGTCGGCCGGGACCGGCACCGGCGGCAGGGTGGCCAGAGGCGGAAGCTCCTGGGCGGCGGCGGCGAGGCCGGCGACCGTCAGAAGACCGGCGGCCAGAGACCCCAGCAGTAAACGACGAGATGTCATCGCAGTCTCTCCTAATTCTCGCCGCGGGCGCGGAGTTGGTACGCGGGCAGCTCGGGCCGGGTCGCGTCCGGCGCGGCGCCGGTCAAGCTCTCCAGGAAGGCGACCAGATCGCCCTTCTCCTCGTCGGAGAGATCGAGCGGCGGCAGGCTCTCCGTGCCCACGTCGTAGAAATCCACGACCTCCCCCAGCGTCTCGAAGACGCCCGAGTGCATGTAGGGCGCGGTCTGACCCACATCCCAAAGGGACGGCGTGGCGAAGCGGCCGATATCCTCGGCCTCCTTGGAGATCACGTAGGCCCCGACGTCCTCGCGCAGGTTCATGTAGTTGGGCGTCCCCATCGTCGCGTAGAAACGCAGCATGGTGATCTGGCGGTCGGCCTCCTGTGCCAGTGCCGGATGGTCGGGCACGCCGGTCGCATGCCTGCCGCCGTCCGACAGCATCGACCCGCTGTGACAGGCCGAGCAGTTGGCCTTGCCGGCGAAGACGTCCATGCCGCGCCGCGCCTCCGCGCTCAGGGCGTCCTCATCTCCGCGCAGAAAGAGGTCGAAAGGTGCATCGACCGTGCGGATGGTCTTCAGGTACTCGGCGATCGCACTGTAGATCCGCCCGCCGTAGGGATCTGTGCCGAAGACCGATTGGAAGGCCTCCGCATAGTCCGGGATCTGCTTCAGCCGCTCCTGCATCAGGCGGCTGTCCATCTGCATGGTGTGCGACTCGGTGATCATATCGCGCACGAGGGTCGGCAGATCTGCACCGTCGAGCCGCCCGTCCCACATGAAGAAGTTGCGGTTGGCGACGTTGAACAGCCCCGGCGCGTTCCGGAAGTAGAGCACGCTCGTGTAGCCGTTCGACAAGGCCATCCCGTCGCCCCAGCCGAGATCGGGCGCGTGGCAGGTCGAACAGGAGCTCGCCGTGTCGCCGGAAAGACGCGGGTCGAAGAAGAGCGACCGGCCGAGGTCGGCCTTTGCCTGGTCGATCTCCGGAACGTCCGGAAGGGGGGCGAAGACTTCGCCGTCGGCCTGCTGCGCTCCCGCAGCCGATACGCCGAGCACGAGCACGGCCAAGCCGGCGGGCACGATCTTACCCCACTTCGACAACCAACCGGCGGGCTCACCGCCCCGCTCGGATGCGCCTTCTTGGGTCATCTCTTATCCCTCGTTTCGATCTCATCCCAGCCCAACAAAAACAAAATTTTGGATCCACTGCATTGACTGCAATCAATGCAGACACTGCCAAGTCGGCGTTTCTGAAAGAAATTCGGACTGCGGGGCAAAGAAAAAACCGAACGTAGACAAATGAAAAGACGCGAATAACTATTCGCCATCTTGAATAAGAGGGCAATCTTATGGTGAAGAGCACCTGCGCTGCCTGCCAATTCTCCCGAGCGAACAAGGTGATCTGCAGCGTGATGAAGGCCTCGGACCGCAAGGCGCTGTCACGCCGGTCTTGCAGTTTGTCGCTTGGGAAAGGAGAAATTCTGAGCAGCGAGCGCCTGAGCGACTGGCCGGTCCTGGCGATCTGCGGCGGAGCCATGGCGGTGCAGACCTGGCTCAGCGACGGCCGGCGCTCGCTCTCGCAACTTTTTCTTCAGGCGGACCTGATCGAGCTGCGCAGGTCCCCCCGCCCCTTCACCGGAGAGCTTTTCGCTCTCCGCCCGACCCACCTCTGCGCGCTGCACGGGCGGACGCTGGACGAGATCCGCTGGACCGACCGGAGCGTCAGCCAAGCCTACGACGCCCAGATCGCCGACCAGACTCATATCCTGCGCGACCACTGCGTCAACATCGGCAAGAAGACGCCGGCGGAACGCCTCGCCTCCTTCCTGCTCGAGCTATCCGGCCGGGCGGTCGACGCCGCAGACGAGCTTGACGGCAAGGGCGGGAAACTCGACCTCCCCATGAGCCACGCGGAGATCGCGGACTACCTGGCGCTGCAACCCGAAACGGTGTCGCGCGTCTTCGCCCGAATTGCCGACGAACACCTCATCACCCGCCCGGCCCGCAACACGACAAGCATCCTGGACGCCCCCGAACTCGCCCGCATCGCCGGCGGCGGCCGGCCCAGGCGCCGCGTCGTGGGCGGCGCCGAATAGCTCGTTACGGCGCCGGCTTATCGGCCTACAGTCGATTTGATCTCTATGCTCGATCAGACCGGGGGCCGAAGCTCAGTGCTGCAGCTCGATCATCTGACCGTTATCGCTCCATCGCTGGCCGAAGGCGTCGATCATGTCCGCGCCTGCCTCGATCTCGACATTCCCTACGGCGGCACTCACCCGCAAATGGGCACGCACAACCATCTGCTGCGATTGGGCGACGACGTCTACCTGGAGGTCATCGCCGTCGATCCGAAGACGCCTGCGCCATCGGGACCGCGATGGTTCGGCCTCGGCGATGCGGAGACCGTTCGTTCGGATTGGGCAGATGGCCGGCGCTTGAGAGGCTGGGTTGTACGGACCACTCGGATCGATGCCGTTCTGGCCGAACACGGCGACCGGTTTGGAAAGAAAATCCGGGGCTCGCGCGGCGGCCGGTACTTCCTGTTTTCCTTGCTGCCCGATGGCTCTCTACCCTTGAATGGGGCCCTTCCGCCCGTGATCGACAGAGGCGACCGGCCTCCGCCCGCCACGAGGATGGAAGACCAGGGCGCCCGCCTCACGGACGTCCTGCTCGAACATCCCTCTCCCGACGAGATCGCAAGACTCTACGCGCAGCTCCAGATCGGCAGTCCGCCGCTGGTCCGGGAAGGCCCGATAGTTCGATACTCCGCGAAAATCGACACGCCGAGCGGGATGAAGGTCTTGCAGTGACAGGCGCTGCGCAATGACAGGCATCGCGCAGGGACAGGCGTCGCCCGGGCCGACTCGTGCAAAGCCGGTTTCCGGCGCCGTCATACCTTGGCCGCTCGACGCGAGAAAAAGTGGTGGAGCCGAGGGGAATCGAACCCCTGACCTCAGCAGTGCGATTGCTGCGCTCTCCCAACTGAGCTACGGCCCCGACCGGGACGGAGGGCCTTTACACGCCGGCTTCGGCGATGCCCCCTGTCGAGGCGGCGGATATTGGGTAGCGGCCCGCTCCTTGTCAATATAGGGGGGCAATAAGAGGGCATGACGCCGGGGCGCTTTGGGGGCCGCCCCGCCTCCGGGCGAAACGTCTTGCCATTTTCGCTCGCTATCCGCACATCTAGCGGGCCTGCGTCCGGTCCCCGGGGATCCGTTCTCCCTGGAAAACCGTGCCGGGCCCATTAGAAGCCGTCGGCCGGTCGTGGCCGGTCAGGCCCGACCTCGGCGAAGGAGCCATCGCGCAACTCATGTCCGCCTTGCTTTGGCTGTTCGATACAGTCGTTCAGATTTACCTGATCTTCCTGATCGCCTCGATCGTGCTGTCGTGGCTGATCGCCTTCAATGTGGCGAACCCCTACAACCAGTTCGTCTACACGATCCGGGATTTCCTGGCCCGGGTCACGGAGCCGGCGCTGCAGCCGATCCGCCGCATCCTGCCGGATCTCGGGGGTATCGACCTTTCGCCGATGGTGCTGATCATCGGCATTATCTTCGTGCAGCGTCTGGTCCACGAAGCCTTCCGATCCTTCGCTTACGGCATGTAACGCCCCGCGGCGCAGTTCCGATCCGGGCGAGGCCTCCTCTGCGACGCTTCTCCGCCGCCGCGCGTCGCCGCGCTGTCGGACGACAAGGGCTGGACGGCATCGGCGGGCAGATCGTAAAGCCGTGCGGATATGACGGGTCGAGCGGGGGGAAGCAGAGGGCGATGACGGCTGAGATCATCGACGGCAAGGCTTTCGCGGCCGGGCTGCGCGCCAGAGTGGCGGAGCAAGTGGCCGCGCTGACGGCCGATAACGAGGCGGGCGGGGCCGGCGGCGGCCTGAGACCCGGCCTCGCCGTGGTTTTGGTCGGCGACAATCCGGCCAGCGAGGTCTACGTCCGCAACAAGGCGCGCCAGACCCTGGAGGTCGGCATGCGCAGCTTCGAGCACCGCCTGGAGGCCTCGACTAGCCAGGGCGAACTGCTGGCCCTGGTCGAGCGTCTGAACCGCGACCCCGCCGTGCACGGCATCCTGGTTCAGCTTCCGCTGCCGGAGCAGATCGACGCCGCCGCGGTGATCAACGCGATCGACCCGGCCAAGGACGTCGACGGCTTCCACATCCTCAACGCCGGGCGGCTCGCGACCGGACAGGACGCGCTGGTGCCCTGCACGCCGCTCGGCTGCCTGATGCTGCTGCAGGCGCGTTTCGGCGACCTTTCCGGTCAGCGCGCCGTCGTCCTGGGCCGCTCCAACATCGTCGGCAAGCCGATGGCGCAGCTCTTGCTCGGCGCCAACTGCACGGTCACCTTGGCCCACTCGCGGACCCGCGATCTGCCGGCGATCTGCCGCGAAGGCGATATCCTGATCGCCGCCGTCGGCCGGCCCCGGATGGTGGAGGCCGGCTGGGTCAAGCCCGGCGCAACCGTGATCGACGTCGGGATCAACCGCCTGGAGCCGGAGACGCCGGGCGGCAAGGGCCGGCTGGTCGGCGACGTGGATTTCGACGCGGTCCGGCAGGTCGCCGGCGCGATCACTCCGGTACCCGGCGGCGTCGGCCCCATGACCATCGCCTGCCTGCTGGCCAACACCCTGACCGCCGCCTGCCGCGCCACGGGCCGGGCGGCGCCGAAATTGCTCTAGCTCTCGAGTCCAGAGCAGGATCGCCCGAGGTGGACTCGCTCTGGCGATCCCCCTAAGGCGTGACTCCTACTCTCACCATCAGGTTAGAGGGCGATTCACGTCTCGGGCGGACGCGAAGCGCTTCCGCCCGAGACGATCGCGCTCTAGACGGCGGGACGGTCTGCTGGAGCTTCCTCCAGCGGCGGCAGCTCGGTCAGCGTCTGAGCCGGCTCGGTCGCCTCGGTCATCTCGAAGCGCGGGCTGTCGTCCAGATAGGCCTGCACATGCATGACGACGGCATCGGGCCGCAGCAGGACCACGCCGTAGGCCGGCGGTTCGTGGCTGCCGGGCACATCCTCGCGATGGAACTGCAGCAAGACCTGATGGTTCGTTCCCGGCAGGGTCGAGTAGGGCAGGCCGTGCCAGGACCCCGCGATGGTGCGATGGATGTGGCCGAAGAAGATGTGGCGCAGGCCGCCCTGGGCCTGCAGCAGCGGCAGCAGAGCTTCGGCGTTCTGCAGGCGGATCGCATCCATGCCCGGAATCCCCAGGTCGAGCGGCGCATGGTGCAGAAACAGATAGACCGGCCGGCCCTTCGCCGCCGCCAGAGTCCGCTCCAGCCACTCCAGCCGGGCGTCGCAGAGACGGCCGCCGTCGCTGCCGGGCACCAGGGTGTCGAGGAAGACGAAAAGACCGGCCTCGGTTTCCTCGGCCCACTGCACGAAGCCCTGCGGGTCGGTCGGGCTGTCGGGAAAGGCGGCCAGGAAGTTGGTGCGGTCGTCGTGATTGCCCGGGATCAGGCGATAGGGCGGCGCAAGCGCGTCGAGCGCAAGCTTGAGATCGGCATAGGCCTCCGGCTCGCCCCAATGGGTCAGGTCGCCGGTCACCACCACCATCGCGGCGTCGGCATGCTGCCGGTTGATGTCCGCCACCGCGGCGGCGAGCCGCGCCCGGGGGTCGAGGGCGAAGAGCTTGCGCGGGGCCGGCACCACATGGGTGTCGGTCAGATGGATGAACTTCAAGCGACGGCTCCTTCAGGGTCGGGTCCGTGAGGGTCGGACGCAAGCGCGAGCAGGCTTGCGAGGTCGGGGGCGACGGCGTCCGGGTGGGTCCCGATCAGGAGGGCCGGGATGCCCAGGGATGCGGCGCCGGCACGATCGGTGCGGGGATTGTCGCCGAGCATGACCGCATCCTCCGCGGCGACGCCGGTCGCGTCGAGCGCCGCTTGGAACAGGGCCGGCTCCGGCTTGCCGAAAATCCGCGGCGTGACGCCGGGCGCCACGGCCCGCACCGCTGCCAGCAAGGCTCCGGTCTCCGGCACCGGAGCTTTGCTGGGTCCGGGATGGGTCAGGTCGGGATTGGCCACCCAGAGTTCCGCGCCTCCGGCCAGCGCTCCGGCAATGACCTGGAGCCGGCCGTAGTCGAAAGCGGTGTCGCGGCAGAGCGCGACGATCGCCGCATCCTCCCGGCCCGGAAGGATACCGAGCCGCTCGGCCAGGGCCGGCAGATCGCCGGCTGCGGCAAGCAGGACCCGCGCGTCCGGCCGCTCGCGCCTCAGGCGGCGCAGGAGGGTCTCCCCGGCCAGATGAATGCGGGTCGGCGCGATCTCCAGCCCCCCAGCCGCCAGGGTCCGCGCGAGGCCCTCCGCCGTGTCGGTGGAGTTGTTCGATACGAGATGCAGGCGGGCGCCCCGCCGCGCGGCCAGGTCGGCCGCCCCCGGCAGCGGCCGGTTGTTCACGGCAAGACAGCCATCGAGATCGGCAAGCAGCAGATCGGCGGAGATCAGGCGGCGGGGATCGACGAACATGCTCTCTACCTGCCATCGTCATTGTGACGGTTGCAATCACCGACGTCCGGCAAAGACCGCGAGTCCGACAACTCGGCCCAAAGAGATCGAAAACCCTGCGTCACCGGGACAATCGCGGCCTTGCGGCCCGACCGCAAAGCGGTTAGCGAAGACGATTGTGTCTCAGCCGATCCCTGGTCAGACAAGCCATGCCCGATAAACCGCACGACGACGCACCCGCTCAAGCGGCCCCCCTGCCCCTGCGCCCCGAGGTGGAAACGCTGGAGGAATCGCAGATCGTCGAGGTCTGGAAGCTGGGTTTCGGGCGCGACGACGTGATCGGCCTGTGGGTCGGGGAAGGCGACGCGCCGACGCCGGATTTCATCAGCGAGCCGGCCATCGCCGCGCTGCGGTCGGGCCAGACCTTCTATTCCATGAAACGCGGCCTTCCGGAGATGCGGCGCGCGCTGGCCGACTACTCCGCCCCGCTCTACGGCCTTCGCCCCGACGAGGCGCGGATCACCCTGACCCAGAGCGGCATGAACGCCATGATCGTGGTGTTGCAGGCCTTCCTGCGGCCGGGGGACCGGGTCGCCATCGTCAGCCCGATCTGGCCGAACATCGTGTCGGCCGTGCGTTTGCTGGGCGGCGAGCCGGTACAGCTTTCGCTCGACCACAGCCCCGACGGCGGCTTTCGGCTCGACATGGACAAGCTGGAGGCTCTGCTGAAGACGGGCGTGCGGGCGCTCTTCATGGCCACGCCCGGCAATCCCACCGGCTGGATGCTGGACGAGCAGGGCATCGCCGAAGTGCTGAGTCTGACCCGCAAGTACGGCGTCTGGCTGATGGCCGACGAGGTTTACAACCGCTTCACCTACGAGCGGCTCTCGGCGCCCTCCTTCCTGGCGCAAGCCGACCCCGAGGAACCGGTGATCGCCGTGAACTCCTTCTCGAAGGCTTGGGCCATGACCGGCTGGCGCCTCGGTTGGATCGTCCATCCGCCGGTGCTGGGCGACGTCTTCGACAAGATCATCGAGTTCAACACCTCGGGCCCGCAGGCCTTCCTGCAGCACGGTGCCATCGCCGCCCTGGAACAGGGCGAGCCCTTCGTCGCCGAGATGGTGGAGCGCTGCCGGCGCGGGCGCGACTTGGTCTATCAAGGTCTCGCCGACCTGCCGCGCGTGACCCTGGCCAATCCGCCGGGCGCCTTCTACAGCTTCTTCAAGGTCGAGGGCGTGGACAACTCCCTGGCCTTCGCCAAGCGCCTTGTGCACGAGGCCGGCGTCGGTCTCGCGCCCGGTTCCGCCTTCGGCCCCGGCGGCGAAGGGCATCTGCGGCTCTGCTTCGCGAGCTCCGAAGCACGCCTCAGCGAGGCTTTGGAGCGAATGCGACCCCTCCTGTCTTAGACGCGACAAGTAATTGGAATTTCTAAAGAAATCCTTGTCCAACGTCTGCGCTGACTGCATGAGCGCTGCGTGAAACCGGCATTGGCGCCGGAGCGGCCGGGGCAATACTTCCGACTCAAGCGGTCCGCCGCCGGGCAAACCTATTTGAGCCGGAGTTCAGTTCATGGCCTACAGACCCTTCGTCGCCGACAGCACCATCCCCGGCCTGGGTGCCAGCGATCTCGTGCGCCGCGCCGCCGTCCACCTTGGAGACAACGTGACGGGGTTCGGTGCGAATTTGCGCGCGGAAATCTTCGCGGCCCGTGAGGAGCTGCGCTTGCGCCGCGACCTCCGGAATCTCGGAGCGGAAGCCCTGACCGACATTGGCCTCGACCGCGATCATCTCTAGAGCGGGGTGTCTGCGGCCGGCGGACGCGCGAAGCGATTCCCTACGGTCGCGATCCTGTCCAACGATTTCTCGCCAGACCGGATCCAACGCAATCGTCTGACCCACGAAATGGGTCAAACCGATCGCTACCCGGTTCAGGAGTCGACGCGCGCCTGGAGCACCCCGTTCAAGCAGGGGGCTACATCCGTGGCATGGGCCGCGCCGTCGCGGGCCTCGACATGTACGACCTGAATGTCATCCGCCGTGACGGCATAGAAGAAAACGTCCAGCACGCAGTCCCCGCCTTCGTACTGCCAGACCTCGGCCGGCCGTTCCCGGCGCTGCGCCTTCGGCTGGCCGAGCGCGGCCAGCAGACGTTCGGGCGCAGCGCCGATCAACTCACCGGGACTGCGCGGAGGGGAGACCTCGACCGCGGACAGGGTTCTCGTCTGCAAACTCCCGACAGTCCGGTCCGGTTGGCCGGTCGCACAACCGGCCAGCCATAGGGTCGCGGCCAAAGCCGCCACCATCGGCGCTATCCTAGACACGCCACGTCCCCCCAAACACCACTAACGAACCGATCGTGAGACATCCTCGTTTTGAGAAGGATGCGCTCGTCTTCGCCCGGCTCAATCGAAGCCGGACCTTTCCAACTGGCCTCAGGCGTCCCACCCGGGACGCGGCGCGATCAGCCTGCCGCGCCGCCGGCCTTCGCCGCGCTGCCGGACTCGCCCTGACCCTTGCCGTCTTTCTTGTCGGCACCGAACATCGGCGTGTCCTTATCGCCCTCGACGGCCGCGACCTTCGATTTCGAAGCTCCGTTGCCGAGCTGCTGCTGAGCGATTTCCTCGATGCTGCCGTTCACACGGCCACCACGCTCGATCTCCAGTTCGGCATAGCGAAGGGTTCCCTTCACCTGGCCGGTCGACCGCAGGACCAGCCGCTCGCGCACCGTCAACTCGCCGTCGAAGGTGCCGCTGACCTCGGCGATATCCACTTCGGCCCGGCCCTTGAAGAGGCCGCTTTCGGCGATCTCGAGCACCTGAGCGTCGGCCAGATCGGCCTCGACCTGCCCTTCCACCACCAGCTTGTCGCAAGCGGTGATCTCACCGGCGAGCCGGATATCGCGGCCGACGATCAGTTTTTTCATCTCGCCGTCGCCGCCGCCCTGGCTGCTTGCGGGCTTGCGAGCCGCGGCGGCGGAACCGGCGCCACCGGACTGGTAGCCGGCCGGGCGAACCGGCGGCTGCGGCTGGCGCTCCAACAGAGCCGAGGCATCGGGCTTGCTGGAGCGGGACGCCGTCCGGGAGGCATCGCTGCTGTTGTCTGTGGACTGAGGCGTATCGGGCTTGCGCTTGCCGAACATAACGAATCCTTTCACATCACGCGGGGGAGGGAACGGAGGCGCCCACGCTCTTGCGGCGCAGGCCCTCGAAGACGTGCAGCATGAAGGCGGCGGCCACCAGCGGCACGATGATGTTGAAGATGGGAATCCACATCAGCAGCGCGATCACCAGTCCGGCAAAGAAAACTTTGCCGCCATTTTGCTGTCTCAAGTCGCGCACCTGGTTGGATGCGGTGCGGCGCACGGCGATCATTTCGAAGTACTCGCGTCCGAAAAGATAACCGTTAACGCCAAAGAACACAAAAGGCGCGAGCGGCGCAGCGATAAGATAAAGCGGAAGCAACAACAGATTGAGACCGACGGTGACGGTCAGGAGCTTCAGGCCGTCGCCGACCGCTTCGCCGAAGGGCTGCTCGCGGGCCGGCGGCAGGTCCGGGTAGTGCCGTGCCTCGACCGCCTGACAGACCTTGTCGATGAAGAGACCGCTGATGATCCCCGCTGCGACGCCGGGAAAGAGAATGGCGGAGGCGAAAAGCAAGGCGACGAAACCGCCGAGACCGACCAGCCACTCCAGCAGACCGGCCCAGAAGCCCTCCACGCCAAGCCAGGACTGCAAGCCGGCCGCGCCGGCCGACAGGCCCCAGGCGGCAAGAGCCCAGACCAGCATCAAGAGACCGGCCGAGAGAGTCAGGGTCAGCCAGATCACCCGACGCGAGGCGGGGTCGGAGAGCTGGCCGAACGCTTTGCTGAGAGCGGATACCATAAGCGCGCGTGTTAACCCGATCCGCCGTGTCTCTCAAAGTGGCATTTTCGGGGCGATTGCGGAGGTACGAACGACCTTGGCCAATATCGCCGCCGCAGCGAGTCCGCTGGACCTTCCGCTTCGGCTCGGGTAGGGATTGCGCCGGCAGCTAAGGGCAAAGCTGTAAACAGATCTATCGAATGGACGGACCATGACCGCAGCCGAGCTGGACGTGGTGGGAATCGGCAACGCCATTGTCGATGTCCTGACACACGCCGACGACGACTTCCTCGTCTCCCACGGTCTCAACAAGGGCTCCATGACCCTGATCGACACCGAGCGGGCCGAGGCGCTTTACGGCGCCATGGGCCCGGCGGTCGAGGTATCGGGAGGCTCCGCCGCCAACACGATGGCCGGCATCGCTTCGCTGGGCGGCGCGGGCGGTTTCATCGGCAAGGTGCGCAACGATCAGCTGGGCGGCATCTTCGCGCACGACATCCGCGCCGGGGGCACCACCTTCCGCGCCCCGCCGGCGACGGACGGCCCCCCGACCGCACGCTGCCTGATCTTCGTCACACCCGACGCCCTGCGTACGATGGCCACCTATCTGGGCGTTTCCGTGCAGTTCGGGCCGCAGGATCTGGATCTGGATCTTCTGCGCAGCGCCAAGGTCGTCTACCTGGAGGGCTACCTCTGGGATGCTGAACCGGCCAAGAAAGCCTTCCTGGAGGCCTCCAAGGCTGCCCATTCGGCCCAGCGCAAGGTGGCGCTCAGCCTCTCGGACCCCTTCTGCGTCGAGCGGCACCGCGCCGCCTTCCGTCAGCTCATCGAGGGTCATGTCGATATTCTTTTCGGCAACGAGGCGGAGATCGTCAGCCTGTTCGAGACGCCCGACTTCGACAGCGCGCTGCAGCAGGCGCGCGGCCACTGCGAGGTGGTGGCCCTGACGCGCAGCGAGAAGGGCTCCGTCGTGCTGGCCGGCGATGAGGTGCATGTCGTCGACGCCATTCCGATGGGACCGATCGTCGATACGACCGGAGCCGGCGACGCCTATGCCGCCGGTTTTCTCTACGGCTACACCCGGGGACTCAGTCTTTATCGCTGCGGCGAGCTTGGGTCCCTTTGCGCGGGCGAGGCAATTTCCCATATGGGGCCGCGACCGGAACGTTCGCTGAAACAGCTGGCGTCCGAAAAACTCAACCTTACGTGAGATCTGCGACGTGACTGAAACCAAGGCCCAAGCCGGCCAGCCCCAAGGCAGCGCGGTTAACCCCGGCCTGCGCAATTTGGCGATCATCGCCCACGTCGACCATGGCAAGACGACCTTGGTCGACCAGCTTCTGCGCCAATCCGGCAGCTTCCGCGAAGGCCAGCAGGTGGCAGAGCGCGCGCTCGATTCCAACGACCTGGAGCGCGAGCGCGGCATCACCATCCTGGCCAAGTGCACTTCGGTCGCTTGGAAGGACCTGCGCCTCAACATCGTCGATACGCCGGGTCATGCCGACTTCGGCGGCGAGGTGGAACGCATCCTCTCGATGGTCGACGGCGCGCTGCTGCTGGTCGATGCCGCCGAAGGCCCGATGCCGCAAACCAAGTTCGTGCTGGCCAAGGCCCTGAAGCGCGGCCTCGCGCCGATCGTGGTGATCAACAAGGCCGACAAGCCCGACGCCCGACCCTTCGAGGTTCAGGACGAGGTCTTCGACCTTTTCGCCGCTCTGGGCGCCGACGAGCGGCAACTCGACTTCCCGACGCTCTTCGCCTCCGCCAAACAGGGCTGGGCCGTCGAGGATCTGGAGACGCCGCGCGAGACGCTGGCGCCGCTGTTCGATCTGATCGTCCAACAGGTACCTGCCCCGCAGGTCGAGCCGGATGCCCCCTTCGCGATGCTGGCCACCACGCTGGAGTCCGACCCCTTCGTCGGCCGCATCCTGACCGGGCGGATTCATTCCGGCGTCGCCACGGTCAACATGCCGGTACGGGCCCTGTCGCGGAACGGCGACCTCTTGGAGGAAGCCCGGCTGACCAAGCTGCTGGCCTTCCGCGGTCTTCAGCGCGTGCCGGTGGAGCGGGCCGAAGCCGGCGACATCGTCGCCATCGCGGGCCTGGCGAAGCCGACCGTGGCGGACACCCTCACCGCACCCGGCATCGAGACGCCGCTGCCGGCAGAGCCAATCGATCCGCCGACCCTGGCCATGACCTTCTCGGTGAACGATTCGCCCCTGGCGGGCCGCGAGGGCGACAAGCTGACCAGCCGGATGATCCGCGACCGCCTGCTGCGCGAGGCCGAAGGCAACGTCGCCTTGCGCATTCAGGAGACGGTGGACAAGGACGCCTTCGAGGTGGCCGGGCGCGGCGAACTGCAGCTCGGCGTCCTGATCGAGACCCTGCGGCGCGAGGGCTTCGAGCTTTCCATCAGCCGTCCGCGCGTCCTTTTCAAGGAAGAAGGCGGCCAGCGGCTCGAGCCTCTCGAAGAGGTCACGGTCGACGTCGACGAGGAGTTTTCCGGCGCCGTCGTCGAAAAAGTCAGCCAGCGCAAGGGCGAGCTGACCGAGATGCGCCCCTCCGGCGGCGGCAAGCAGCGCCTGGTCTTCCTGGCGCCGGCCCGCGGGCTGATCGGCTATCACGGCGAATTCCTGACCGACACGCGCGGCACGGGCGTGATGAACCGCGTCTTCCACGGCTACACCCCCTACAAGGGCCCGATCACCGGCCGCCGCTCCGGCGTGCTGATCTCCAACTCCGACGGCAACGCGGTCGCCTACGCTCTCTGGAATCTGGAGGAGCGCGGCGTCCTCTTCGTCGAACCCGGCACGCCGGTCTACCTGGGCATGGTGATCGGCGAGAACAGCCGTCCCGGCGACCTGGAGGTCAACCCGACCAAGGCCAAGCAGCTCTCCAACGTGCGAGCCTCCGGCAAGGACGACGCGATCAAGCTGACCCCGCCGCGCCGCATGAGCCTGGAGCAGGCCCTGGCCTACATCGAGGACGACGAGCTGGTCGA
Source organism: Algihabitans albus (assembly GCF_003572205.1). NCBI lineage: Bacteria > Pseudomonadati > Pseudomonadota > Alphaproteobacteria > Rhodospirillales > Rhodovibrionaceae > Algihabitans > Algihabitans albus. Next base: position 96,829 of record NZ_QXNY01000001.1, read on the forward strand.
AGTCACGCCGCAGTCGATTCGCCTGCGCAAGCGACTGCTCGATCCCAACGCACGCAAGCGCTGGGAGAAGAAGCGCGCCGCCGAGGCCGTATAGCGGCGCGGCGCCTCACCTTCGTTTCACACCCCCGTGTCTTGCCGGATACCCCGGTTTCGGCCATCTAGCGGGGTATGGAAAGCGCAATTCAGTTCCTGCTGTCCTGGAAGGCGGTGCTGGTCGGAGGGTGGCTGGCCGCCTTCTTCCTGGCCGAACGGCTGCGTCCGGCCGCGCAGCCGCCGGTCCGACCGCGCGGCGGCGAAGCCGGGTTCGGGGCCAAACGTCTCGCCCGCAATGCGGGTCTCTGGCTCGGCAACGCCGGGTTGTCGCTGCTTTTCGTGGTGCCGGTCAGCCTCTGGGCGGCCAGCGTCAGCCTGGACTGGCGGCCGGCCTGGTGGTCGGGCTGGCAAGGCCTGCTGATCGACCTGATCATCCTCGATCTGGCGATCTACTGGTGGCACCGGGCCAACCACGAGATTCCCGTCCTCTGGCGCTTCCACGAGGTCCACCACCTGGACCGCTTCCTCGACACCACCACGGCGGTTCGCTTCCACTTCGGCGAGGTCGCGCTCTCCGCCGCTTTCCGGGCCGGCCTGATCGTTCTGCTCGGCCTGCCGATCGTCTCGGTCCTGGTGTTCGAAATTCTGGTTCTGGTGGCGGCGATCTTCCACCACTCCAACCTGCGCCTGCCGCCGGGCCTGGAGCGCGCGCTCGGCCGGCTGGTAATTACGCCGAACCTTCATTGGATGCACCATCACGCGGTACGGCGCGACACCGACAGCAACTACGGAACGATCTTCAGCTTCTGGGATCCGCTGTTCGGCTCGCGGAATCCCAACCCGCGTCGCCTGGGCATGACCATCGGGGTCGAACGCCGCGTGGAACAAAGCCTGCCGCAACTTCTGCTGCGGCCCTTCCTCTCCGAAACGGCGCGAACCACCCCGCCGCTGCCGGCGTCGACATCATCCGCACAGGACGGCTAGCCGACAGGCCGCATTGCGCCGGCGAAGTGCGAGACCTACCGCCCGAGACCCACGTTCGGAAGGCCTCGGCTCTCGAAGCGGGCGCTGTCGACTGCCACGCCCCAGAGCGGGTCCACCAAGGAGACCTCCGTCGCTATGCCCTGGGCATCGATCACGGTCCAGCCGAGCAGGGACAGAGGCTGCTCCGCGAAGCGCAGCACCAGTTCACCGCCATCCGGAGCCCCGGCATCCCGGACCCGCACCGACAGCTCCGCCGGTGAGCGCCGGAAGCCCATGACCTCGATGCCGTCGCTCAAGGTCGCCTCCTCCTTGAGCACCAGCCAAAGCGGGGTCTGCCACAGCGGCACGAAGGTAGGCTGTTCCAGCTCGCGGTCGTAGTAGAGCAGCTCCAGCCCATTGGCGATCATCAGGATCGGCACGGGAGGATCGTACTCGAAGCGCATCTTGCCGGGCCGGTCGAGCCAGAGCGTGCCCCGCGCGAAGCCGCCGTCGGAGGACACCTGGATGAAACGCGCCTCCAGCGTGCCGATGGAGCGCAGGTGGGACTCGAGCCGCTCCAAGTCGTCGAGATCCTGCTGAGTCAGCTGAAGCGGCTCGGACGCCCGAACCGAAGCGACCGGCGCGGCGACGGCGACGACCAAGCCGAGAATCAACGTCGCGAGCAGGTGGCGGAAAACCATACGGAAAGGCTCCTTGAAACAGATGAGGAAGGAGAACAAGACCGGCGGATTGTGGCATCGCTGGGGTCGGCTGACGGCGCCGGAGAAGATCGCAGCGCTAGAGGCCGGGACGCGCCCCGACTCAGCGGGCACGTCGGCATGCAAGCCGGACGCGACTCAGTTGTCGCCTCCGCTGCGCTCCTCCAGGCCGACATTGGGAAGATCGCGATATTGGAAGAGAGAGTCCTCGAGAGCCACGTCGAACTGCGTGTCCACCAGCGACACTTGAATGATGTAGCCCTGCTCGTCGACCACGCTCCAGCGCCGCAGCTCCAGGGGGCTGTCGCTGAACAGCAGATCGACCTGCGCCCGGCCCAGCGCACTCCGGCCCAGCATCGAGACCAGCAGCGCACCCTGGCCGCGCTCGACGGCCAGGATCTCGACGGTATCGGTGAAGTCGATGGGATCGCGGGTCAGGAACCAGAGCGGCGATTGCGACAGCGGGATCTGCGAAGCGCTCTCGATCGACTTGTCGTACATCACCATGGTGTGGCCGTCGGAGATGAGCAAAAGCGGCACCGGAGCATCGTACTCGAAGCGCAGCTCGCCGGGCCGGCGCAGATAGATGTCGCCCTCGCTGAAATGACCGGTCGAGGTGATCTGCACGAAACGGCCGTGCACCGTACCGATTTGATTCAGGTAGTCCTCGGCACGCAACAGATCTTCGCGATCCTGCTCCGTCAGCGGCTCCGGCGTGCGCCAGGGGGCCGCGTCTTCTTGCGCGGAGGCCGCGGCCCCCGTCAGCAACAGGGCCAAAAGCAACAGGCCCGGCAGCGGGACGGCGGCGGTTCGCAACAGGTCTTTGAAGAGGCGCACCGCTCTAGTCTCCGTCAGGTCCGTGATCGGGCAGCAGGATCTCACGCTTGCCGACGTGGTTGGCCGGCCCCACGATTCCCTGCGCCTCCATCTCTTCTACGAGATTGGCCGCCCGATTGTACCCGATTTGAAGTTGACGCTGGATGAACGAGGTGGAGGCCTTGCGATGCTGGGCCACGACTGCGACCGCGCGGTCGAACAACTCGTTGCCGCTCCCGCCGCCCGGACCGCCGCCGGTCAGACCCAGGTCGCCGCCACCCGCATCCAGCTCGTCCGTGACGCCCTCGACATAGCTGGGTTCGCCCAAGGCCTTAAGGTAGGCCACCACTTCCTCGACCTCCTGGTCGCTGACGAAGGGGCCGTGGACGCGGGCGATGCGGCCGCCATGGGCCATGTAGAGCATGTCGCCCATGCCCAGCAGATGCTCGCCGCCCGATTCGCCCAGGATGGTGCGGCTGTCGATCTTGCTGGTGACCTGGAAGGAGATGCGGGTCGGGAAGTTGGCCTTGATGGTGCCGGTGATGACGTCGACCGAGGGGCGCTGGGTCGCCATGATCAGATGGATGCCGGCCGCGCGCGCCATCTGCGCCAGGCGCTGGATCGCGGCCTCCACCTCCTTGCCGGCGACCAGCATCAGGTCGGCCATCTCGTCGACGATCACGACGATGTAGGGCAGCGTCTCCAGCTCGAAGGGCTGTTCCTCGTGGATCGGCTGGCCGGTGTCGGGATCGAAGCCGGTCTGCACCCGCCGGGTCAGGACCTCGCCCGACTTCTGCGCCTGTTCGATGCGGGCGTTGTAGCCGTCGATATTGCGCACGCCGAGCCGGCTCATGGCGCGGTAGCGCTCCTCCATCTCGCGCACCGCCCACTTCAGCGCGACGACCGCCTTCTTCGGCTCCGTCACCACCGGGCTGAGCAGATGGGGAATGCCGTCGTAGACGCTCAGCTCCAGCATCTTCGGATCAACCATGATGAAGCGGCACTTGTCGGGTCCATGGCGATAGAGCAGCGAGACGATCATCGCGTTGACCGAAACCGACTTGCCCGAGCCGGTGGTGCCCGCGACCAGCAGGTGCGGCATGCGGGCGAGGTCCACCAGTTGGGGATGGCCGCCGATATCCTTCCCCAGCACCAGCGGCAGATTGCCGCCCGCCTTCTCGAAAGCGTCGGCGGCGAGCAGCTCGCGCAGATAGACCGTCTCGCGCTTGGCGTTGGGCAGCTCGATCCCGATCACGCTGGAGCCCGGGACAACGGCGACACGTACGGAGATCGCCGACATGGAACGGGCGATGTCGTCGGCGAGATTGACGACGCGGCTGGTCTTGGTGCCCGGTGCCGGTTCCAGCTCGTAGCGCGTGACCACCGGACCGGGGCGCACCTTCACGATCTCGCCCTTGACCCCGAAGTCCTCCAGCACGCCCTCCAGAAGCCGGGCGTTCTTCTCCAGCGCGTCCTGACTCTGCGCGCCCTCGCGGCTACGCGGCGGCTCGGCGAGCAGCGCCAGCGGCGGCGGCTCGTAGCTGCCGTTTTCCAGCGCGAGGCGGCCCTGGGCCGCCTCGCGGCCGCGTTTGCCCGGCTGCGGCTTCGACTTCGGCTCGACGCGCGTCGCGACGGCCGGCTTCGGCGGCGGCGCGCTGACCGCTTCCTCCGCCGCATCCGCGCCGAAGTGCGGCTCGGCCCGGCGCTGGCGTTTACGGGCCGCGGCTCTGGCTTGACCGGCCTCCTCGGGCTGCGGCCGCCGGTTCAGACGGCGCAGCGCCCTGTAGCCGACGGCGATCCCTTGACCGGCGACGGCCGAGGCCCGCCGCGCGCCACGTCCGGCGGCACGATATTCGCCACCTTCCAAGGCGACCAGATAGACGAAGGCCGCCGTCGCCGGGACCGCCGCCAAAGCCGCCCCGATCCAGTCCTGCCAGGGGCCGAACCAGGAAAGCATTTGGGTCAAGTGGGCGAGCAGCAGGTCGCCGACGAAGCCGCCGAGATCGGCCGCCTGTACCCAGCCGGCGGGGCGCGGCAGGCCGTCGAGCGCCGTCGCGGCCAGCAGCAACATGAGCGGAAACAGGGCCAGACGCAGGCCCCAGCGCGGCAAGGCCTTGTCGCGCAGCAACCGCCAGGCCCAGCCGAGCAGAACCAGCGCGACCAGACTCGCCGCCAGGCCCAGCGTGGCCAGCGAGAAGTCGGCCACCCAGGCGCCGGGCCGGCCCAGCAGATTCCGTACGGCCGCATCGGTCGCGACGTTCGGACCGGGATCGCCCGGATGATAGGTGAGGAGCGCCAGCAGGCCAGCCAGACCGAGCGCCAGAGCCAGACCGCCGAGCGCTTCGGCACCGCGTTTCCTGAGGAAGTCGCCGGCGCCGGCGGGCAAGAGCCTGCGCCCGCCCGCGGCCTTCCCGCCGCTGCGCCGCTTACCGCTCGTTGCTCCCTGGAGTGCCATTATCCGCGAACTGCCATGTCCGTTACCGAAGTGTCTGTTACCGGGTGTTCGTTCCCGAGTGTCGATCCCCGCCCCGCCCGTGCCGAGCGCTCTCGCTCCCCCCTATCGTCCGATCCCGTCGCCGAGAACCTCGACCAGGCGGGTGAGCGCGCGCTCCGTGGTTTCGCCGTCGTAGACCAGGGCGACCCGGATGTAGCGTTCGCCGGCGTTGTCGGGCAAGTCGGCGGGTCCCGCCATATAGGCGCCCGGCAGCACGCGCAGGCCCGCCTCGGCCCAGAGCTTGCGGGCCGCCGCTTCGCCGTCGCCGACGTCGAGCCAGAGAAAGAAGCCGCCGGCCGGCCTGCTGTAGCCATAGCGGCCCGCGAGGGCCCGCTCCGCCCGTTCGAAGAGATCGCCGTAGTAGGCCCGAGTGCGCGCCGAAAGATCGTGGTCGCGCCAGAGGCGGGTGCCGGCGCGCTGGATCGGCAAGGGAACGCCGGCCCCGCCGATCCGCAGGCAGGCATCGACCCGCTCGACCAGTTCCGGATCGCCGGCCAGAAACCCGCAGCGCAGCCCCGCCGCGCTGGCGCGCTTGGAGAGCGAGTGAAACACCAGCAAGCCCTCCAGCGACCCGCCCTCGGCCGCCGCGGCCTGCAGCGCGCCAGCCGGCGGTGCGTCCAGATAGACGTCGGCGTAGCACTCGTCGGCCAGCAGCGTGAAGCCGCAGGCCCTGGCCAGATGCAGTGTGGCGCGCCACCCCTCCAGATCCAGGGCCGTTCCTTGCGGATTCGACGGACTGCAGAGATAGGCCAGCAAGCTGGTGCCGAGGGTATGGGCCGGCAGATTGGCCAGATCCGGCAGGAAGTTCGTGTCCGCCGAGGCCGGCACGAAAACCGGCGCCAGGCCCGCCACGGCCGCCGCACCCATGTAGCAATGGTAGCCTGGAGAGGGCAGCAGTACCGCGTTGCGCTCGGGCTCGCCGTCGGCGGCCGCCGTCGCCAGGGCCAGGGCGGCGAAGAAGAGGCCTTCGCGGCTTCCGGGAACCGGCAGCACATGCCGCGCCGGGTCGAGCCAGCCCGACGGCAGCTCGTAGCGGCGCTCCAGGTAGGCGACACAGGCTTCGGCATGCTCGCTGGTGCCGCGCGGCGGCGGGTAGCGGCCCCAGGCGCCCAGATCCGCCGTCAGCTCGTCCAGGACGTAGGCGGGCGGGGGGGTCTGCGGGTCGCCGACCGACAGGTTGATCGGCGCACCGTCCGGGGCCGGCGACGCCCCTGGCCGGATGTCGGCGAGCAAGCCGTTGAGCCGGATGAAGGGGTGAAAATCGCGCGGATCGCGCCGCCGTGCCGGACCTTGATGGGGCAGCACGTGATTTTGCGGCGCGTGCAGCGGTAGCGGTAGCGGGCTCGGATCTCCAGCGGACTCTCTCGCCGAATCGCGCGGCATCTCTGCCGGCACTCCCATATCGGGCGCCGTGGACATGGACGACGGACCCCCTTCCCTCTATGACGACGCAGGGTTGGATCGAATCGCCGATCCCCCTGCGGGCCTCTTGCGGTGAACATTCTGTGTACCATGCCGTGTTACGGCAGGGACAAACCAAAAACGATAACCTGATCGTTCAAAGGTTTAGCAAACTCTTGGGGGATACGCGCCGCGACTCCCAAGATGTCGTCAGAACGAATCGTGTTTGTTCACCCTTCCGAGTCGACTCGAAGTCGCGCCCGATTCGCACGGCATCGACCCAAGATCTAGTATGCCAGCTCTTTCAGCGTTCCACAGCCGCGTCGTCCGATCCCGTCGAGGGCTCGGGCCAGATCCTGAAGGCCACCTGATGCACCACAACGGCGATCAGAGCACCAAGGGTCATGACGTAAACCACGGCATAGGGCTCGAAACCCTGCAGGAAACCGACGGACTGACTGGTGGCGGCCCCCAGGCCGAGCTGAAGGAAGCCGGCCAGTCCCGCGGCCGTGCCGGCCAGGCGCGGATTGACGCTGACCGCGCCGGCGATCCCGTTGGGAATCGCCAGGCCGTTGCCGAGCGCCACCAACATCATCGGCGTGAACAGCGCCCAGGGCGCCAGCGCACCGGCCAGAAACAGACCGAGGGCGGCCGCCGCGCCGAGGAACGCCACGACCGTACCCAGGGCGACCATCCGCTCGACCCCCAGCCGTTCGGAGAAGCGCCCGGCCAGGCCGTTGCCGGACATGTAGCCGAGGCCGGAGAGGATGAACCAGAGGCCGTATTCCACCGGACTCCGGCCCAGCACTTCGACCATCACGTAGGGCGCGCCGGCGAGGAAGGAGAAGAAGACCGAGGAGGTGAAACCCGTCGTCAGCGCATAGGCGTTGAACCGCGGGCGCCGCAGCAGCCAGCCGTAACCCTCGATCAGGCCGCGCCCTCCGCCGCCGAGGCTGCGCGCATGATGCGTTTCGTGAAGGTAGGCGTGACAGGCGAGCACCACGCCGACGCCCGCCCCGGCCAGCAGCCAGAAACCCGCGCGCCAGTCGAAAGCCTGGTCGAGCAGACCGCCGACGGAGGGCGCGACCATCGGGGCCAGAACCCAGGCCATGGTGATATAGCCGATCATGCTGGCCGCCTTGTCGCGGCCGTAGAGATCGCGAACGATCGCGCGGGCCAGTACGATCCCGGCCGCCCCGCCCAGCGCCTGAGCCAGCCGCGCGGCGATCAGCAGTTCGATGCTGGGTGCCGCCGCCGCCGCAAGGCTGCCCGCCACGAACAACCAGAGCCCCGCAATCAGCATCGGCCGTCGCCCGAAGCGGTCGGACAAGGGCCCATAGACAAGCTGCGCGGTCGCCAGGCCGATCAGATAGAGGGTCAGCGTAAGCTGGGCCGTGGCGTAGGGAATGCCGAAGTCGGCCTGCAGGCCCGGCATCGAGGGCACAAAGAGGTTCAGGGCCAGCGGCCCGATCGCCGAGACGGCGACCAGAATCAACAAGGATGGCTTTGGCTGAGACGCTGCGCCCGCGTCGCGGGCCAGCGCCGCCTCGTCACGTGGCATTTGGGCAAGTCCTATCGGCTGACGGGAGCTTAGGGCACTGCCATTCCCTGAGGATGTCGCACGGGGGTCTCTGGTCGATCTCCCGCGAGCCCCCTCATGGCAGGGCGTCTTTATGATGGTATCCGGCGTACCGTCCGGCAAACCCAGCCTCTGCATGGCTGGGTCCAAGCGCGGACCCGGCTCGCCGCAAGACAGTCGAGCGGCTAACCCTAAGCGCCGCCGCTCCAGGGGCCGGCCTTGGGCGCCTGGCCCATCTCGCCCGCCAGCGCACGCAGGCGGGAGACGCGATTGGTGGTGTTGGGATGGGTCGAGAAGAGGCTATCGACCGCCTGGGCATGCAGTGGGTTGATGATGAACATATGCGCCGTCGCCGGATTGCGCTCGGCCGGCTGGTTGTCGATCTGCGCGGCGCTGGCCTGGATCTTCTCGAGCGCGCTGGCGAGCCAGAGGGGCCGGCCGGAAATCTCGGCGCCGATCCGGTCGGCTTCGTACTCGCGCGAGCGGCTGATCGCCATCTGCACGAGACCGGCGGCCAGCGGCGCCAGGATCATCAGCGCGAGGGTGCCGATCAGGCCCAGGGGATTGTTGCGGTTGCCGCCGAAGAAGAGCGCGAAGTTGGCGAGCATGGAGATGGCGCCGGCCAGCGTCGCCGTGATCGTCATGATCAGCGTGTCGCGGTTCTTCACATGGGCCAGCTCATGCGCCATCACCCCCGCTACCTCTTCCGTCGAGAGACGCTGCAGCAGCCCGGTGGTGGCCGCGACGGCCGCGTTCTCGGGATTACGCCCGGTCGCGAAGGCGTTCGGCTGCGGATTCTCGATGATGTAGACCTTGGGCATCGGCAAGCCGGCGTTTCCGGCCATCTGCTCCACCAGGCCATGGAGGGTCGGGGCGGTCTTGGCATCGACCTGACGCGCGCCGTACATGCGCAGCACGACCTTGTCGCTGTTCCAGTAGGCGAAGAGGTTCATGCCGGCGGCCACCGCCAACGCGATCAGCAGGCCCGCCTCGCCGCCCAGGAGGAAGCCGATGCCGACGAACAGCGCCGTCATGACGGCCATCAGCATGAAGGTGCGCATCATATTCATGAAGAAAACTCGATCCCTGCAGCTCCTGGCGAGCCATAGGCCTTTTCCGCCAAGGCCTTGGCGCGACCCACTAGACTAGATAGTGATCAGTCGGCCCCACGTATTGGGTCCGGCGATTACCTTGAATCTGGTCTGGATTCAAAGTGTTAGAGTCTGTTTCTTGGGATCGGCGGAACCGCGAAGCGAGTCCGCCGATCCCAACATGCTCTAGCAGATGGACGTCGGCGCAAAGCCCTTCAAGCCTTGGCAGCCCAGCCCTTCGGCGCCATATCCTGACCTATGTTCGATCTTTTCAAATCTCACCGTCCGCGAAACGCCAAGCCTCCCAAGCGCGCGCCGGAGGCACCGCAGGCCAAGCGGCGTGTCGCTCGGGCCGATCTGGACCGTGCCGAAGCGGAGGCCAAGTCCGCCGAGCAAAGGCAGGCCGGCGAGGGCGAGGCCGGTAGCGGCAAGGTCGAGGAACTGGGCGGTCCGAACGGCCCCGAACCCACCCGCTACGGCGATTGGGAACGCAAAGGCATCTGCTACGATTTCTAGCCCGGCTCGATAAGCTTGCCGGCCAAGCTTCGGACCTGACGGCCTAGCGCTTCGCCTTTCGACAAGCTCAGGATGAAGCGCTCACCGGGCTGAAACTCCCGAACGCAGAGAGGCGGGCACGGCCCCCCGTCATGCCGAGCCTGTCGAGGCGCGAAAGGCAGCCTGCGCCAGTCGGCTATCCGTTGAGCCTTTGTCCTACCCCTGACGCTGGCGGTAGAGCAGCCGCAGGCGCAGGGCGTTCAGCTTGATGAAGCCCTCGGCGTCGCGCTGATCGTAGACCGCGTCATCCTCGAAGGTGACGTGCTCCAGGCTGTAGAGGCTGTCGGGACTCTGGCGGCCGGTGACCTGAATACCGCCCTTGTAGAGCTTGAGACGGACGCGGCCGTTGACCTTGCCCTGGCTGTGATCGATGGCGGCCTGCAGCATCTCGCGTTCCGGACTGAACCAGAAGCCGTTGTAGATCAGCTCCGCGTAGCGCGGCATCAGCTCGTCCTTCAGGTGGAGCGCGCCCCGGTCCAGGGTGATGGACTCGATCGCCCGATGGGCCGCCTGCCAGATCGTGCCGCCGGGCGTTTCGTAGATCCCGCGCGACTTCATGCCGACGAAACGGCCCTCCACCATGTCGACCCGGCCGATGCCGTTGGCGCCGCCGAGTTCGTTCAAGCGGGTCAGCAAGGCGGCCGGCGAGAGAGGCTCGCCGTCGACCGCCACCGGATCGCCGCGCTCGAAGTCGATCTCCACGAATGTCGGCCGGTCCGGCGCCTCCTCCGGCGAGACGCTGCGGGAGAAGACATGCTCGTCCGGCGCTTCCCAGGGATCCTCGAGGATCTTCCCTTCGGCGGAGATGTGCAGCAGGTTGGCATCGACCGAGAAGGGCGCCTCGCCGCGCTTGTCCTTGGCGATCGGAATCTGGTGCTGCTCGGCGAAGTCGATCAGCTTGCTGCGGCTGGTCAGGTCCCATTCGCGCCAGGGGGCGATCACCTTGATGTCCGGATCGAGCGCGTAATAGCTCAGCTCGAAGCGGACTTGGTCGTTGCCCTTGCCGGTGGCGCCGTGGGCCACGGCATCCGCGCCTGTCTGCTCGGCGATCTCGATCTGCCGCTTGGCGATCAGCGGCCGGGCGATGGAGGTCCCCAGCAGGTAGACGCCCTCGTAGAGCGCGTTGGCGCGGAACATCGGCATGACGTAGTCGCGCACGAAGTCCTCGCGCAGGTCCTCGATGAAGGTGTTCTCGGGCTTGATCCCCAGCAGCTCCGCCTTATGGCGCGCCGGCTCCAGCTCCTCGCCCTGACCCAGGTCGGCGGTGAAGGTGATCACCTCGCAGTTATATTTCTCTTGCAGCCACTTGAGGATGACGGAGGTGTCCAGCCCGCCGGAATAGGCGAGCACGACTTTCTTGATCTCAGACGCGGGGGCTGACATGGGAACGGGGATACTCCGGAACCGGACGGGAAAAGCGGCGCGGAGTATAGGGATCGTCCGCGCAGGAGCAAGAGATGCGACCCGCTTCCGCCCGCCGGAGGCCTTTTCGCTTGAATTTCCCGTTTTACGGTATGTTAAGAGCTTATCTTCCACTCATAATTTTCATCCGAGTGGCGGGACCGCACGCTCATTCAGCAAGGGAAGACAACCGAGGTGAAGCCGCACATGTTCCTGACACCTTCCGCGACGACGGCAAGAGTTGCCGCGATCCTGGCGCCGCTCCTGCTCACGGCCTGCGCGTCCAGCGAATTCGAGGCCGTCAAGGCAATCGGCGCCGCCGAAGTTTCTTCGGTTCGAATTTCCGAGATCCTGGTCGAAGTCGACACCAGCCGACCGAATCAAGAGTTGATGCGGGAGCTGAAAAGCAACCTGCGGCGCGCAACCTCGGTCTGCGCCACCGGCACGGTACCCTACCGCATGGAGGTTCGCGTTCTGGACTTCGAGGATCAGAATGTCGGCCAGTCGATCATGGTCGGCGACGCGATCGAGCTGAAGGGCCGCGTTGAACTGACCGAGGTTGCCACCGACCGCAGTGCCGGCGACTACTATATCGAGCAAAGCTTCTACTGGGGCGGACTGATCGGCGCCGCGATGATGTCGGACGCCGAGAAGTCGCTGAGCCGGGAGTTCGCGAGCAGCGTCTGCGAAGACGTCTTCGGCAAGAGCTGGGACCCGGAGGGCTAGCTTCTTCCCAGCCTCAGGCGCCGAGGTTCGCCGCCTCACGCTCCGTCTTTTTCTTCCGCTCGCTGGCGCTCTTGAGCTGACCGCAGGCGGCCAGGATGTCGCGGCCGCGCGGACGGCGGACTGGCGCCGAAAGGTGACGGGCAGCCAAGAGGTCGGAGAAACGCTCGATCCGCTCCCAGCTCGAGCACTCGAAATCGCTGCCCGGCCAGGGATTGAAGGGGATCAGATTGACCTTGGCCGGCACGTCCTTCAGCAGCTCGGCGAGGCGCTGGGCATCCTCGTCGGAATCGTTGACGCCGGCCAGCATGACGTACTCGAAGGTGATGCGCCGGGCGTTGTGGATGCCGGGGTAGTCGCGACAGGCGGCGAGCAGTTCGGCGATGGGGTACTTCTTGTTGAGCGGCACGATGCGGTCGCGCACCGCGTCGGTGGTGGCATGCAGGCTGACCGCCAGATTGACTCCCAGCTCCTCGCCGCAGCGCCGCATCATCGGCACTACGCCGGCGGTCGAGAGCGTGACACGCCGGCGGCCGAGCGCGATGCCGTGCGGATCGGTGACGATCTTCATGGCCTGGGCGACGTTGTCGTAGTTGTAGAGCGGCTCGCCCATGCCCATCAGCACGATGTTGGTCAGGCCGCGGTCTTCCCGCGGCGAGGGCCACTCGCCCAGGAAGTCGCGCGCCAGCATGATCTGACCGACGATCTCGCCGGGCGAGAGATTGCGCACCAGCCGCTGGGTGCCCGTGTGACAGAACTTGCAGGTGAGTGTGCAGCCGACTTGACTGGAAATACAGAGCGTGCCGCGGTCGCTCTCGGGAATGTAGACCATCTCGGCCTGGTTGCCGTCGGCGAAGGTCAGCAGCCACTTCTGCGTTCCGTCGTTCGAGACCTGATGGCTGGCCACGCCGGGACGCTCGAGCAGGAAAGCGTCGGCCAGCCTGAGCCGAAAGGCCTTCGAAAGGTTGGACATGGCGGCGAAGTCGGTCGCGCCGTGGTGATAGACCCACTGCCAAAGCTGCTTCGCGCGGAAAGCGGGCTCGCCCAGATCGTGCAGCGCCGCGGTCATCTCGGCCAAATCGAGACCGATCAGAGTGCGACGGGCCCCACCGGCATCGGCGGGCGGCGCAAAGACCTCGGCATGGGCGGCATTGGACATGACCGCTTACTTAGAGCGCGATCATCCGAGGTGGAAGAGGTTTCGCTTCTACTTCGGACGTGAATCGCTCTCTGGACTTATGAAAGAGCAGGCTGGCACTTCCAGAGGCAAAGCCTTTGCCCCGTTCGAGCACGCCCGGGAGCCGACGGCGGCCTTGCACCGGGGTGACGATCAGAGCCCGCAGGCCTCGCGCGAGGAACGATAAGCGGCCGTGAAGCCGCGCAGGGAATAGGTATCCCGAGTCGCCGTTCCGCGCGACGATACGCCCTCGACCACCATTTCGATGCCGTTGATCATGGCCTGGACCAGCGACTGGTTGGTCTGATCGTCCGGCGCCCAGGCACCGTCGTCCTGGGTGAAAAGCGTGAACTGCCGCTCACCCACGGTCACGGTTACCGGACTGCCTTCGCGAAAGGTGTAACCGGCGATGAAGGTCGCTTCGTCGATCCGGCGTTCGTCCGGGCGCTGGGCGACCATGGCGTAGATGTCGCCGCGCCGGGTGTAGTTGCCCTCGTCGGTTTTCGGCCGGCTGACGACGAAGCAGACGGGCTGGTCGTTCTCCTGAGCCTGGAAAGCGCTCCAATCGGTGAAGTCGCCGACGCGCTGCACCGTCTGTGCCGCAACCGGCAGAGCACAAACGATCGTCAGAGCGGCGGTCAAAGTGGCGGCGAAGGCCATGGATGTCAGGTGTCTGGGCATGGCCCGCATTATAGGTGCCATGGCGCGGACCGCCAGTCCCCGCAGTGCGTCAAAGTCCGTGAATCTTCATGGCGCAATTCTGGCTGACTCGCGGGACGATCTCTCTCTGTTCGATGGAAATATCGTTCGCGATGATCCGTTTTGCCGACTGCCGCGTAAACCTGTCCGATGGAACGATTGGTAACGTCGCCTATGTCGAGCGCGAAACCGAGGAACACGGCAGGGTCTGTCGGCCCAGTCGGTGTTGCAGGATCGACGGGCATCGCGTTTGATAGAGCGATGCCTGTCAAAGACCCCACTGTTCCGGATGCCGGTTCGCCGACGCCGGAGCAACTGCTTCTCGCCGTCGCGCAACAGCGCGACAAGGTGGCTTTTACCGCTTTGTTTCGGCATTTCGCCCCGCGGCTGAAGGCCTATCTGATGCGGCTGGGAGCGGAAGCGGGTGCTGCGGAAGAGTTGGCACAGGAAGCGATGATCATGGTGTGGCGGCGGGCCGAGACCTTCGACCCGACCCAGGCCAGCGTCGGAACCTGGATCTTCCGCATCGCCCGCAACAAGCGGATCGATGCTCTTCGCCGCGAGCGGCGACCGGAGTTCGATCCAGAGGATCCTTGTCTCCAACCCGACCCGGCACCGGCAGCCGACGGGCAACTGGAACGGGGGCAAAGCGACGAAAGGGTGCGGGCGGCGCTCAAGACGCTGCCACCCGAGCAGGCGGAAGTTGTGCGTATGGCGTACTTCGAGGACAAGGCGCACGGCACGATCGCGGAGGAGACCGAGCTACCGCTCGGGACCGTCAAGTCGCGATTGCGCCTGGCGATGGGTCGCCTTCGAAAAGCCCTGCGCGAGGAGAGTTTGGAACCATGACAGGATCTCGCGTTCCCGAAGAAATGTTGCTGGCTTACGCGACTGGCGCGCTGAACGAGCCACTGTCGCTCGTGGTCGCCAGTCATATGGCCCTGAATCCGCAGTCGCGGGCGGAGGTCGAAGGCTACGAAACGGTGGGCGGCGCGCTGCTGGAGCAGCTCGAGCCGAAAGCCCTCGCCGACGGTGCGCTGGAGCGCACCTTGAGCTTGATCGACCTGATTCCGGACGAGGACAGAACGGCGGTCGGGCAGATTTGCGCGCCCGTGAAGCCGCAGCCGGTCGACGGTCTGGCCCTTCCCTCGGTCTTGCGCGACTATATCGGCCCCGACATTGAGGCCCTGGCTTGGAAGCCCGTGCTGCGCGGCGTCGAAGAGGCGGATCTGACAATGGGAAGCGAGGGTGCACGCACTCGCCTCATGCGGATCGCGCCCGGCGCGGGCGCCCCTCGTCACACCCACGGCGGCCTGGAGGTCACCCTGGTGTTGGACGGTGCCTATCGGGATGTTTCGGGGCGCTATGGGCGCGGTGACGTTCAGGTAGCGGACGATGCGCTCGAGCACGCGCCGGTCGCCGAAGCGGACGGTCTCTGCCTCTGCCTGGTGGTCAGCGACGCGCCTATCCGCCTGACCGGCTTCTTCGGCCGCCTGTTCAACCCCTTTATCCGGCACTGATCTGCCGCAGGTTCGCCGACTGCCGCGGAAGGGCTGCTGCCCGACGGTTGGTGTTCAATTGTGCGTGCTACGCCGGTTTCGGCGTGCGAATGACCGGTCCGCCGTGGACGTGATCCGCCAGCGGGTCGGTCGGCGCGCCGGCCTTGACCGGGCGCGGAGCGAAACGCCCCATCGAGATCGTCCTGTCGTACATCACCAGCGCGCCGGCGATTCCCACGTTGACGCAAAAGCGCGTCGGGATCTTCACGATCAGGTCGCAGCGTGCCTGCAGCTCCGGGGAGAGACTGCCGCGTTCCGGACCCAGCACGTAGGCCGCGGCCAGAGGATGACGGAAACTCGGAAGCTCGACCGCCTGGTCCGTCAGTTCTACGCCGACCAGGCTGCAGCCGCGCGGCAACTGCATCTGCCCCAGCGAGTCCCAAACGTAGAGCGGCAGATGCTTCGAGGCATCGGAGGTATCGGACTGACGCACCTGCCGCGGTGAGAAGGTCGCCTCGAGCGTAAAGAAGAAGCTGGCCCCGAAGGCGTGAGCCGAGCGCATCAGCGTGCCCAAGTTCAGGGGTTTGCTGATTCCCTCCACACCGAAACCGAAGTAGCCGCGCATCGCCCCACCCTCCCGAGCGGCCCGCCTTTGAGATTGGTCAACCGTGCAGATCGGCCAGCCGTGCGGGCTGGATCGTGCCCCTTCCTTGCATGACGGCAAACGCTTCGGCAAGGTTCAGCCGCCAAGGCGCCGCTCCAGGCGTCCTCCGCCGACATTCTCATGCCCTTTTGCGAGTTCGAACCGCGATGTGCCCGTCCGACAGTCCCCCCGAACGTCACGACCCCGGCCATGAGCAGGCCGTCTCGCTGCTCGCGCCGGCCGACAATCCCGTGCTGGTCGAGGTGACGCGTGGCACCATGGTGGAAAGCCGGCATCGCGGTGCTTTCGCGGTCTGCGATACCGAGGGCCGGGTGCTGCTTTCGGCCGGCGACGTGGAGCGCACGATCTACCCGCGCTCGGCGATCAAGCCGCTGCAGGCGCTGGCGCTGGTCGAAACCGGCGCCGCGGAGTCCTTCGCCGTCAGCGATGCCGAGGTCGCGCTGGCCTGCGCCAGCCACGACGGCGAGCCGCTGCACGCCGAGGCCGCGCAGCACTGGCTGCAGCGCATCGGCTTGTCGGTCGCGGATCTGGAATGCGGTGCCCATTGGCCTTACCATGAGCCGAGTCTGCGGACGCTGGCGGCTCACGGCGGAACCCCGACGGCCGCGCACAACAACTGCTCTGGCAAACACAGCGGTTTCCTGAGCTTGGCCCAGCATCTTCGCGCACCGACGGCCGGTTACATCCGCTTCGAACATCCGGTGCAGCAGAGCGTTCTGGGAATCCTCGAAATGATGACCGGCCTCGATCTGCGCGATGCGCCACGGGGGATCGACGGCTGCGGCATCCCGCAGTACGGCATGCCGCTGGGCAACCTGGCGCTGGCCTTCGCCCGCTTCGCCGAGCCCAACGATCAGCCGGAGCGGCGCCAGGCCGCCTGCGCCCGGATCCGCCGGTCGATGGCCGAACACCCGGTCATGGTGGCGGGACACGAGCGCTTCTGCACCAAGGTGATCGCGGCCACGCAGGGCCGCGCCCTGGTCAAGACAGGCGCCGAAGGGGTCTTCGCCGCGGCGGTTCCGGAGCTGGGGCTGGGTGTGGCCGTCAAGATCGACGACGGCCAGAAACGGGCCAGCGAAGTCGTGATGGCCGGCCTGTTGAATCGCCTGGGCCTGCTCGACGAGGGTGCAAGACAGGTGCTGGCCCCCTTGCTGGAGCCGCCCCTGGTCAACCGGCGCGGCGAAACGGTCGGCGTCATCCGCTTGGCCCCCGAGGCGATCACGTAGGCCACAGCGACCGAATACCCAGAAGCAACGACAGGAAAAGCAAAAACATGAAACGGGAGACAGCCATGCGCGCCCTGGTCTGCAGCGCCATCGACGGCGCGTCCGTCGCACCCGGCGACCTTCCCAGGCCGCAGCCGGGTCCGGGCGAGGTTCTGGTGAAGGTGGCCGCCGCCGGCGTCAACTTCGCCGACACACTGATCGTGCGCGGCCAGTATCAGGAGAAGCCGGAGTTGCCCTTCGCCCCAGGCCTGGAACTATCCGGCGTCGTCGAGGCTACGGGCGACGGCGTGACGGAGCCGGCGTCGGGTCGAAGGATCATGGCGCTGACCGGCCTCGGTGCCTTCGCCGAATATGCCGTCGCCAAGCAGAGCGACGCCTTCCCTCTGCCCGAGGAGATGGACTTCGATACCGCGGCCGGTTTTGCCGTGACCTACGGCACGGCGCACGGGGCGCTGCGCTGGCACGCGGATCTGCAACCCGGCGAGACCCTGATGGTTCACGGCGCGGCCGGCGGAGTCGGCCTGGCGGCCGTCGAGTGCGGCAAGGCCATGGGCGCCCGCGTGATCGCCTCGGCTGGCAGTCCCGAAAAGCTGAAGGTGGCCAGCGACCACGGCGCCGACGCGACGATCGACTATCGCCAGGAGGACGTGAAGACCCGCATGCGCGAGCTGACCGAGGGCCGTGGCGTCGACGTGGTCTTCGATCCCGTCGGCGGCCAGGTCTTCGACGCCTCCCTGCGGGCCACGGCCTGGGGCGGCCGGCTGGTGGTCATCGGCTTCGCCGCCGGCGAGGTACAGCAGATCCCGGCCAACATCCTCTTGGTCAAGAACATCTCGGTCCATGGCATGTACTGGGGCTCGAACCGGAAGATGGCGCCGCAACGGCTGGCCGAGCAGTTCGCGGAGCTGTTCGACTGGTACAAGGCCGGCCGGATCAAACCCTACATCAGCCACGCCTATGCGCTGGACGAGGGCGCGCAGGCCTTGGCCGACCTGCGGGCGCGCAAGACCGCGGGCAAGGTCGTGATCCGCCCGTGAGCGACGCCCGCGACCGCGCCGGACGTCGCAAGGGCGATCCCGTCGCGGCGCAGTACGAAGCCTATCCCTATCCGGCCCGCGATCCCGCCGAGGAAGCCAAGCGCCTGATCGCGGGCTCGCCCAGCCGGCTGCTGGAGATCCGCCACTACCTCCGGGCCGGCGCGGCGCTGCCTCAGGGCTTCCGCGCCCTGGTCGCCGGCGGCGGCACAGGCGACGGCACCGTCATGCTCGCGCAGCAACTGGCCGACGCCGGCCTGGCGGACGCCGAAGTGATCTACCTCGACCTCTCCAAGGCCTCGCGCGCGATCTGCGAGGCGCGTGTGCGCGAGCGCGGCCTGACCAACGTCGGCTTCCACAGCGGCGCCATCGAGGACCTGGCACGCCTCGACCTCGGGCAGTTCGACTACATCGACTGCTGCGGCGTGCTGCATCACCTGGCGAGCCCGGCCGAGGGCCTGCGCCGGCTCACCGAAGCCCTGACGCCCTCGGGCGGACTTGGCGTGATGGTCTACGGCCGCTTCGGCCGCAGCGGCGTCTACGAGCTGCAGGGGGCGCTGCGGCACCTCGGACAAGGTCTCGATCTGCTGGCGCGGGTGAAACTCGCCAAAACCCTGCTGCCGAAGCTGCCGGCAACCAACCGTTTCCGGCGTAACCCGAACCTGGGCGATCACAAGCGCAGCGACGCGGAGCTGGTCGACCTGCTGCTGCACGAACGGGATATCGCCTACAGCGTGCCGGAACTGGCGGCGCTCGTCGCGGAGGCCGGCCTTGAGATCGCCGCCTGGATCGAGCCGCTGCGCTACGATCCGGCGACCTATCTACCAGACGAGTTGCAGGACCGGCTCGAGGGGCTAAACCCCTTGGAACGCGCCACCTTGGCCGAGCAACTGGCTGGAAACCTCAAGACACATACGTTGTACCTCAGCCGTCGTACGCGTACGGCCGCGCAGCCGCATCCGGAGGCCTTACCAGCCTGGGTGGAGTGGGACGGCGCCGCCGTTGCCGCCATGGTCAGACGCGAAGGCGCGCTGGCCGGCAGCTTCGACGGTTTGCCGCTGCGCCTGCCCTTGCCGGCCCGCGCCGCCGCCTTCGCCGAGCTCTGCGACGGCCGGCGCAGTCTGGCCGAGATCCAGGCAGCTCTGCAGGCACGCTTCCGCGACCTGCCGGCCGCCCGGCTGGAGCGCGAGATCGCGGCCTGTCTGGAGGTCTTCGGCGGCGTCAACCGCCTGCTGCTGATGGCACGGTCGTGACGACGCCGGTTCTCTACGGTGCCGACTACAGCGTCTATACGCGTATCGCGCGGCTGGCCTTCGCCGAAAAGGGAGTGGCCTACGACTTCGAAACCCTCGACATCTTCGCCAAGGAGACGGCGCCGCCCGCCTGGTACGGTACGCTCCACCCCTTCGCCAAGATCCCGGCGCTGCGCCATGGCGAGCTACAGCTCTACGAGACCCAGGCCATTCTGCGCTACATCGATGCCGCCTTCGCCGGCCCGGCCCTGACACCCGATGCCCCGCCGGATATCGGGCGGATGGCCCAGGTCATGAGCGTCGCCGACAGCTACGCCTACCCCCGGCTGGTCTGGGGTATCCTGGTGCCCGAGCGCAAGGGACGGAGCCTTGCACCCGGCACGCTCGAAGCCGGGGCGCTCTGCCTGACCGCCCTCGACACGCTGCTGGCCGAACCCTTTTTCCTGGGCGAAGCCCTGACCCTGGCGGACCTGCACGTCGCGCCGATGCTGATCTACCTGGCTCTCGCCCCCAGCGGCCCGGCGCTGTTGAGCCGACAGAAGCGCTTGCAGTCCTGGTTGGCGCGCCTGCAGGAGCGCGAAAGCTTGCGAACCACTCGCTATCCGGCGGAAGACGTCGATGGCGCCTGACAGTCTTCTCAGGCCATCAGGTGGCCCTGGCGAATCGATCCATGCGGCGGGCCAGGGAAACGTCCTTTTCCGTCAGGCCGCCGGCATCGTGGGTCGAGAGCGTCACCTCGACCCGGTTGTAGACATTGAACCATTCAGGGTGATGATCGGCGCTCTCGGCCGCCAAGGCGACCCGCGTCATCCAGCCGAAAGCGGCGTTGAAATCCTTGAATTTGAAGGTCTTGGCAATGGCGTCCCGGCCCTCGACCTCCACCCAACCCTCGAGATCGGCCAGCGCTCCCGCGCGCGCCTCTCCCTGCAGCTTCATCGTCATTTCCCCGTGACTCCCCTTGCAGTTCGCGCAAATGCCGTTATGTCTGCCGCGCTATGCCGCGCATACAAATCCTAAGCCGTCCGGCAGGATGGCCGGCCGTCGCAAGGATCGGCACGATCCACCGGACCGCCGGCACCGTCCGATCCCTTCCCGTCCGACCTCTGGACTTGGCGGCGCTTGGCCCCCGGGTCAAGCCGCGCTAGGTTCCGATCCCATGAGTCTCGCCATCATGACCAGAAACGCCCAACTGCAGGCGACTTCGACGCCGCCGAGCCTCGCCGACCTGGAGGCGATGGCGCGCGAGCAGCTTGCCGCGGTCCCGCCCGAACTGCGCCAGCACCTGGGCGACCTGGTTATCCGCGTCGACGATTTTCCCGACGAGGAGACCATGGAGGAGATGGATCTGGAGTCGCCCTTCGACCTGCTGGGCCTCTACCGCGGTGTCGACCTGCTGCAGCGCTCGGTCGGCGACCAGCCTCAGGCGCTCGACATGATCTATCTCTACCGGCGGCCTTTGCTGGACTACTGGTGCGAGACCGAAGAAGACCTGACGCGTATCGTGCGCCATGTGCTGATCCATGAGATCGGCCATCACTTCGGCTTCTCCGATGACGACATGGAGCGCATCGAGCAGGGCGCCTAGGCCCTTTCTCGCTCCGCCGTCCCCCGCTCCCTCAGACGCTTCTCGCCCGCGTTTCCCGATAGAGCACGTAGAGACCGCTGCCGACCAGCAAGGCCGCACCGGCCCAGACCCAGGCATCCGGCAGCTCGCGCCAGATCAGCCAGCCGAGCAGGGTGGACCAGAGCAGCGCCGAGTAGTCGAAGGGCGCCAGCACGGCGGCCGGCGCGCTGCGGAAAGCCAGGGTGATCCAGTAGATCGACACCCCGCCGAGCAGTCCCATCAGCGCGAAGACGGCCATGTCGCCCCAGCTCGGCGTGACCCAGGCGAAGGGCAGGCTCACGCCCGCGACAATCGCGATGATCAGCGCATTCCAAAAGACGATGGCGGCATTGGTATCGCTGCGCGCCAGAACCCGCGTCGTGATCATCGCCAACGCGTAGCAAACCCCGGCCGCCAGGGGCAGAACCGCCGCCCATTGAAAGGCTTCCGAGCCCGGTCGCAGAATGATCATGGCGCCCAGGAAGCCAACGGAAACGGCGGTCCAGCGCCGCCAGCCGACCGTTTCGCCCAGCAGCGGAACAGATAGAGCCGTCACCACCAGCGGCGCGACGAAAGCGATCGCCGTCGCCTCCGCCAGGCCGAGGTAGCGCAGGCTGGTGAAGAAGGCGAAGATCGCGCCCATGCCGGCCAGGGCGCGTACCCCCTGCATCCTGAGATTGCCGGAGCGCAGACTCGGCCAGCCGCCCTCGGCCCAGACCAGCACCAGCGCCGGCAGCAGGCCGAAAGCCATACGGAAGAAGACGATCTGGTTGATCGGGTAGTCGCCGCTGAGCCACTTGGCGCAGGCGTCCATGCCGACCATGCCGACCATGCCCAGCAGCATCATCCCGATACCGAAGCCGATGCGCGAGGAGACCGCCTGGGGCGCGGCAGTTTGCATGCCTGTTCCGCTTTGTCTCTGGGTGAAGGAGCAAGTCGACGCGCCGGCACGCTTGCATAGCGCAAAAACGCGGCTTACCAGAAGGGATGGATTTCACGTCGAGTCGTTCCGTTCCGCAACCGGAAAGGTCGGATAGGGCGTCAGCGGACAGGCGCGGCGAAGCTGCCGCCACGCGCCGGCCCGGCGCGACGCGCGGCCGGCTTCTGGCGCTGCTGGCCAATCTGGGGCCCAGTTCCGCGACACGCCTGGGCGAGGTTCTGGGCGTCAGCGACATGGCAGCCCGGCAGCACCTGCATGGCCTCGCCGCCGAAGGACTGACGAGCTTCGACCTGGCCCGCGGCGGCGTCGGCCGCCCGACCAAGCTCTGGAGCCTGACGCCGAGGGCCGAGGAATTGGCGGCCGGGGACGCCGCGGACGGCCATGCCCAGTTGGCCGCCGAGCTGCTGGCGAGCCTCGAGGCGGCGCTGGGCACCGAGGGTGCGGCGGACGTCCTCACCCTGCGGGACAAGCGGCTCGCCAAGCTCTACGCCCGGACGATCGACCGCAAAGCCCCGCTGCGGACCCGGCTCGAAGCCCTGGCCAGGCGCCGGACGGCGGAGGGCTACCAGGCCTCCCTGGAGGTCTCGCCGGACGGCTGGTACCTGCTGGTGGAAGCACACTGCCCGATCCGCGCCGCGGCCAGTGCCTGTTCCGCGCTCTGCGATGGCGAGACCAGACTGTTCAAGAAGGCGCTGGGCAAGGACGTCACGGTCGAACGCCGCGAACACCGCCTGTCCGGCGACCGCCGCTGCAGCTTCGCCGTTCGCCGGACCTGACGAGCCCGAAGCGCACAGCCCGCGGCTCAGTCTATCCGCGGCAGGCGGCCCGCAGCTTCCGCAGCGCCGCTGGAAAGCCCGCCAAGTCGAAGACCGCCGTCGCCCGGTTCGTGCGAAAAGGCGTCGCCTGAACCGTCAGACGGTCCTGCCCTTCGAGCTCGCCGAGGAAAAGCCCGGCCGCGCGGCCGGTCCAGAACCCCAGGCTGCGGCGGTCGTTGGCGACCGCGAAGTCGCGCCGACGCGCAGCGCCGTCGCCGAGCCGGTAGATCATCGTGGCGCCGCCGGCATGCTCCGAGAAGTAGGCGCCGCCGAAGTGCACCCAGACCTGCATCTCCTCCCCGCGACAGGCGAGATGCAGCGAAGCCCGGACCAGCTCGCCGAAGCGGTCCTCGAAGGGCGCCACCGCGTCGAGGACCATTTCGACCTCGCGCCGGTCGTCCAAGGCGGAGATCGTCTCGGACAAAGCCCAGCGCGGCGTTTCCTGCCCCGGCGCCCGATAGACGGAGTCATAGCAGGCCAGTCGAGCGGCATCGTCCGGAATGCCGGCGCAGTCCGTGGAGGCTACGGCAGGTAGGGGCAGGACCGCCGCAACGAGCGAAGAGAGAACACAGGCGCGTATAAACATCGGGCTCCAAGGGTATCCCCCGGAGCCCGCTTTGAAAGTCTTTTCGCGCCGGCCGGGGCTCAGGCCCGCTGCAGCGTCCCCTCGTTGATCGGATGTTCCAGGCGCTCGACCATCTCCTTCGGGACGACCTGCCAGAACTTGTCGCGTTCCAGCGCCCAATCGATCAGAAGGCGTTCGGCGAAGCGCGACTGGGTCTCGCGCACATGCTCGGCGACCAGATCGCGCAGCAGGGTTTCGTAGTGCTCCGTCTCGACCCGCTGATAGATCACGGACTCGGGGTTGACCTGCTGCGGGAACTGGCCCTCGGGATCGTAGACGAAGGCCATGCCTCCGGTCATGCCGGCGCCGAAGTTGAACCCGACCGGCCCCAATAGCACGGCGGTACCGCCAGTCATGTACTCGCAGCCGTTGGAGCCGCAGCCCTCGACCACCGCCACGGCGCCGGAATTGCGCACGCAGAAGCGCTCACCCGCCTGGCCCGCGGCGAAGAGGGTGCCGCCGGTCGCGCCGTAGAGAACGGTGTTGCCGATGATGGTGTTCTCGTTGGTCGCCAGGGGCGACTTGGTCATCGGCCGGACCGAGATGGTACCGCCCGACAGGCCCTTGCCGACGTAGTCGTTGGCATCGCCGAACACTTCCAGCTTAAGGCCCTGCACCGCCCAGGCGCCAAGCGACTGGCCGGCCGAGCCGCGCAAGCGCACGGTGATGTGCCCCGGCTTCAGTCCGCTCATGCCGAATTTGCGCACGATGTAGCTGGACAGCTTTGTCCCGATCGCCCGCTGGGTGTTCCGGATCGCGTACTGGAGCTGCATCTTCTCGCCGTCTTCGAAGAGCGCGCGGGCATCGGCGATCATCTGGGCGTCCAGAGATTCCGGAACCTCGTTGCGGCCTTCCAGAGTGCAGTAGACCGCCAGGCCGCCGCTGTCGGCGCGCGCCAGCAGCGGGTTGAGGTCCAGGTCGTCCAGGTGCGGCGCACCGCGGCTGACCTGGGCCAACAGATCCTTGCGGCCGATCACCTCGTTCAACGAACGCACGCCCAACTCTGCCAGGATCTCACGCACCTCCTCCGCCACGAAGGAGAAGAGGTTGACCACCTTCTCCGGCGTGCCGGTGAAGCGGTCGCGCAGACGGTCGTCCTGGGTGCAGACACCGACCGGGCAGGTGTTGGAGTGGCACTGCCGCACCATGATGCAGCCCATGGCGACCAGCGAAGCGGTCCCGACGCCGTACTCCTCGGCGCCGAGAATGGCGGCGATCACCACGTCGCGGCCGGTCTTGAGCCCGCCGTCGGTGCGCAGCTTCACACGGTGCCGCAAGCGGTTGAGCGTGAGCACCTGATGGACCTCGGACAGGCCCATCTCCCAGGGCACGCCAGCGTACTTGATCGAGGTCTGCGGGCTGGCGCCGGTACCGCCGTTGTGGCCGGAGATCAGGATCACGTCGGCATTGGCCTTGGCCACGCCGGCCGCAATGGTGCCGACGCCGGAGCGCGCGACCAGCTTCACGCAAACCTTGGCATCCGGGTTGATCTGCTTGAGATCGTAGATCAGTTGCGCCAGGTCTTCGATCGAGTAGATGTCGTGGTGCGGCGGCGGGCTGATCAGCATCACCCCCGGCGTCGCATGCCGCAGCTTGGCGATCATCTCGGTGACCTTGAAGCCGGGGAGCTGGCCGCCCTCGCCGGGCTTGGCCCCCTGCGCCACCTTGATCTCGATTTCGCGGCACTGGTTGAGGTACTCGGCCGTCACACCGAAGCGGCCCGAGGCGACCTGCTTGATCGCCGAGTTCTCATTGTCGCCGTTGGCGTGCGGCGTGAAGCGGCTGGGGTCCTCGCCGCCCTCGCCGCTGTCGGATTTCGCGCCGATGCGGTTCATGGCGATGTTGAGGGTGCCGTGTGCCTCGGGCGAGAGCGCACCGAGGGACATGCCGGGCGTCACGAAGCGCTTGCGGATCGCGGTGATCGATTCGACCTCGTCGACGGAGATCGCCTGGCTGGGGTCGACCTTGAACCCCAGGAGGTCGCGCAGGGAGGAGGGCGGCAGTTTGGCGTTGCCTTCCGAGAACTTCTTGTAGGTCGAGTAGCTGTCGGTGGCGACGGCCGCCTGCAGGGTGTGGATCAGCCCCGCCTCCCAGGCGTGCTGCTCGCCGCCGCGCCGGTAGCGGTAGAAACCGCCGACCGGCAGCGCGATCACGTCCTCGTCCCAGGCCTTGCGATGCAGCTCCAGCACCTTCTGCTGGACCCCCGAGAGTCCGATGCCCGAGAGGCGGCTCGGCATGCCGGGCAGGAACTCGTCGACCAGGGTGCGCGACAGGCCGACGGCCTCGAAGTTGGAGCCGCCGCGATAGGAGGAGATGACGGAAATGCCCATCTTGGACATCACCTTGAGCAGGCCGTCGTCGACCGCCTGGACGTAACGGCGGATCGCCTCCTCCAGCGACATCTCGCCGAACAGGCCGCGGGTGTGGCGGTCGGCGATCGACTCCTGGGCCAGATAGGCGTTGACCGTCGTGGCCCCGACCCCGATCAGCACCGCGTAGTAGTGCACGTCGATGCACTCGCCGGCGCGCACGTTGATCGAGCTGAAGGTGCGCAGGCCCTCGCGCATCAGGTGGGTGTGCACCGCGCCGGTGGCCAGGATCATGGGAATCGGCGCCCGGTCCGACGCGACATCCCGGTCCGAGAGGACAAGGTGCGCCGCGCCGCCGCGCACCGCGTCCTCGGCCGCGCGCTGAACGCGCTCCAGCGCCTCGCGCAGGGCCGTCTCGCCGCCGTTCGCTTCGAAGGTGCAGTCGATGTCGACCATCGCCTCGCCCAGGTGCGTGCGCAGCGCCGCGAAGCGGGCATTGCTGAGGACCGGCGAGTCGAGCTGGACGATGGAGCACTGCTCGGCCCGCTCCGCGAGGATGTTCCCGAGATTGCCGAGGCGGGTCTTCAGGGTCATCACCCGTCGCTCGCGCAGGGAGTCGATCGGCGGATTGGTGACCTGGCTGAAATTCTGCCGGAAGAAGTGGTGCAGACCGCGATAGCGGTCGGACAGCACCGCCAGGGGCGTATCGTCCCCCATAGAGCCGATGGCTTCCTTGCCGGTCTCGACCATGGGATGGAGGATCAGCTCCAGGTCTTCCATCGAGAGGCCGTAGCCGTACTGCCGGCGGCGCAGCTCCGTTCTGTCGAGACCGGGGGCCTCCGCGCCGACCTCGAAGGCCGTGTCGGCCTCGACGATGCCGCTGACCCATTCGCCCCAGGGGCGCCGCGCGGCCTGCGCGTCCTTCAGCTCGCGGTCGGTGTAGAAGCGGCCCTTTTCCAGGTCCACGGCCAGCATCTCGCCGGGGCCGAGCCGGCCCTTTTCGACGATGGTCGCCTCGTCCAACTTGACCATGCCGGTCTCGGAACCGGCGAACAGCAGTCCATCGTCGGTGATGGTGTAGCGCAAAGGACGCAGGCCGTTGCGGTCCATGCCGGCCAGCACCCAGCGGCCGCCGTAACCGCAGATCGCCGCGGGGCCGTCCCAGGGCTCCATGACGGAATTGCAGTAGCTGTAGAGATCCTTCCAGGCCTGCGGCATCGGGCTGTCCGGGCTCCAAGCCTCCGGGATCAGCATGGTCTTGACCATCGGCAGGTCGCGGTCGCCGCGCACCATCAGTTCGGCCACGGCATCCAGCGCCGCCGAGTCCGAGCTGCCGGACTGCACCACAGGCTTGAGGTCGTCGACATGCGCACCGAAGGCGTCGCTGGCCATGCGGCATTCGTGCGCCTTGGTCCAGTTCACGTTGCCGCGCAGGGTGTTGATCTCGCCGTTATGGGCGATCACGCGGAAGGGCTGGGCCAGGCGCCAAGTCGGGAAGGTGTTGGTCGAATAGCGCTGATGGAAGATCGCGAAGTTCGACTCGAAGCGCATGTCCCGCAGGTCGGGATAGAAGATCGATACCTGCTCCGCCAGGAACATGCCCTTGTAGATGATGGAGCGGCCCGACAGCGAGCAGATGTAGAGGTCCTTGATCGATTCCGCTTCGGCCGCCTTTTCGATCCGCCGACGGATGATGTAGAGGTCGATCTCGAAGCGCTGCGGATCGACGCCCTTCGCGTTGGCGATCATGATCTGCTCGATCTCGGGACGGGTGGCGTTGGCCTTTTCCCCGATCACGCTCGTATCGACCGGCACCTGACGCCAGCCGTAGATCGAATAGCCGAAATGCAGGATCTCGCGCTCGACCAGAACGCGGCAGCGCTCCTGCGCGCCGTAGTCGGTGCGCGGCAGGAAGATCATGCCGACGCCGATCTGGCCTGCATCGGGCCGATGGCCCGTCAGCTCGATGTGCTCGCGGAAGAAGGCCTGCGGGATCTGCACGTGAATGCCCGCACCGTCGCCGGTCTTGCCGTCGGCATCGACCGCGCCCCGGTGCCAGACCGCCTTCAATGCCTCGATGGCCTTCTCCACTACGTCGCGTCGTGGCTTGCCGTCGATCGAGGCGACCAGACCGACGCCGCAGGCATCGTGCTCGTCGGCTGGATCGTAGAGGCCGGTCTCTGCCAGCAGGGCGGCTTCGGGAGTCTGAGCGTCGAGAGGCATCTCATCGATCCTGAAAAGTCGGGTTTGCTTCGAAAAACCTACTCGGCGGCCACGGCCGCCGCGCCGAGGGCGCCGCTGGCGGCCTTGGACTGCAGGTAGCCGTCAATCTGGTCGGCGGCATCGCGGCCGTCGCGAATGGCCCAGACCACCAGGGAGGCGCCGCGCACGATGTCGCCGGCGGCGAAGACGCCGTCGAGCGAGGTCATCATGTTCTTGTAGCTGACCTTCAAGGTACCCCAGCGGGTGGTTTCCAGCGCTTCGGCCTCGAACTGGCCCGGCAGGTCTTCCGGATCAAAGCCCAGCGCCTTGATCACCAGGTCTGCCTCCACCGTGTAGGCGCTGTCCGGCAGCACCTGCGGGGCCTGTCGCCCGGTGGCATCGGCGACGCCGAGATGGACGCGGCTGGCGCGCACGCCGGAGACGGTCTCGTCGCCCAAGAAGGCCTCCGGCGCCGAGAGCCAGACGAATTCCACGCCTTCCTCCTCCGCATTGGCGACCTCGCGCTGCGAGCCAGGCATGTTGGTGCGATTGCGGCGGTAGAGGCACTTCACCGAGGTGGCGCCCTGGCGCACCGCCGTACGCACGCAGTCCATCGCCGTGTCGCCGCCGCCGATGACCACCACACGCTTGCCCTCCGCGTTGAGGGTACCGTCGTCGAAGGCCGGAACCTCGTCGCCTAGGCCATTGCGGTTGGAGGCCGTGAGGTAGTCCATCGCCGGCTGGATGTTCCCCAATCCCGAGCCGGGCGCCTGCAGGTCGCGCGCCTTATAGACGCCGGTGGCGACCAGCACCGCATCGTGCTGGATGCGCAGCTCGTCCAGGGTGGCGTCGCGGCCGACCTCGAAATTCAGCTTGAAGGTGACCCCGGCCTCGGCGATCAGGCGCGCCCGGCGCTCGACCACCTCCTTTTCCAGCTTGAAGTTCGGGATGCCGTAGATCATCAGGCCGCCGATCCGGTCGTAGCGGTCGTAGATCGTGACCTGGTAGCCCTTGCGCCGCAGCTCCTCGGCCGCGGCGAGGCCGGCGGGTCCGGCGCCGACGATGCCGACCGACTGATCGCGCTCGCGCGTCGGCCTGACCGCCTTAACCCAGCCCTTCTCCCAGGCCGTGTCGGTGATGTACTTCTCGACCGCACCGATCGTCACCGTTCCGTGGCCCGACTGCTCGATGACGCAGTTGCCTTCGCAGAGACGGTCCTGCGGGCAGATGCGGCCGCAGATCTCCGGGAAGTTGTTGGTCGCCTGGCTGACCTCGTAGGCCTCTTCCAGACGGCCTTCGGCGGTCAGCATCAGCCAGTCGGGGATGTTGTTGTGCACCGGACAATGCACCTGGCAGAAGGGCACGCCGCACTGACTGCAACGCGCCGCCTGCTGCGCCGCCGCGGCCGGATCGAATTCCTGATAGATCTCGTCGAAGTCCGCGCGGCGGGTCTCGACGCCGCGCTTGTGAGGCGTCTTCTGCTCCGTGGTCACGAACTTCAGCATCTGGTTCGGCATGGCCGAGCCCTCTCCCCTTCGAGGATCGTTAAAAATCACGGGCGGACGGCTGCCGCCCTTTCCTTTGTTCGGCGCCGCGGCCGCACCCGCAGCCGGCGCGCTCAGACGCAAAAGCGCGGGCCGCGACGGACGGCTTCGCAAGGGCAGGTCGTCTCGACGTGCGTGCCCACGGATGCGCCCGTGTTACGGTCCGCGCTTTAGACCCCTCCGGTCTCGAAATGCGAACGTGACCAGCGGTTCTCGTCGCGCAGCTATCGAGCGCATTTCCGCGCTCTCGGCTTATATATCTCACCTGGAGGTCGGGGGAAAGCTCATTTTCCGTTAAAAGGTCATATATGCTGACCTTTATTCGGTGGAGCGCTCCGGAAATGCTGCGCCGCACATAGTCTGGGCGCGAGCTTCTCCGCTTATAGTTCCAAATCGGGATTAAATTTCCGGCAGCGGCGACACCGCGGCACTTGCTATCACAGTCGTCACCAAGGGGGGCGCCGAACGCGCGAACCTCGCGCCGGGGAGATCTTCGTCCGTGCCGCTTCTGCTGCTCGCCATCCTGGCCGTCGTCCAGGGTATTACCGAATTCCTGCCGATCTCCTCCTCCGGCCATCTGGTGCTGGTCTGGGAGATCTTCGACCAGACCGAAGCCGCCGGCGTGCGTGCCGCCGAAACGGAGCGCCTGGATCTGGACGTCGCCGTACATGTCGGCACGCTCGCCGCCGTCTGCCTCTATTTCTGGCGCGATATCTGGCGCATGGCGATCGGCCTGCTTCGTCTGCTGACCGGCCGGCGCGACCCGGGCGCGCGCCTGGCGGGACTGGTACTGCTCGCCTCCCTGCCGATCATCCCTGCCGGCTTCTTTGGCAAGGACCTGGTGCTGATCTACTTCCGCGACATCGCGGTGATCGGCTGGACCACCCTGGGCTTTGGGATTCTGCTCGGCCTCGCCGACCGCTTCGGCATGCTGATCAACCGGATCGAGCACATGGGTTGGCTGCAGGCGCTGATGATCGGCTTGGCCCAGGTGCTGGCCCTGGTTCCGGGCACCAGCCGGTCGGGCATCACCATGACGGCGGCGCGCTTTCTCGGCTTCGAGCGCTCGGAGGCGGCACGCTTTTCGCTGCTGCTGGCGATCCCGGCGATCGCCGGGGCCGGCACCCTGGCCGGGCTCGACCTCTATGAGAGCGGCGACCTGTCGCTCGGCCGCGACGCCGCCATCGCCGCCGGCCTGGCCTTCGTCGCCGCGCTGATCGCCATCGCCGCGATGATGGCCTGGCTGCGCCACGCCAGCTTCGCACCCTTCGTCATCTACCGGATCCTGCTGGGCGCGCTGCTGCTCGCCCTGGTCTACGGCGGCGTGATCTAGCCTTCCGGCGTCTGCGCCACGAAGCGGCCGCCGGGACGGTAACGCTCCAGATAGGTCGGGATGATCACCTCCACCGAGTGCGGTGTCTCGATGCCCAGGTCGGCCAAGGTCAAGGCATTGGGCGCCACGACGTTGTCGTGCTCCAGTAGCTTGACCTGGTCGCGGGTCAGCGGCGGATCGGGCAGTTGCTGCAAAAGGCTGCCCTGGACGTAAGCCAGAGCCCAGGGCACCGGAATCAGCAGACGGCGGCGGCGAATGGTCTTGAGCAGCAGCTGCAACAACGCCTTGAAGCTGTAGACGTGCGGGCCGCCCAGCTCGAAGGTCTTGCCGCGCGCGTCCTCCCGCTCCAGCCCGGCCACCACCGCATCGGCGACGTCGCCGACATAGACCGGCTGGAATCGCGTCGCGCCGCCGCCGATCAGGGGCAGCGCCGGGGTCAGCCGCGCCATGGCGGCGAAGCGGTTGAAGAAGCCGTCTTCCGGGCCGAACACGATCGAGGGCCGCAGGATCACGGCTTGGGGAACCTCGGTCCGCACGGCCGCTTCGCCCAATCCCTTGGTGCGGGCGTAGTCGGCCTCGGCGTCCGGGTCGGCGCCGATGGCCGACATCTGCACGAAACGGGTGATGCCCTCCGCGGCAGCCACCTCGGCGATCCGCTGGGCGCCGAGGTGCTGCAGCGCCTCGAAAGTCTGCGAACCGCCCTCGGCCAGGATACCGACGAGGTTGACGACGGCATCGGCGCCCTGGATCGCCGCGGTGACTTCCGCATCGCTCTGCAAACGCGCCCGCAGGGGCACGATCTGCCCGACGTTGCCGAGCGGCCTCAGGAACTGCGCCTGTCGCGGGTGGCGCACCGCCACGCGAACCGTCCAGCCCCGGTCGGCCAAGCGTGCGACGACGTAGCGACCGATGAAACCGGACCCGCCGAAGATGGTCACCGTCTGGCCTGCCATGGTCCGTACCCTCTCCTCACCTTAGCGATCGTCGGCGGGAATCGCCGCCAGGGTCCTTCAGGAGCCCTACCGTGAAACTCCGAAGAGCGCTCATAGCACCGCCGAGCTTGCGTTGACAGCCCGCGACCACCCTATATCTTCGCCTCACCCTTCCCTTGGCAAGCCGCCGCGCCGTCGCAACCCCCTGCAGGCAGCACGGCGGGCCGGCCCGACAGCGCGGACTCGGACTTCATGACGCAAATCACGCTGCACCACGGCGACCTGCCGGACGACCTCGATCTTGGGTCGGTCGTGGCCGTCGACACCGAAACCATGGGCCTGAGGGTTCCGCGCGACCGCCTCTGCCTGGTGCAGCTCTCGTCCGGCGACGGCACGGCCCATCTCGTGCAGTTGAACGACGGCCGCTACGCCGCTCCCAACCTCCAGCGTCTGCTCGGCGACCCGAAAGTGCTGAAGCTGTTCCATTTCGCCCGCTTCGATCTGGCGGTGCTGAAGCACTGGCTGAAGGTCGAGTGCCAGCCGATTTACTGCACCAAGATCGCCAGCAAGCTGGTGCGGACCTTCACGGACCGGCACGGTCTGAAAGATCTCTGTCAGGAGATGCTCGGCGTCTCCCTGTCGAAGCAGCAGCAGTCGAGCGACTGGGGCGCCGCGGAGCTGACCCAGCAGCAACGCGCCTATGCCGCCGCCGACGTCCTGCACCTCCATGGCCTCAAGCAGGCGCTCGACGTCATGCTAGCCCGCGAGAAGCGGGCCGCCTACGCGCAAGCCTGTTTCGACTTCCTGCCGACCCGCGCGGCGCTCGATCTCGCGGGTTGGGACCAGGTGGACATCTTCGCGCACTCTTGAGAGACGGCTTGAAAGGCGTAAACACGCCTCCCTTGTGAGCGTGATGCGAAGGGGTTCGGGAGATACCCCTGTGACACATTAGGGGCCCTTTCGTCCGGTTTGGCTGGCTTCGGTCACGATCGGAAGCGTAAATACGTACTATGGCCATGGCGCAGAGCAGTTCAGAGCAAGCCGGTTCGAAGCCCGTCGAAGGACGGTCACGGCGAAGACGCGTCGCGCCGCCGCGCCTGTCCGGGCGCAGCGCCTACAGCATTTTCGTCAACGCCATGAAGCTGCTGCTGCCCACCGTCGCGGTCGGGCTGGTGCTGCTGATCGCGATTTGGCCGCAGATCGAACGGACTGGGGGCTTCCGCCTCGACGCCATCGAGACCTTCGGCGACACCCCGGTGCCGGAAGAAGCGACGATGATCAATCCGCGCTACGAGGGCATCGACGAAAATCGCCGGCCCTTCATGATCACCGCTGATGTCGCCCGGCAGCTCGATCCGGGCGAAGAGGAGACGATCGACATGCGGCAGCCGGCCGCCGATCTCTTCGACGACGTCGGCAAGTGGCTGGCGATCACCGCCGACCACGGTGTCTATGAACGCGGTCAGGAGGTGCTGTTGCTCGACGGCAACGTGAACATCTTCCACGACGACGGCTACGAACTGCAGACCGACCAGGCGGTGGTCGATCTGGCCGCGGATCTTGCGACCAGCAGCATGCCGACCTTCGGCCAGGGCAGCTTCGGCACGATCACCTCCGAGGGTCTGCGTGTGGAGGAGCGGGGCGCCCGCGTCTTCTTCACCGGACGGGCGCACATGGTGCTCTACCCCAGTGATCAGGATCCTGAGGCAGGAACCGATACCGGAACCAATCCGGCGCCCCAGGACAGCACTCCGTGAAGATGCTGCCGATCCCAACCGCCATCCTGTTGGTCACCGTCCTGCTGACGGCACCGGCCTGGGCCCAAAGCCTGGGCGGACTGGCAACCGGCAGCGGCGCGCCGCTGGAGATTTTCGCCGATCAGGGCATCGAATGGCTGCGGTCCGAACAGAAGTACGTCGCCCGTGGCAACGCCCTCGCCCGCCAGGGCGATACGCAGGTGGCGGCCGACGTCCTGACCGCTTTCTACCGGGACAGCGAAGATCAGCCCGAGACCGGGTCCCCGACCCAAGGCGGCGGCGACATCTATCGCATTCTCGCCGAAGGCAACGTCGTGATCACTTCCCCGAACCAGACGGCCTATGCCGATCGCGGCGTCTACTTTGTCGACGACCAGATCGCCGTGCTGCAGGGGAACGACCTGCGACTGGAAACGGAAAACGAAGTGGTGACCGCCCGGGACAGCCTGGAATACTGGGAAAACTTCCAGGGCACGCCCATCGCGGTGGCGCGCGGCGACGCCTCCGTCCTGACCGACGGGCGGCAGATCGAGGCCGACGAACTGGTGGCGACACTGCGGCCGAACGAGGAAGGGCGGAACGAGATCGCGCAAATCGACGCCTTCGGCGACGTGGAAATCTCCAGCCCCGAAGAATACGCCCGTGGCGATCAGGGCGTTTACTATGTTAAGGAAGAGCGAGCTATCCTGGCTGGCAGCGTGCGGATCACGCAGGGTGAGACGCAACTGAACGGCCAGCGCGCGGAGGTCGATCTTGCAACCGGCGTCAGCCGTTTGCTGCCGACGGCAGGTGGACGTGTCGAAGGCATTCTGATGCCGCGCGAAAACGGCGGCCCATCGCTGCCGCCACAGCCCGGAAACGGCGATGGAACTTCCGAGGCATCGCCGTCCGAAAGGGAGGACGGAGCGCAGTGAGCGAGCCCTTAGACCCAGACCACGGCGGCGAACAGACCGGACAGGCTCCGGAGGCAGCCGGCACGCCTTCGGCAAGCTCCAGTTGGACGCCAAAACTGGTGGCGGACAATCGAGGCCTGGCTGCGGTTTCGGTCGGCAAAGCCTTCAAGAAACGCCCGGTCCTCCGCGACGTCACGGTGGCCGTCGAACGCGGCGAAGCGGTCGGACTGCTCGGTCCCAACGGCGCCGGCAAGACCACCTGCTTCTATATCGTCATGGGCCTGCTGCAGCCCGATACCGGCTACGTCATGCTGGACGGGCACGACATCACCGACCTGCCGATGTATCGCCGGGCCCGCCTGGGAATCGGCTATCTGCCGCAAGAAGCCTCCATCTTCCGCGGCCTGAGCGTGGAACAGAACATTCGCGGCGTGCTGGAGGCCGTGGAACGCGATCGCGACAAGCGCGAACACCGGCTCGAAGAGCTGCTGAACGAGTTCGGTATCGGCCATCTCCGCCGGGCCCCGGCGACCGCGCTGTCCGGCGGCGAGCGGCGGCGCTGCGAGATCGCGCGCGCGCTGGCCAGCCAGCCCAACTTCATTCTGCTCGACGAGCCGCTGGCCGGCATCGACCCGATTGCGGTCAACGACATCCGCGAACTGGTCAGTCACTTGCGAGACCGCGGAATCGGCGTGTTGATCACCGATCACAACGTCCGCGAGACCCTGGAGATCGTCGATCGCGCCTACATCATTCACGACGGCCGTGTGCTGATGGAAGGCCTGCCGGAAGAGATCGTGGCGCACCAGGACGTGCGCCGAGTTTACCTGGGCGAAAGGTTTAGTTTGTAACGCTTTTTGTATGTCCGTCAGCCAACGCCTCGAGGTCCGCCAGAGCCAATCTCTGGTAATGACGCCGCAGCTGCAGCAAGCCATCAAGCTGCTGCAGCTGTCGAACCTCGAACTGTCGGACTACGTCGCGAGCGAAATCGAGCAGAATCCGTTGCTGCGTGCCGACGAACGCGGCCCCGCGAGCGAGGAAGGCGACTGGCGCGAGCGCTCCGCACCGGATCAGAGCGAACGCTCCGCCGACCCTCAGGGTCCGGCGGAGGCGCCGGATAGCGCAGCCACAGCAGCGAGCGACGTCCTGACCGGCGAGCGCGATGCGCCGCTCGACGCGGAGACGACCTACGACGACCTGGGTCCGGCGGACGGCGCGGCCGGCCCGCTGGGCGACACGGCCGGCCTGACCCGGTCGCGTGGCGGCGAGACCGGCGAGTTCACCGACTTCGAGCAACGGCTCGGACAGGCCGAGAGCCTGCGCGACCGCCTGGTCGCCCAACTGCAACTCAGCCTTACCGAAGACGGCGACCGCCTGATCGGCCTGACGCTGATCGACAGCCTCACGGAGTCCGGCTATCTCGGGATCTCGCTCGCCGAGGCCGCCGCGCAGCTCTCTGTCGCCGAAAGCGAGGTCGAGCGGGTGTTGCGGGTCCT
The DNA here is from genome assembly GCF_003572205.1 of Algihabitans albus. NCBI lineage: Bacteria > Pseudomonadati > Pseudomonadota > Alphaproteobacteria > Rhodospirillales > Rhodovibrionaceae > Algihabitans > Algihabitans albus. The sequence goes on from NZ_QXNY01000001.1 coordinate 132,605, forward strand.
GCAGGGCTTCGAACCCACGGGACTCTTCGCGAGAACGCTTCGGGAGTGCCTCGCGCTGCAGCTCGCAGAACGCGACCGGCTGGACCCCTTGATGTCTCGCCTGCTGGAACATCTGGAGATGATCGCGGACGGCGAGACCGCGAAACTGCGGAAACTGCTTGGCTGCGACGCCGAGGACTTCACCGACATGATGGCGGAAATCCGTAGCCTCGATCCGCGCCCGGGAAGCGGCCTGGACAGCGGGCCGGCCGAAGCCGTGGTGCCCGACGTGCTGATGCGGGCCCTGCCGGGCGGCGCCTGGTCGCTGGAACTGAATCCGGACACTTTGCCGCGTGTCCTGGTCGATCGGGCTTACTACACCCGCGTCGCCGGGTCCTGCCGGCGCAAGCAGGACAAGGACTACCTCTCCGAACAGCTTCAGTCCGCGAACTGGCTGGTCAAGGCGCTGCATCAGCGAGCGACCACCATCATCAAGGTGGCCGCGGAACTCGTGCGCCAACAGGACGGCTTCTTCCGGCACGGGGTCAGCCATCTGAAGCCCCTGATCCTGCGCGACGTCGCCGAGGCGATCGAACTGCACGAATCGACGGTCAGCCGGGTCACGGCGAACAAGTTCATTGCCACGCCGCGCGGCACCTTTGAGCTGAAATACTTCTTCACCACGGCCGTCTCGGGGGCGAACGGGACCGAAGTTTCCGCCGAGTCGGTGCGTCACCGAATCCGCGCGATGATCGAGGACGAATCGCCCAAGAAGATTCTTTCGGACGACACCATCGTCGATCATCTCCGCGGCGAAGGCATAGATATCGCCCGTAGAACGGTCGCCAAATACCGGGAATCCATGCGTATTCCGTCATCGGTGCAGCGGCGCAGGCAGAAGGCCATGATGGCTTTCTGAACGGTCGCGGGACCGGGGACGCTTGCAGCCGCAGCGGAGCGCCCCGATATAACCCCGACGGGAAAGGGGTACAGCACCCGCCCAGTTCTATTGACGCCCGTTTGGGCCGTCATTATGGTCCGCGCCTCCGCTGGGGGCAGGTGGTGTTTTCCGGCCGTTAAGCAAGTTTCGGCCGCTCGTGAGCCTCCGAGCAATGACGACATAGGGTTGCCAGTGGACCGCGAGATAAACCTGTCGGTCAAAGGTCGACAGCTTGACCTCGGCGATGCTCTGCGTGAGCACGTGGCCGAAAAGCTCGATGGTGTGTTCGAAAAGTACTTCGGAGACGCAATCGAGGTGGTCGTGACGCTGTCGCGTGAGGGTCACCTGTACCGCAGTCTCGTCCAGGCACATGTCGGGCGTGGCATCCAGATGCAGGCCTCGGCCGACGCCGGCGAGATCTACGCCGCCTTCGACGCTTCGGCGGACCGCTTGGCGAAACGTCTGCGCCGCTACAAAAGGCGGCTGCGCGACCATCATAAGGGAACGCCCCAGCTTGCCGGGATCCCGGCGCTGCAATACGTGCTGGCGGCCCCGGAAGACGACGAGGATGAAGAACCGGCCGGCGGCGACGATGCCGCTCCGCCGATTATCGCCGAGATGGAAGGCGAGGTGCCGGAACTGACGGTGGGCGAGGCGCTGATGCGTCTCGACCTGTCGGAGGAACCGGCGCTGATGTTCCGCAACCGGGCCCATGGCGGGCTCAACATGATCTATCGCCGGCGTGACGGAAACGTCGGCTGGGTCGACCCGCGAGGCAACCGCGGCGCCTGAAGCGCCGACGGCCCACGCCATGTCGAGCCCGTGTCGATCGAGGGTTGTCGAACGATGAATTTGAGCGAGTTGCTGACCCCGCAGGCCGTGATCCCGAGCCTGAAGGTCAACAGTAAGAAACAGGTGCTGCAGGAGCTCTCCAAGAAGGCGAGCGAACTGACGGACCAGCCTGAACGGGCGATCTTCGAGGTGCTGACCGAGCGGGAACGCTTAGGAACGACCGGCGTCGGTCATGGCATCGCCATTCCACACGGCAAGCTGGCAGCGCTGGACCGGCTTTACGGCGTCTTCGCGCGGCTCGAGACGCCGGTGGATTTCGACGCGATCGACGAGCAGCCGGTCGACCTGGTCTTCCTGCTGCTGGCCCCGGAAACGGCCGGCGCGGATCACCTGAAAGCCCTGGCCCGCGTCTCGCGGCTCCTGCGCGACCGCGCAAGCTGCGAGAAGCTGCGCGGCACCGACTCGGCCGACGCCGTCTACGCCCTGCTGACCGAATCGGCCGCCAGCCACGCGGCTTGAGACCGCTACTTGGCTAGATCGGTGACGAGCTGCGGATCGATCCGTTCGTCGAACCAGTTGATCCGCCAGTCGAGATGGGCGCCGGTCGAACGGCCCGTGGAGCCGACAGTGCCGATCCGGTCGCCTTGCGCCACCCGATCGCCGACGGCAACCTCCAGACCCGCCAGATGCAGGAAGGTCGAGCTGACGCCGTGCCCGTGGTCCAGCACGATGGTCCCGCCGGTGTAGTAGAGATCCACCTCGGCGAGGCGGACGATCCCGCCGGCCGGCGACAAGACCGGCGTTCCCTCCGGCGCCGCGATGTCGATGCCGTAGTGGGGCTGGCGCGGCTGGCCGTTGAGGATGCGCTGACTGCCATAGATGCCGGTCACGATGCCCGCGACGGGTTGGCGAAAGGCTGCGGCGAAATCGGGGAGTTGCGTGTCGTGCGCGCGGGCTTCGGCCACCAGAGCCGCATCGCGCCGGATGCGGTCCCACACCGCTTCGGGCGGCGTCACCAGAGTCTGCGGCAGCCCGTCGATCCGCTGGACTTCGTAGTCGCGCTGCACGACCGTCAAACTCACGGTCTCCTCCGCCCCCTCGGGACGGCGAACCGTCAGGGTCGCGCTCGGCGCGGCATCGCGGCCGAAGCCGAGCACGAAGCGTCCCTCGGGACCGACGCGCACGCTGCGGCCCTCGAGACGGACCTGGCTGCCCGGCACGGTCTGCCCATACAGCAGGCCGCCTTGGATCGCGCCGCCAGACAGCTCGAGTGCCGCCGCCGGCGCGGAGAGCGCGAGCAGGAACAGGAGAAACAGCGGGCCGATCACAGCAACTCTCCCTGGGCCGACTTTGGGCTCGCTTTCGGGGGCGCTTTCGATTGCCGTTTGGTCTTGGGCGGGCCGCCACCGCTCTCCCCGCCCGTGCCGGCAACGGCCGCCAGACGCCCGTCCCGGAACTCCAGCTCCAAGGCCTGACCATCGCCGATCTGGGCCGCCCGGGTCAGGACCGCCCCTTCCGCATCCCGAACCGCCACGAAGCCGCGCTCCAGGGCCGAGTGGTAGCTGTAGCTCTCCAACAGGCGTCCCAACTCGCGCAAGGCAGAATCCGCCTCGCGTTGCCGCCCTTCGGTCGCACGGGCAAGCCGGCGGGCCACTTCCAGGCCCTGGAGAACCTGCCGCCGCTGCGGCACCTGCCGGGCGGCTAGGGCCGGCAGCCGGACGGCTGCCTCGGCCAGCTCGCGGCCGCTCCGGCGAACCTGGGCCGCCAGCGCCGTTTCCAGCCGCTCCTGCCGATCCGCCAGAAGCTCGCCGGCACGGCGGAGCTGTTGGCGCGGGTCGGGCAAGCGCGCGGCGAAGCCGATCACTGCCTGTCCCCGCTGCCGCAAGAGTGCGCGGGCGGCCAGATCGAGACGCTCGATTCGCTCGTCGAGCCGCTGGCTCAGCTCGCCGACCAGGCGCACCGGGTCGGGCAGTCCCCGGCCCAGGCCCTCCACCTCGTTGCGGCGATGGGTCAGCAGCCGGCCGGCGGCGCCGGTGACGCGGCGTTCCAGGTCCTGAAGCTGGTCCAGCAGATCGCCGCGCACCGGCACGGCGATCTCGGCCGCTGCCGTCGGCGTCGGCGCGCGCCGGTCGCTGGCGAAGTCGATCAGCGTGGTGTCGGTCTCATGACCGACCGCCGAGATCAGTGGGATCCGCGACTCGGCCGCCGCGCGCACCACGACTTCCTCGTTGAAAGCCCAGAGGTCTTCCAGAGAGCCACCGCCACGCGCCACGATCAGCAGGTCCGGTCGCGCAACGGCGCCGCCGGCTTCGAGCGCGTTGAAACCCCGAATGGCAGCAGCAACTTGCTCCGCTGCGCCCTCGCCCTGGACCAGGACCGGCCAGACCAGCACGTGCCTCGGGAAGCGTTCGGCCAGGCGATGCAGGATATCGCGGATCACCGCCCCGGTCGGCGAGGTGACCACGCCGATCACCCCCGGCAAGAAAGGCAGCGGGCGCTTGCGGTCCTCGTCGAACAAACCTTCGTCGGCCAGCGCCTTGCGCCGCTGTTCCAGCAGCTTGAGCAGCGCGCCCTCGCCTGCAATCTCCAGGGAGTCGATCACGATCTGATACTTGGAGCGGCCCGGATAGCTGGTGATCCGCCCGCTGGCGATAACCTCCAGACCATCCTCCGGCACCAGCGACAGCCGCCCGGCCTGGCCCCGCCAGCAGACGGCGTCCAGCACCGCGTCGCTGTCCTTCAGCGCCATGTAGAGATGGCCACTGGCCGCTCGTTTGAAGCCTGAGATCTCGCCGCGCACCCGCACCCGTTCGAAGCTGCCCTCGAGGGTGCGCTTGATCGCCTGGCTGACCTCCGAGACGGAAAACTCGGGCAGGTTGCTCGGACGGGCGGTGGAGGTGCTGGAATACTCGCTCATGGTCGGGGCCCATGCTACAGGAGCCGCGCGGTGCCGTGAAAGGCACAGGAGCACGGGATCGCTTCGAAATCGAACACACCTTGGGGAGGTCAGCGGCGCATGAAGGTTCTGGTTGTCGGAGGCGGCGGGCGCGAACACGCGCTTTGCTGGGCGATCGCGGGCTCGCCGCTGCTCGATAAGCTCTACTGCGCACCGGGCAACGCCGGCATCGCGCAGGTTGCCGACTGCGTCGACATCGCCGTCGACGATCTGGACGCGCTGGAGGACTTCGCGAAGCTGCAGGACCTCGACCTGGTGGTGGTCGGTCCCGAGGCGCCGCTGGTCGCCGGACTCGTGAACCGGCTGGAGTCCGCCGGCATCCGGGCCTTCGGGCCGCGCAGCGAAGCGGCGGCGTTGGAGGGCTCGAAGGGCTTCATGAAGGACCTCTGCGCCCGCCACGATATTCCGACAGCGGCCTATGCGCGCTTCGACGAGGTCGAGGCGGCCAAGGTCTATCTGCGGGAACGGGGTGCGCCGATCGTGGTCAAGGCCGACGGCCTGGCCGCCGGCAAGGGCGTCACCGTCGCCCAGACTCTGGCGGAGGCCGAAGCCGCGGTCGAGGCGGCGCTCTCCGACGGCGTTTTCGGCGAGGCTGGCGCGGAAGTGGTGATCGAGGAGGTTCTGGAGGGGGAGGAAGCCAGCTTCTTCGCGCTCTGCGACGGCATCACCGCCCTTCCGCTGGCGAGCGCTCAGGATCACAAACGCGCCCATGACGGCGACCTCGGGCCGAACACCGGCGGCATGGGCGCCTACTCCCCGGCCCCCCTGATCACGCCGGAACTGGCCGAGCGGATCATGGCCGAGATCGTGCAGCCCACCGTCGCCGCCATGAAGGCCGAGGGGCGGCAGTATAAGGGGGTGCTCTACGCCGGCATCATGGTCGCCCCGGACGGCACGCCGAAGCTGCTGGAGTACAACGTGCGCTTCGGCGACCCGGAGTGCCAGGTCCTGATGCTGCGCCTGATGAGCGATCTGCTGCCCGCCCTGGTCGCCACCTGCGACGGCCTGCTGCAGGCCTTCGACCTGCGCTGGTACGAGCGGACCGCCCTGACGGTCGTGCTCGCCGCCGAAGGTTATCCCGGCGCCTACGACAAGGGCAGCGAGATCAAGGGCCTGGAGACGCTGAAGGGCGACCCGGATCTCGAAGTCTTCCACGCCGGCACGCGGCAGGATCCCGACGGCAGCCTGCGCGCCGCCGGCGGGCGGGTGCTGAACGTCACGGCCCTGGGCGACGACGTGGCCGCCGCCCGCGACAAAGCCTATGCCGCCGTCGACAAGATCGACTGGCCGGGTGGCTTCTGCCGCCGAGACATCGGATGGCGGGCGCTGAAGCGCTAGGGATGGCAGGCACTGAAGCGCTGGGGGCTGGCGGGCGCTGAAGCGCTGGGGAGCGCCGAAGCGTTGGGGAAACCAACAGCCAGGCTACTGGAGGGCGTCAGCCCATATAGCGCGCCCAGGCGCTGGCCTTGTGCTTCGGCTCGATGATCTGAGGGTGCAGGATCTCCGCCAACAGTTCGGCCGACTCGACCAGGCGTGGGCCGGGGCGGTTGAAGAACTGGTTGCCGTCGGTCACGTAGACCTCGCCCCTCTGCACGGCGCTGAGCGCCTGCCAGCGCGGGTCGGCATCCAGCGTCGCCATTTCCTGCCGGGTGCGCTCCAGATCGAAGCCACAAGGCAGCATGATCAGGACCTGCGGATCGGCCGCCTGAAGCTGGGCCCAGTCCAGGTAGCCGGAGTGTTCTCCGGGCTTGGAAAGGATATCTCGACCACCAGCCGCCGCCACGATCTCGGGCATCCAGTTACCGGCGTCCATGATCGGATCGAGCCACTCGATGCAGCCGACCGTCGGCCGCTTCCGGGCGGACAAGCGCTCCTCCAGCTTGCGCAGACGGCCCTGCAGATGGTCGATCAGGGCTTCCCCGCGCAGCGGTTCGCCGAGCGACTCGGCGACGCGCCGGATGTCGGACCAGACGTGATCCAGCCGGCTGGGCTTGAGCGAGACCAGGTCGGTCCCCGTCCCGATCCAATCGCAGACCGCGGCCTCCACGTCCGACAGGCTGACGGCGCAGACCTCGCAGAGATCCTGGGTCACGATCAGGTCGGGCCGCAGCTCGCGCAGAGCCTCAGCCTCGATGTCGTAGACCGCCAAGGCATCGGTCAGGATGTCGCGCACCGCCCGGTCGATCTCACCGCTCGATGCCGCCGTATCGAGGCGCGCGCGGGTCAACTTCGGCAGGGCCGTGACCTCCGGCGGAAAGTCGCACTCATGGCTACGGCCGACCAGACGGTCGCCACAGCCCAGGGCGCAGATGATTTCGGTCGAACTGGCGATCAGCGAGACGACGCGTTTCGGGGCCGGATAAGGAGGGATGTCCTGGGACGCGGAAGAGTGAGTCATGGCTCAATTCTAGCAAACCGGACGCGGCGGTGCGATTGCAGGCTTGGCGTCGCGCGCTATTTACCTGCAGGACGTCACGCCATCGACCGGAAACGAGCCGCTCATGCCCCGAATTGCCCCGCTGTTCGTTGTCTTGCTGCTGCTGGTTTCGCCGGCGGCGCAGGCCGAGAGCGCCCATGACTTCGCTTTTCAGTCGATCGAGGGCGACCCGCTGCCCTTGAGCGATTTCGCCGGCAAGGCGGTGCTGCTGGTCAACACCGCCTCCTTCTGCGGCTTCACGCCCCAATACGAGCAGCTCCAGGCGGTCTGGGAAGACTATCGCGCGCGGGGCCTCGTGGTGCTGGGCGTCCCCTCCGACGACTTCGGCGGCCAGGAATACGGCGACAACGCCGAGATCAAGGAGTTCTGCGACGTGAACTTCGGCATCGACTTTCCCATGACCGAAAAACAGGACGTCAAGGGCCCGGGCGCTCATCCGCTCTACACCTGGATCAGCGGGCAGCTGGAGCGCAACGCGGAACCGCGCTGGAACTTCCACAAGTTCCTGATCGCCCCCGACGGCCGCGTCGTCGAGGGCTTCTCCACGACCACGCGCCCCGACGCCGCGCCGGTGATCGCCGCCATCGAAGCGGTACTGCCGGCCGACTAGATCCCCGCCAATCGGGTCAATGGCCTCTATCGCTAGAGGATCGAGGCCAGGGAGGTTTCGCGGATCGCCTCCAGCGTGGTCGTCGGCGTGATCGCCTCGGGATCGACCTTCAGGTGCAGCAGCGCCGGACCGCCGCAGGCCAGTGCCGACTCGAAGGCCGGCCCGAACTGTTCCGTGACCTCGACCGTCCAGGCCTCCAGGCCGTAGCTGCGGGCCAGCGCGGCGAAATCCGGATTGTTCAAGGACGTCGCGCTGACCCGACCGGGATAGTCGCGCTCCTGGTGCATGCGGATGGTCCCGTACATGCCGTTGTCCAGCACCAGGAAGACGACGGCGAGGTCGTACTGCGCCGCCGTCGCCAGCTCCTGCCCGGTCATCAGGAAACAGCCGTCGCCGGCCAGCGCCACCACGGGCCGCTCGGGGTGGGTCAGCTTGGCGGCGACCGCAGCCGGCACGCCGTAGCCCATCGAGCCGCTGGTCGGCGCCAGCTGGGTCCGCCAGCGGCGCCAGCGGTGAAAGCGATGGGCCCAGGAGGTGTAGTTGCCCGCGCCGTTGCAGAGGATGGCGTCGGGCGGCAGGACGCGGCGCAGGTCGGCGAAGATCTCGCCCAGTTGCAGCGGTCCCTCGAGTTTGCCGGGTGTCGCGAAGGCCTCGAAGGCTGCGCGCGCCGCCAGGGTCTCGGCGCTCCAGACGGTGGCCGTTATCGCCGGACGTGCCGCCAGCGCCTCGACCGCCCGCGCCGGCGACGCGCAGATCGCAAGGCTCGGGCGATAGACACGTCCCAGTTCCTCGGGATCGGGATGGATATGCACCAGCGTTTGATCCGGCAGCGGCGCCTTCAGCAGCTCGTAGCCCTGCGTGGTCATCTCCCCCAGGCGCGGACCGAGAGCGATCACCAGGTCGCTGGCTTCGATCCGCCGACGCAGGTCCGGCGCCAGACCGATCCCGACATGGCCGACATAGCTGGGATGGTCGTTGTCGATGTAGTCCTGGCAGCGGAAGGACACGCCCACCGGCAAGGCGTTGGCCGCGGCCCAGCGCTCCAGCGTCGCCTTGGCCGCCTCCGACCAGCCGCCGCCACCGACCAGCACGAAGGGGCGCTGGGCCTGCCGCAGCAAGGCCTCCAGGGCATCGAGGTCGAGTGGATCGACACCGGCCGCGGTCGGTACAACAGCTGGCATGTCGGGGGCGGTCGCGCGCTCGACCAGCATGTCCTCGGGCAGCGCCAGAGCCACCGGACCGGGCCGGCCCGAGGTCGCGACCGAAAAGGCGCGCGCGATGAACTCGGGTATCCGGGCCGGGTCGTCGATCTCCGCCGTCCATTTGGTCAGCGGCCCGAGCAGGTGGGTATAGTCGACCTCCTGAAAGCCCTCGCGGCCGCGCAGACCGCGCGACACCTGCCCGATGAAGAGGATCATCGGCGTCGAGTCCTGAAAGGCGATATGCAGACCCGCACTGGCGTTGGTGGCACCCGGACCGCGGGTGACGAAGGCGAGGCCGGGCCGGCCGGTCAGCTTGCCCTCTGCCTCGGCCATGATCGCCGCACCGCTCTCGTGCCGGGTCACGACGAACTGCAGGTCGGGCCGGTCGACCAGCGCGTCGAGCACCGCCAGATAGCTTTCGCCCGGCACGCCGTAGGCCCGGCGCGCACCGTGGATCAAGAGTTGATCGACCAGAATCTCGGCGCCGCTGCGCGCCATAAGCACTCTCCCTAAACTTTGCCGTTCCGCAGCGCCACGATCTGCGCGCGCGCCAAGGCGTCGACCCGCTCGTTCTCGTCGTGGCCGCTATGGCCTTTGACCCATTTCCACTCCACCCGATGGCGCTGAAGCGCGGCATCCAGGCGCTCCCAGAGATCCTGGTTCTTGACCGGCTTCTTGGCGGCGGTCTTCCAACCACGCCGCTTCCACCCGGGCAACCACTCCGTGATGCCCTTCATGACATACTGGCTATCGGTGGTCAGCACCACCGCGCTCGGCCGCTTGAGTGCCTCCAGGCCGTGGATTGCGGCCAGCATCTCCATGCGGTTGTTGGTGGTCTCCGCCTCGCCGCCCGCGAGTTCACGCTCATGACCGTTCCAGCGCAGGATCGCCCCCCAACCGCCGGGGCCGGGGTTTCCGGAGCAGGCCCCATCGGTGAAGAGTTCGACCTTCCGATCGCCCGCGTCGTCGCTCACGCCAACTCCAGTCCATAGGCGCCGGGCCCGCGCACCTCGGCATGAAAGCGGAGCTTCTTATAATACTCCAGCGGGTCCTTCGGCTTCACGAAGGCACCGGGCGGGTGGTTCAGCCAGTCGTAGAGTCGCGTCAAGAGGAAGCGCATGGCCGCGCCGCGCGCCAGCACCGGCAGCGCCTCCAGCTCCGCCCGGCTGACGTCGCGCTCGCCGGCGTAGCTGCGCAGCAGACAGCGCGCCTTGGTCGCGTTGAAGGCGCCGTCCGGCTCGAAACACCAGGCATTGAGGCAGATCGCCAGGTCGTAGGCCAGCAGGTCGTTGCAGGCGAAGTAGAAGTCGATCAGGCCGGTCAGCTTCTCGTGCCGGAAGAAGACGTTGTCGGGAAAGAGGTCGGCGTGGATCACCCCCGCCGGCAGGTCCGACGGCCAGTTCGCCTCCAGGAAAGCCAGTTCGGCCTCCAGGTCCTCCGTCAGGCCGGGCCGCACCTCCTGGGCACGGCCGGCGCAGGACAGAAACAGAGGCCGCCAGGCCTCGACCGAGAGTGCGTTGGGCCGCCGCAGCGCGAAGTCGCCGCCGGCGATGTGCAGGCGCGCCAAGGCGGCCCCCAGCTCGCGGCAGTGCTCCGGATGGATGCGGCGGGGCCAGAGCCCTTCCAGGAAGGAGATGATCACCGCCCGCCGGCCGGCCAGCTCGCGCAGAGCCCGACCGTCGCGAGCCTGGACCGGCAGAGGACAGGCGATCCCGCGCGCGGCCAGATGCTCCATCAGACCGAGGAAGTAGGGCAGATCCTTGGGATCGACCCGCTTCTCGTAGAGCGTGAGGATGAAGTTGCCCCGCTCCGTGGTCAGCAGGAAATTGGAGTTCTCGACTCCCTCGGCGATGCCCTTGAAGGCCAGCACCTCGCCGAGGTCGTACTCGGCAAGGAAAGCCTGGAGTTCTTCGTCGGAGACTTCGGTATAGACCGCCATGCGCACCCGCTGCGCCGAGCCGAAACAGACGCCGAAAAGGTGAAAGACTGATTTGTAACGCTCCGCATCAATGCCACGCTCGAAGAGCGAGCGAAAGAGGGTCGAGCATCTGCTACCCTGCTAGTATCTTGTGTACAAGATATTGCTATGCAAATATCTGCCATATCAAACGCCGAGGCCCTGTGATGGATCGCATCGAAGACTGCATCAGCTTTCTGATCGGCAAAGCGCAGCAGCAGGTTGCCCGCCGCGCGCGAGACAAACTTGCCCCTTTCGGCATCACCCCGGTTCAATACGCCGTTCTGCACGCGCTCTGGCAGCAGGATGGGCAAAGCGGTGCGGAGTTGGGCGCAAGACTTGCGATCGACAGCGCGACCATTACGGGGATCATGGACAGGTTGGAAGCCGCGGAACTGATCGCCCGGCGCCCGGACGAGGCAGGCGACAGGCGGATCAACCGCGCCGCTCTCACCGACCGGGCCCAACAGCTGCGATCCCCTCTCGACCGAGCCATGGACGAGCTGAATGCCGAAGTCGTCGCGGAGCTGGGCCGGCAGGACGCCACCCTGCTCTGGGCCGGGCTGCAACGCCTCGGTCGAGTTGGCGTGGAGGAGAGCGCGTCCAACAAAACAGGGCGTAGAAATCAAGCCGGACGCTGAAAGGAGACAGTCATGTTCGATACGAAAATCGCCTTTGTCGTCCGTGACGATCTGGCCGTCTGGCAAAAGCTGAACGTGACGGCATTTCTCTCGACCGGTGTCGTTGGGGCGGACACGGCCCTGCTGGGCGAACGCTACGAGGACGCCGCCGGTAACTCCTATAACCGCTTGGCCAGGCAGCCCATGATCGTGCTAAGCGCCGATGCGGCGACGATCAAAACGATCTATCGGCGCGCTTTGGAACGGAACGCTCACGTGTCTCTTTACATCGAGGACATGTTCAAGACGGGCCACGACGCCGCCAACAGGGCCGCGGTCAAGCGATACGAGCCGAACGAGATGAGCGTCGTCGGCTTGGCGCTCCACGAGGATAAAAAGGTCGTCGACAAGATCACCAAGGGCGCGAAGATGCATTCATAGGCGGATCACGATCATGCGCGTTCATTTGGTCCATGCTCACCCGGAGCCGGCTTCCTTCGTCGCGGCAATGCGCGACGTGATCCAAGAGCAGCTCCGTGTGCGCGGCGACCAAGTCACCGTCTCGGACCTCTACGCTCAGGGCTTTAATCCTGTTCTCTTGGCGAGCGACTTCGGCGCTCGCCGCAGTTCCGGCCATCTCAATTACGCGCTGGAGCAAAGGGCCGGATATGAGACAGGAACACTTTCAGCCGACATCGCGCAAGAAGTCGAGATGGTCCTTGCGGCGGACGTACTCGCCTTCACCTTTCCCATCTTCTGGTTCAGCGTTCCGGCAATTCTCAAGGGTTGGATCGAGCGGGTCTTTTTGTCCGGCCCCTTTTACGGCGGCAAGCGCATCTACGGTCGGGGTGGCCTCGCCGGCAAGCGGGCCTTCGCGGCGCTGAGCCTGGGTGGACGCGAGCATATGTTCGGTCCGGACGCGATCCACGGCGATCTGGAAACCGGTCTGCTGCGTCACTTCTTCCAAGGCACGCTGGGCTACGTCGGCCTCACGGTGCACCGACCGTTCGTTGCCTATCACACGCCTTATCTGCGGGACGCGCAGCGCAGAACTCTGCTCGAGGACCTGCGAGCGTACGTCCGCTGTCTCGACGAGCAGCCTCATTTCACCATGCCGAATCTAGACGACTTCGACGCGGTCTTCGCCAGAAGACCTATGGAGAAATCGCACTAAACCGTGATCCTAGGCCGCGCCCTGCCGGGAGCGCTGGTCGCCGTCGTCGGTCAGCAGCATGCGCGGCAGCTTGAAGTGGACGTTCTCGGTCACCGTTTCCGAGAGCCGGATGTTGACCTCGCGGCGCTCCTTGAAGGCTTCGATGACCTCCTGAACCAGCACCTCCGGCGCGCTGGCACCGGCGGTCAGACCGACATGCGTCACCCCCTCCAGCTCGGCCCAGGGGATGTCGGCGGCCCGCTGAACCAGGAAGGCCTTGGGGCAACCGCTCTTCTCCGCCACTTCGACGAGACGCTGGGAGTTGGAGGAATTGGGGGCCCCGACCACCAGCAGCACCTCGCAGCGGTGGGCGATGTCCTTCACGGCCTGCTGCCGGTTGGTGGTGGCGTAGCAGATATCTTCCTTCTTCGGCCCGCGAATCTCGGGGAATCGTCGCTTCAAAGCCTCCACCACCGCGGCCGTGTCGTCGACCGACAGGGTCGTCTGGGTGATGTAGGCCAGATTATTCGGGTTCCGCACCTCCAGAGCCTCGACGTCGGAGACCTCCTCCACGAGCTGGATCGCGCCATCCGGAAGCTGACCCATGGTGCCGACCACCTCCGGATGGCCGGCGTGGCCGATCATCAGGATATGGTGGCCGTCCTTGAAATGACGCTCGGCCTCGACATGGACCTTGCTGACCAGCGGACAGGTTGCGTCGACGTAGATCAGGCTGCGGCGCTCCGCCTCGGCGGGGACCGCCTTGGGCACGCCATGCGCCGAAAAGATCACAGGCGCGTCGTTGGGAACCTCGTCCAGTTCCTCGACGAAGACCGCGCCCTTGGCTTCCAGCCCCTCGACGACGAAGCGGTTGTGCACGATCTCGTGGCGCACGTAGACGGGGGCGCCGAACTTCTCCAGCGCCCGCTCCACGATCTCGATCGCACGTTCGACCCCGGCGCAGAAGCCGCGCGGCGTGGCCAACTCGATCGTCACCGCTGCGTCCGGCGTGGCGGGCTTATCCATTCCTGCTCTCTCCCGTCCCTATGCGTTCGGCGATATGCGTTCGACGATGTCCGATCCATCCAACGCCGCCCGCCCTCACCGGCCTCTCGCAGCGACGTTGCGCTCGGGGGTCCGCCCGCGCTATCCATCCTGGCCTAGCATAAGACCGCAAAGCGAGAAAAGCGACATGGCCGAACAGCCGATTCCGGCCCAGAAAGCCCCTTATCAGGCCAAGGTTAAGGCCGGCCGTACCTACTACTGGTGCGTCTGCGGGCGCTCTGCCAATCAGCCCTACTGCGACGGCGCGCACAAGGATACCGGCCTGGAGCCGCTCGGCTGGAAATGCGAGTCGGACGGGGAGGTCTGGTTCTGCGGCTGCAAGCAGACGGCGACGAAGCCCTTCTGCGACGGGACGCACGCCAAGCTGTGAGACGCCTCACCGCACTTCTCGCGCTTCTCCCGCTCGCGGCCTGCGGCAGCCTCGACGGCCTGTTCGCGGGCGAAGACGGCCCGGTGATCGTCTGCCCGCGGATTCTGCCGGTGGTCGAGGCGGAGCAGATGACCCGCTTCGTGGCCGACGGCCGCGATCTGACCGAGGTCGACTTCCGCGCCCGCCTCGCCGATGTGCGCGCCGAGTGCGTCGCCGACGAGGAGGAGATCGAACTGACGCTTCAGGTCATGCTCTCCGCCAGCCGCGGCCCGGCCAACGCCGAGGGTGCGGCCGGCTTCAGCTACTTCGTCGCCGTGGCCACCCGCGACGAGCAGATCCTGGCCCGCGACGAATACCAGGTCGGCATTCCCTTCGAGGGCAACCGCACGACCGTCGGCCTGCTGGACGAGGTGGACGTCGAAATCCCCTTGGCCGAGGGCCAGACCGGGCGCGAGTACCGCGTTTTCCTGGGCCTGGCGCTGACCCCTGACGAGTTGGAATGGAACCGTCAGAACCGCTAGACGGCTGCGGCGACAGACGTCGCCGAGGCGACTTCGAGGGTGTTCCAATTGACTTCCCGGGCTCGATCCTTACTCTCCCTCCTGCGTCGTTAGAGCCTCGCCTGGGAGAGATCGGGCCGCCCGTCATTACGGTCGCGGACCCGACGCCGAAGGAGCAACCGCCCCGGAATCTCTCAGGCAAACGGACCGGGCGAGTCTGACACGGCGCCTCTGGAGAGCGGGTCTGCCCTGTAAGACGGGGGCGGGCCCCACCGAAGGGGTAAAGCCGCCGAGCTTTCGCGCGAGGCGGCCAATCTCTCAGGTTCGGTGACAGAGGGGGCTTCGAACCGCCGGCCACAGAGGCCGGTGGACCTTTCGAGGCTCCTGAAGGATTCGTACCGAACCCGATGACCGATCCTGTTGCGACCGTCACTCAGGAGAGAGCCGAGGCTCTCCCGACACCCCTTCTCGCGCTGCATCGGGAGCTTGGCGGCAAGCTGGTCGATTTCGCTGGCTATCTGCTGCCGGTGCAGTATCCGGCCGGTATCATGGCCGAACACAAGCTCTGCCGGGACTCGGCCGCGCTGTTCGACGTTTCCCATATGGGACAGGTCGAGCTGACCGGAGAGGACGCCGACATCGCCCTGGAACGCCTGGTTCCGGGCGAGCTGCGGAAACTCGGAGTCGGACGGCAGCGCTACGGCTTCTTCACCAACGAGGCCGGCGGGATCCTGGACGACCTGATCGTCGCGCGCTTGCCCGACCGGCTCTTCATCGTGGTCAACGCGGCCTGCAAGACCGCCGATATCGCGTACCTGCGCGCCAACCTGCCGGGCATCTCGGTCACGGAGCTGACCGACCGGGCGCTGATCGCCCTGCAAGGCCCCCAGGCGGTGCAGGCGCTGACCCGCCATGCGCCCGCAGCGGCCGGGCTGAGCTTCCTGTCCATCGCCGAGATGGATCTGGCCGGCGTGCCGGCGCTGATCAGCCGTTCGGGCTACAGCGGCGAGGACGGCTTCGAAATCTCCTTGCCGGCCGACCGGGCCGAGGCGGTGACCCGCGAGCTGCTGGCCGAGCCGGAGGTCGCACCGGCCGGGCTGGGCGCACGCGATTCCCTGCGGCTGGAGGCCGGGCTCTGTCTCTACGGCCACGATCTGACACCGGAGACCACGCCGGTCGAGGCCGGCCTGACCTGGGCCATCGGCAAGCGGCGTCGCGCCGAGGGCGGCTTTCCGGGCGCGGAGATGATCCAGCGCCAACTGGCCGAAGGTCCGCCGCGCCGCCGCGTTGGTCTCAGGCCCGAGGGCCGCGCGCCGGTTCGCGAGGGCGCCAGGCTGTCCGACGGCGAGGGCCAGTTCGCCGGCGTCGTGACCAGTGGCGGCTTCGGCCCGACGGTCGGCGGCCCGGTCGCCATGGGCTACGTCACGACCGCTCTGGCCGCGCCGGGCAACAAGCTTTTCGCAGAGGTCAGGGGCAAGCAGCTTCCGGTCACGGTGGCCGGGCTGCCCTTCGTGCAACAGCGTTACGCAAAGTAATCGGGATCGAGAGGGGGCAAGTCATGAGCGAAACGAAATACACCGGCGACCACGAATGGGTGCGCGTCGAGGGGGAAGCCGCCACGGTCGGCATCACCAACTACGCGCAGGAGCAGCTCGGCGACGTCGTTTTCGTCGATCTGCCCGAGGCCGGCGCGACCCTGGAGCAGGGCGCCGAGGCCGCAACCGTCGAATCCGTGAAGGCCGCCAGCGAGGTCTATGCCGCCGTTTCCGGCGAGGTGATCGAGATCAACGAGGCCCTGACCGACGAACCGGGCCTGGTGAACAGCGCTCCCGAAGGCGACGGTTGGTTCTTCAAGCTGAAGCTCGGCGACCCGGCGGAGCTCGGCGAACTGATGGATGCCGCCGCTTACAAGGACTACTGCGCCGGGCTCGACTGAGCCGGCAGCTTCCCTCTTTCTCCGTCACGAGGATCACGCCTTGCAGGATCAAGCCCAGTCGAGCCGCCAAAGCGCCCGCCCCTCCCTCAGCCAGCTGGAGCAGCGCGACGACTTCGTCCGCCGCCACATCGGGCCGGGTGAACCGCAGATCGCCAAGATGCTGTCCGACCTGGGCCTCGACAGCCTGGAGGCGCTGATCGACAAGGCGGTGCCGAGCCAGATCCGCATGGAGCGGCCGCTCGAGCTGCCACCGGTGCTGAGCGAGCGGGAAGCGCTGCATCGCCTGCGCGAGATGGCCGACCGCAACAAAGTCCTCACCTCGATGATCGGCATGGGCTACTACGGCACCGTCACGCCGGGCGTGATCCAGCGCAACATCCTGGAGAACCCGGCCTGGTACACGGCCTACACGCCCTACCAGGCGGAAGTCAGCCAAGGCCGGCTCGAGGCACTGTTGAACTACCAGCAGATGGTCATCGACCTGACCGGGCTGGAAATCGCCAACGCCTCGCTGCTGGACGAGGCGACGGCGGCGGCGGAAGCCATGACCCTGGCGCGCCGGGTTGCCAAAGCCAAGGGCAGCACCTTCTTCGTCGACCGGGATTGCCACCCGCAGACCCGCGCCGTGGTGCAGACCCGCGCCGAGCCGCTGGGCATCGAGGTGATCGTCGGCGATCCGCTGAGCGACCTGCCCGACACCGGGCTGTTCGGCCTGCTGCTGCAGTATCCCGGCTCCAGCGGGGAGATCCGCGACTACCGCCCGGCGGTCGAGGCGGTCCATGCCCAGAAGGGCCTGGCCATCGCCGCCACCGACCTGCTGGCGCTGACCCTGCTGACCCCGCCGGGGGACTGGGGCGCCGACGTCTGCATCGGCTCGGCCCAGCGCTTCGGCGTGCCGATGGGCTACGGCGGCCCCCACGCCGCCTTCATGGCGACCAAGGACGCCTACAAGCGCCAGACGCCGGGCCGCATCATCGGCGTGTCGGTGGACCGCTTCGGCCGGCCGGCGCTGCGCATGGCCCTGCAGACCCGCGAGCAGCATATCCGGCGGGAGAAGGCGACCAGCAACATCTGCACGGCGCAGGTGCTGCTGGCGGTGATCGCCGGCATGTACGCCGTCTACCACGGTCCCGACGGCCTCACGACCATCGCCCGCCGCGTCCACCGCTTCACCGCGATCCTGGCCGAGGGCCTGCGCCGCCTGGGCTGCGAGATCGAGACGGAAAGCTACTTCGACACGCTGCGGATCAAGGTCCCGAACCGCGCGCAGACCCTGCTGATGCGCGCACGCGACGCCAAGATGAACTTGCGCGAGGTCGACGCCCACACCCTGGGCATCTCCCTGGACGAGACCACGCGGCGGGAGGAGATCGAGGCGCTCTGGCGGGTCTTCGCCGCCGATGCCGACGTCCGCCTGGACATCGAGGAACTGGACGCCGCCGTCGAGGATGCCTTACCGGGGGTGCTAAGCCGCAAGTCCTCCTTCCTCGACCACGAGGTCTTCCACCTCTACCACGGCGAGACGGAGATGCTGCGCTACCTGCGGCGCCTGGCCGAGAAGGACATAGCCCTGGACCGGGCGATGATCCCGCTCGGCTCCTGCACCATGAAGCTGAACGCCAGCGCCGAGATGATGCCGGTGACCTGGCGCAACTTCGCGCACATCCATCCCTTCGCCCCGCTCGACCAGACCCAGGGCTATCAGCAGCTCTTCGAGGAGCTGGAGGCCTGGCTCTGCGAGATCACCGGCTTCGACGCCGTCTCCCTGCAGCCCAACGCCGGCAGCCAGGGCGAGTACGCCGGCCTGCTGACCATCCGCAAGTACCACCGCAGCCGGGGCGAGCCGGAGCGCGACGTCTGCCTGATACCGACCTCGGCGCACGGCACCAATCCGGCCAGCGCGGTGATGGCAGGCATGCGGGTCGTCCTGGTCGACTGCGACGAGAGCGGCAACATCGACCTGACGGACCTGAAGGCCAAGGCGAGCGAGCATGGCGCGCGGCTGGCGGCCCTGATGGTCACCTACCCCTCGACCCATGGCGTCTTCGAGGCGGCGATCAAGGAGATCTGCCAGGCGGTCCACGACCATGGCGGACAGGTCTACATGGACGGCGCCAACCTCAACGCCCTGGTCGGCATCGCGCGCCCGGCGGAGATCGGCGCCGACGTCAGCCACATGAACCTGCACAAGACCTTCTGCATTCCGCATGGCGGCGGCGGCCCGGGCATGGGGCCGATCGGCGTCAAGAGCCACCTGGCCCCCTTCCTGCCGGATCATCCCGTGGTCGCCGGGGTCAATCCGGCGGCGGGCGAGGCGGGTACCATCGGCACGGTCTCGGCGGCGCCCTGGGGTTCGTCCTCGATCCTGCCGATCTCCTGGGCCTATATCGCCATGATGGGCGGACCGGGCCTGACCCGCGCCACCCAGCTCGCGATCCTGAGCGCCAACTACATGGCCAAACAGCTCTCGGCCGCCTATCCGGTGCTCTACAGCGGGCCGGACGGTCTGGTCGCGCATGAGTGCATCATCGACACCCGCGTCCTGAAGGACGAGGCCGGCATCACCGTGGACGACGTAGCCAAGCGTCTGATCGACTTCGGCTTCCACGCCCCGACCATGTCCTGGCCGGTCGCCGGCACCATGATGATCGAGCCGACCGAATCCGAGGCGATGCGCGAGCTGGACCGCTTCTGCCAGGCCATGCTGGCGATCAAGGCGGAGGCCGACGCGGTGGCCGCCGGGCGGCTGCCGGCCGAGGACAACCCGCTGGTCAACGCGCCGCATCCCCTGGCCGAGGTCACGGCGGCGGGCTGGGCCCACCCCTACAGCCGCGCCCAGGCGGCCTTTCCGGTCGACTCGCTGAAGCAGGACAAGTACTGGGCGCCGGTCGGCCGCGTCGACAACGCCCATGGCGACCGCCACCTGGTCTGCACCTGCCCGCCGCTGGAGGCCTACAAGGAAGCGGCCGAGTAGCGTGACGAGCGTTGTAGCGCGAAGACCGGTCAGTTCAGCTTCTTGACCACGCGGACGACCCCCGGGTCGTCGGCGTGGCGCGAGAGGGTGAAGCCCAGCTCCTGGTTCATCTGCAGCATGCGCTCGTTCTCGGAGAGGACGTCGCCCCAGACCTCGCCGATGCCGCGCTCCTCGGCGTAGGCCAGGATGCGCCGCATCAGCAGGTAGCCGAGTCCTCGGCCCTTCAGTTCAGAGCGCACGGAGACGGCGTATTCGGCGCGGGCGTTGTCGGGATCGGCGGCGACGCGCACCACGCCCCAGATCTCGCCGGGCTGGTCGGCCGGCTCGGCGACCAGCGCCATTTCGCGGTTGTAGTCGATCTGGGTCAGCCGCGCCGCCGACTCGTGGTCCAGCGCCTTCATGTAGTGGAAGAAGCGCATGTGCACGTCGTCCGCCGTCATCTTGCTGTAGGTCTCGACCAACGCGGCCTCGTCCTCCGGCCGCACGGGGCGCAGCTTGACCGCCGTGCCGTCGCGCATCTCGCCATCCTGCTCCAGGTGCTTCGGATAGGGCCGGATCGCCAGCCGCCAGGCGGGGCGGCGCGAGGCGTCGGGCGCCGCCTGCACCTTGACCCGCGCGTCCAGCGCCAGCACGCCTTCGGCGTCGGCGAGCAGCGGGTTGATGTCGATCTCCACGATTTCCTGAAAATCGGCGGCCAAGCGGGCGAGGTCGATCAGGGCGCGGGCGATGGCGTCCTGATCGGCCGCCGGCTGGTCGCGGTAGCCCTGCAGCAGGCCGTGGATCCGGGTCTCGCCGATCATCGCGCGGGCCAGGGTCATGTTCAGCGGCGGAAGAGCCAGCGCCTTGTCCTTGATGACCTCGACCGCCGTGCCGCCCGCGCCGAACAGCACGACCGGGCCGAACTGCAGGTCCTCGACGATGCCCAGGATCAACTCGTGAGCGCCGGGCCGCCGCGCCATCTGCTGCACGGTAAAGCCGGTGATGCGGGCGTCGGGCTGGGCCTCCTGGCAGCGGCGCAGCATGCGGGCCGTCTCGCGCTGCAACTGTTCGGCGCTCTCGATGTCCAGCTTGACGCCGCCGACGTCGGACTTGTGGGTGATGTCGGGCGAGAGGATCTTCAGCGCCACCGGAAAGCCCAGCTCCTCCGCCGCGGCCAGCGCCGTCTCGGCGTCGGCCACCTCGCGGGTCTGCACGGTGGGAATGCCGTAGGCGGCCAGGACCCGCTTGGCCTCCGGCTCGGTCAGCCACTCCCGGCCCTCCACCAGGGCACCCTCCAGCAGGCTCCGCACGGTGTCCTGGTCCGGATCGACGTGGGCCGGCACCGAATCCGGCGTCTCCATCAGCAGTTCCTGGTTCCGGCGGTAGCGGACCAGATGCATGAAGGCGCGCACGGCCTGTTCTGGCGTTGGATAGCTCGGCAGGGCTTTTTCGGCGAAGAGCCGCCGCGCCGCCTGCGGCGCGTTCTCGCCCAGCCAGGCGGTGAAGACCGGCTTGCGGCGCCCCCCGGCCTCCTCGATCGCCTTGACCACGGAGGTCGCGGCGTCCAGCGGATCGGCGACCGCGACCGGGCAGTTCATCACCAGCACCGCGTCGACCTGCCGGTCGGCCAGCAGGCCGGCCAGCGCCGCCTCGTAGCGCTCGCCCGGCGCATCGCCGATGATGTCGACCGGGTTGCCCCGGCTCCAGGTCTCCGGCAGGACGCCGTCCAGGAGGGTCAGGGTGTCCGGCGACAGCTCGGCCAGCTTGCCGCCGCCCTCGATCAGGGCGTCGGTGGCGAGCACGCCGAGCCCGCCGCCGTTGGTCAGGATCGCCAGGCGCTCGCCCACCGTGCGGGCCTGGCGCGCGCTGTTGGACAGGGTCTCGGCGGCGTCGAACAGCTCCTCCAGGGTATAGACCCGCAGCATGCCGGCCCGCTTGAAGGCCGCGTCGTAGACGGCGTCGGAGCCGGCCAGGGCGCCGGTGTGGCTGGCCGCCGCCTTCATGCCCTCGGCGTGGCGGCCGCCCTTGATCACGATCACCGGCTTGGCCCGCGCCGCCGCCCGCGCCGCCGACATGAATTTGCGGGCGTGGGTCACGGCCTCGACGTAGAGCAGGATCGCGCGGGTGTCGCGGTCGTTGGCCAGGTAGTCCAGCAGGTCGCCGAAGTCCACGTCGGCCATGTCGCCGAGCGAGACCACCTTGGAAAAGCCGATGCCGCGCGGCGTCGCCCAGTCCAGCATGGCCGTGACCATGGCGCCCGACTGGGTGAGGAAGGCGAGATTGCCGCTCTTCGCGCCGATATGGGCGAAGCTGGCGTTGAGCCCCAGCGGCGGCACCATCATGCCGACGCAGTTCGGTCCGACCAGCCGCAGGGTGTGGGGCTGCGCCGCGTCCAGCACCGCCTGCCGGCGCCGGTGCCCCTCCTCGTCGCCGCCCTCGCCGAAGCCGGCGGTGATCACCACGCAGGCCTTGGTGCCGCGCGCGCCCAGCTCGCCGACCAGTCCGGCCACCGTGTCGGGCGGCGTGCAGATCACCGCCAGGTCCGGCGCGAAGGGCAGCCCCGCCACATCGGGATAGGCCAGCACGCCCTCGACCGCCTCGGCCTTGGGATTGACCGGCATGACCGGCCCGGCGAAGCCGCTGTGGAAGAGGTTGCGGGCCACGACCTGCCCCACCGACTTCTCGCGGTTGCTCGCCCCGATCAGCGCGATCGAGCGCGGGGCGAAAAGCTTGTCGAGATGGCGGACGGACATGAAGGCTCCTTGGGCTCCGGGAAAAACATGCTGCATTGCAGCACGAAAAGCACGGAGCTTAAACTGGGAGTGTTACGGGCGTTTTGCGAGAGGTCGGATCGAGCGTGGGATCTTCGTCGGCCGAAGATCTACCCGGCAGGCTCCGTGGCGTTTTGCGTGCCGCTCGGCGGCTTCCGGATCGGATAGAGCCGCGCGAGATGCCAGAGCAGCAGCAGGGCCGGAATCGCCAGCAGGGTTGTGGCGAGGAAGAAACCCGGCCAGCCGAGCCATTCGGCGAACCAGCCCGCGTTGGCGGCCAGCACCGTGCGGCCGAAGGCCATCAGCGAGGTCAGCAGCGCGTACTGGGTCGCCGTGAAGGCCAGGTTGCAGAGCGACGAGAGGTAGGCGACGAAGGCCGCCGAGCCCAACCCGCCAGTGAAGTTGTCCGCCCCCACCGCAATCGCCAGGGCCCGCAGGTCATGCCCCTGGGTGGCCAGCCAGGCGAAGATCAGGTTGGTCGCGGCCTGCAGCACGCCGCCGATCGCCAGGGCCGGCAGGATGCCGAGCCGCGCCACCAGCAGACCGCCGGCGAATACGCCCAGCATGGTCATGACCACGCCGAAGACCTTGGTCACGCTGGCGATCTCCACCCCGGAAAAGCCCAGGTCGAAGTAGAAGGGGTTGGCCATCGCCCCGGCCACCGCGTCGCCGTACTTGTAGAGCAGCACGAAGGCCAGGATCACCAGCCAGCCGCGCCGTTTGGTGAAGTCGGTCAGGGGATCGACCGCCGCGTGGCGCAGCCAGGCCGCCGGCTGTTTCGGCGGCGGCGGGCGGCGGTTGACCGGCTCCGCCCCGATCAGGGTGCCCAGGATGCCGATGCCGATCAGCCCGGCCATGATCGCGTAGACCCAGGACCAGGCGATGAAGTCGGCCAGGGCCAGCGCGCCCGCGCCCGCGGCCAGCAGCCCGACCCGGTAGCCCGCCTGGGTCATGGCGGCGCCGGCCCCCTGCTCGTGGTCTGCCAGGATCTCGATCCGGTAGGCGTCGATCACGATGTCCTGGCTGGCCGAGAGGAAGGCCATCAGCACCGCCGCCAGCGCCAGGAAGCCGAGCGACTGCGCCGGATCGCCCTGCCCCACCAGCACGATGGAGCCGATCAGCAGAAGCTGGATCAGCAGCAGCCAGCCCCGGCGCAGGCCGAACCAGCGGGTCAGGAACGGCAGGCGCACATGGTCGAGCAGCGGCGCCCAGACGAATTTCAGGCTGTAGGGCGTGGCGACGGTCAGCAGCCCGCCGATGGCCGCCAGCCCGACATCGGCCTCGCGCAGCCAGAAGGACAGGGTGGAAAAGCCCAGCAGCAGCGGCAGCCCGCTGGAAAAGCCCATCAGGAAGATGACGAGCTGACGCCGCGTGCGGTACACGGCTAGGGCCTCGCGCCACCCGCGGGTATCGACGGAAAAGAGTGCGGCCATCGGCGGAGGTTCTAGACTGAAGGCCGGGTTCGGGCCAAACCCCAATGTCGGTTGTCGGAACAAACGGCGGAGTTGTGGCCAAACGGCGAAGTCCGGACTCGCAACCGGACGCCGGGATAGAAACTAGGGAGGATGACGCCGCCGTGTTCGTGCTGGGCCTGACCGGCTCCATCGGCATGGGCAAGTCCACGGCGGCCGCCTTGCTGCGCCGCCTGGGCCTGCCGGTGCATGATGCCGACGCCGCCGTGCATCGCCTGCTGGCCGCCGGCGGCGCGGCCGTGGCCCCGGTGCTGGCGGCCTTTCCAGACGTCGCGGCGCCGGACGGCGGCATCGACCGCCGGGCGCTGGGCGCTCAGGTCTTCCGCGACGGCGCCGCGCTGAAGCGGCTGGAGACGCTCCTGCACCCCCTGGTGCGGGCGGAGGCGCTGCGCTTCCTGGCCCGGCAGCAGCGCCTCGACGCCGCGGTCGCGATCCTCGACATTCCACTGCTCTACGAGACCGGCGGGGAAGCCCTCTGCGACGCGGTGGTCGTGGTCACCGCCCCGGCCTGGCTGCAGGCCCAGCGGGTGCTGCGCCGGCCCGGCATGACGCCGGAGACCTTCGCCGCCATCAAGGCCAAGCAGTTGCCCGACGCCGAGAAGCGCCGCCGCGCCGACGTCCTGGTCCAGACCGGCCTGGGCAAGGCCGATACCTTGCGGCGACTCCGCGGCATTGCGAGACTTGCCGCCACCTATCGGGGCCGCGCCTGGCCGCCCGAAAGCGGGCTGCGCGCGGGGCGCGTGACCGCCGGAGGTCCCGTCGCCGGCCGGCGGCCCATGAAGCCGAATCGAGAGGCCTGAGAGAATGCGCGAGATCGTGCTGGATACCGAGACCACGGGCCTCGACCCGCTGCAGGGCCACCGGGTCATCGAGCTGGCGGCGCTGGAGCTGGTCAACCACATGGCGACCGGCCGCTCCTGGCGCGAGTACATCGACCCCGAGCGCGAGGTGGAGGAGGACGCGCGCCGCGTCCATGGCATCGACAACGCCTTCCTGGAGGGCAAGCCGAAGTTCGCGGCGGTGGCCGAGGGCTTCCTGGAGTTCCTGGGCGATGCCGCCATCGTCGCCCACAACGCCGCCTTCGACCTGGGCTTCCTGAAGGCCGAGCTGCTGCGCCTGGGCAAGCCCGAGCTGCCCAACCCCGTGATCGACACCCTGGCGATGGCGCGCCAGCGCTTCCCCGGCTCTCCCAACTCCCTCGACGCCCTCTGCCGCCGCTTCGAGATCGACAACTCCTCGCGGAGCTACCACGGCGCCCTGCTGGACTGCGAACTGCTGGCCGAGGTCTACCTGGAACTCAAGGGCGGCCGCCAACCCGGCCTCAGCCTCGCCGACGAGCGCGCCGGCAGCCGCCAAGGCGGCGGACCTACGCTGGTGTCACTCGACAGCGCCGGTACGAAGCCGCGCCGCGAGCCGCGCCCCCACGCCGCCACGGCAGAGGAGCTGGAGGCGCACAAGGCGATGCTGGAAGGGATCAAGGACCCGCTATGGGGGCGAGGGTAGAAGTTCACGTCGGCGTGAGAGCGAAACCACGCGCCAACTCTAAGAGCTCAGCTGCCGGATAGCCGCCCAGTCCAAGGCATCTTCCAGGCGGTCGTCGCCCCAGAAGAGTTCCTCGCCGACGACGAAGGAGGGCGCGCCGAAGAGGCCCTTGGTCTTGGCGTCCTCGACAGAGTCTCGGAGACGCAGCTTGTTGACCTCGGCGTTGGCCTGCGTGGTCGCGTCGGCCGGGGCGCCCGCCTGGTCCGCAAGCTTGCCGAGCAGGCCTTCGTCGGAGATGTCGGCGCCCTCGACGAATTGAGCCTGGAAGACGCTGCGGCAGAAAGCCTGCCCCCAGTCCGCGTCCAGGCCGATCAGCGCGAGGCGGGCGGCCTTGAGGCCGTTCTGCGGGAAGGGCACCGAGTCTCCCGGCGCGCGGCGTCTGAAGGGAATGCCGAACTTGGCGGCGCGGCGTTCCATGTCCCGCCACATGTAGGCACCCTTCCCCGGATAGAGGTTGAAGGGCGAGGTAGTCAAACCTTGCTCCGCGAAGATCGGCCCCAACAGCAGGGGACGCCAGGCGACGGAAACGCCCCGGTCGCGGGCCAGATCGCTCAGCCGCATCACCGAGAGGTAGGAATAGGTCGAGGCGAACTCGAACCAGAACTCCATCTTCGGCGCCAAGTCCCCCTCCCGATCCCGCGCGTTCGACCTAACTATCGTCCGGCGCGACTATAGCCGGTCGCGCAGCTTAGCCAGACGCCGAATCTGCCGGACCTGCCCTACTCCCACTCCATCTGCTCGAACACGCGCCCCGCATTCCGGGTCGCCAACTGCTCGAAGGTGTCCAGGTGGGCGAAGGCGGCCTGGTCGACGTAGTAGGCCTCTTTCAGGCTGCCGCCGGCGTCGATCAGTGTGCGGATCTCGCCGCGCAGGTGGACCAGGTAGTCCTTCGTGTAGCGGCGCACCTGGTCCATGTTGGTCGGGTGGCCGTGGCCGGGGATGACGTAGGTCGCCTCCAGCGCCTCGAAGCCCTCCCAGCTGTCCAGCCAGGCGGCGGTGTCCGTGTCCTCGAAGATCGGCAGCAGGCGTTCGTGGAAGGCCATGTCGCCGGAGATGACCAGGCTCTGCTCCGGCAGCCAGACGACGATGTCGCCGGGCGCGTGGGCCGGCCCCAGGTTCTTCACCTCGACCCGAAAGCGGCCCATCTCGATGACTTTCTCGTCCTCGAAGGTCTCGGTCGGACCCTGCAGGTCGGTGCCCTCCGCCTTGTCGCGGTTGTAGTCCTGCATACGCGCCAGGATGTCGCCGCCATGGGCTTCGAACTCGGCGGCGGCGTAGCTCTGCGCCAGGATCGGCACCTGCTGCCCGGCCCAGTAGCTGTTGCCCAGCATGGCGTGGCCCTGGCCGTTCTCGTTGATCACCAGCCGCACCGGCTCGTCGGTGATCTGCCTGATCTCCTCATGCAGCGCCTCGGCGAGCTGGGCGCAGGCGCCGGCGTTGATCACGATCACGCCCGCGCCGGTGACGAGGAAGGAGAGGTTGTTGTTGTGCCCCGAGTTCTCGTAGGTCGGCGGCGCGGTGGCGCCGATCGCCGACCAGACGTGGGGAATCACCTCCACCGGCTTCTGATAGAGGACGGACTGCGGATACTGATCGGCGATCTGCTCGCTGGCCGCGGCCGGGGCGGCGGTCAGAAGAGACGCGGCCAGGAGGGAGACAGCAAGGGGCAGCACGGTTCTGGCGGTCGGGATTTGGAGCTGGATCGGGGCGGACATCGGCGGCTTCCTCGGCAGGGGGCGGGACGAGACCGGTCCGGCGTTCCCGGCCTCTCGACGGGCGATCTCGGGAGGTGAAAGCCGCCGGCCCCACCATCATATCTAGAAATCGGAATGTGAAAAGGCTTGGCGCGCCCGGTTCTGGTGCAAGCGTTCTGGTGCGGAGCCCGCAGCTCCGAAACGCCGCTGCGCGGCCCCTCAGCATGACGGGCCGCGTTTGAGAGCCCTCTTCGTCCCGAGCCTGTCGAAGGGTGGTCCCGCGATAGAAAGCGGGCCGCGCGATGCCTCCAGGCCGCGCACAGCGACACCTCCGCAAGGAGATTAACGTTAAGGTTAATTTTTTGACGGATAAGAATGGCAACCCGAGCGGCACCGGGGGGATCTCCGCTTTCCCCCGGCCCGCGATCTCCAACCCGAGCCAGCCATTCAGGCCCAGCCATCTTGTCCCTGCCCTCCGCCCGGCCCACAGTAGGGTCGGGACGCGATCACGGTCGCGGCGGGACCTCCTGGCGGTCACGGAGGCTCGCGACAACAGGGGCGCACGCGCGCCGAGACGAGAGCATGACCACTCTGTCGGTCCGTCACACGACGGTCTATCGCTATGCACGGCCCGTCCGCTTCGGCGAGCATCGCCTGATGTTCCGGCCGCGCGACAGCCACGACCTGCGGCTGGTCGACACCGCCCTGACCATCTCGCCGAACGCCGAGGTGCGCTGGCTGCACGACGTCTTCTCGAACTCCATCGCCATCGCCAGCTTCACCAAGCCGGCCGCCGAACTGCGTTTCGACTCGCGCATCACGGTCGAGCATTACGGCCTGGAGGGCGTGCCGGAGTTCCCGCTGGAGCCCTACGCCCGCACCTACCCCTTCAGCTATTCCTCGCAGGAGGTGCCGGACCTGGGGCGCACCATCGAGCGGCACTATCCCGATCCGGAGGGCAAGATCGACGCCTGGGTCAAAGGGTTCTTTCACGGGCGCAGCTCGCTCGACACCCAGGTGCTGCTGACCGAGATGAACCAGGCCATCGGCGCCCAGTTCGGCTACCAGCGGCGCTACGCCCTGGGCACCCAGACGCCGGTGGAAACGCTGGAGCTGGGCAGCGGGTCCTGCCGCGATCTGGCGCTCTTCATGATGTCGGCGGCGCGCAGCCTGGGCTTCGCCGCGCGCTTCGTCACCGGCTACCTCTACGATCCCGCCCTGGACCGCCAAGGCACGTCGCGCGCCGGCGGACCCGGCCCCTGCCAGCCGGCGCCGCAAACTCCGCCGGCCGGGCCGGTCCCGGGCGAGCCGACGGCGCTCGCCGAGGCGACGCCGCAACCGCTGCCGATCGAGCCGGCGATCCGCGGCGCCGGCGACACTCACGCTTGGGTCCAGATCTACCTGCCCGGCGCCGGCTGGGTGGAGTTCGACCCGACCAACGGCCTGATCGGCGGCAGCCGCCTGATCCGCGTCGGCGTGGCCCGCGACCCCAATCAGGCGATCCCCCTGCAGGGAACCTACAGCGGCGCGCCCGACGACTTCCTGGAGATGTCCGTCGAGGTTGAGGTCACCCGCGTCGAGAGCCAGCCACCGCAACGCGCGGTGGGGTGAACGCGCGGTGGGGTAAGGAGGGGATGCCGCACGCTTGACCGGCCGATCGGGGGCGGCCCTTCGGCAAGCTCAGGATGAAGCGCCGGGTGTGTGTTGAACCGGCGGCACCCCTCATCCTTCATGGAGAGTGGACCGAACGGACGACTCGCCCTTCATGCTGAGCCCGTCGAACCACGAAGGGCACGGCCCGCAAGGACCGTACCGGCGCTGACACAGAATAGATGGGGCCTGAAAAGGCGACGACCCGCCGGGGGTCGGGACCGGCGGGTCGTCTTCCAGCCTGCTTTGGGGGGCATAAGAGGCCGGCTGGGAGCCTCGACAGAGAGGGGAAGTCTCCGTGACTAGGAATATGGTTCTGGAAAGTGGCTCGTACAGGCCCGAATTAAGGCGATAATGTGTTTTCTGGGCAACAGTCGACAAAAAAATGCGATCTTCGCCTATCTATCTGATTTAAAATACTTTTCCGCCAAGAAATAGACCTCATCGCTCTCTCCCAGGATGAAATCGGCGCCCTCGCCGTCGGCGAAAAGGGCGGTGACGGCCAGATTCGCCTCGGTCATCATTCGGCCCAGTTCGGCGATGGTGAAGACCCAGTGGCTCGCATCGCGGACCATCCGCTCCTCACCGCGCGCCAGGCTGTAGCGGGTGTCGAGGCGGCCGGCCAATGGCAGATAGCGGTTCTCCACCGTCACCGCCACGTCGCCGATCTGCAGCTCCACCCGGGGCGCTAGACCGGGCAGCAGGCACTCAGCCGCCATGGCCGAATGCAGCAGCAGGCGGCCACCGGGCCTTAGCGCGCGTCCGAAGCCCTCCAGCACCGAGCGGCAGCCGTCCGGCGGAAAGTAGCCGAAAGAGTTGCCGAGGCAGACCGCGCCTGGAAACAGGCCTTCGAAGGGAAGCGCACGCAGGTCGAGCTGCCGCAGGTCAAGCTCCAGGCCGCTCGCGGCGGCGGCCGTCCGGAGCTCCTCCAGAGCCTCGTTGCTGAGATCGATCGCGGTGGGCGCATAGCCGCGCGCCGCCAGCTCCAGGGCATGGCGTCCGGTGCCGCAGGGCGCGTCCAGAACGGCGTCGCCCTCGTCCAGGTCCAGCAGGTCGGCGGCCAGATCCACCTCGGCGGCGACGCGGGTATCGGGCACGGCCTGGCGCCACATCTCGACCGCCAGACCGGTGAAGAAGCTGCGATACCACTCGGGATCGGGCGGGCCGGGTGTCTCTAAACCGGCAGCGCCGGGCGTCTCCCGGTCAGTCACGACGGCGGCGGCCGGGCAACGGCGCGAAACCGTCACTCATAGCTGCGGGCGTCCTCGATCACCTTACCGTCGTTGGGCAGCTCGCCGGGATGCAGCAGGGTAACCTCTCCGCGCAGCTTGCAGACCGACTGCAGCGTCTCGCCCAGCTTTTCCGGCAAGCCTTCGTAGGAGGTCGTGACCTCGCAGCGCAGGGTCATGCGGTCGGCCTCGCCCTGGCGGTCGACCACCAGCCGGGCCTTGGCGACCTGGGGGTGGCGGGCGACCACGGCAGCCACCTGTTCGGGATGGACGAACAGGCCCTTGATCTTGGCGGTCTGGTCGGCCCGGCCCATCCAGCCCTTGATCCGCAGATTGGTCCGGCCGCAGGCGCTCTGCCCCGGCAGCAGCGCCGAGAGGTCGCCGGTCGCTAGACGGATCATGGGATAGGCCGGGTTGAAGCTGGTCGCCACCACCTCGCCGACCTCGCCCTCCGCAACGGGATCGCCGGTGCCGGGGCGTACGATCTCCAGGAGCACGCCCTCGTCGACCACCATGCCCTCGTTCGGGCCGCCCGGTCCGCCGGTCTCGTAGGCGACCAGCCCCAGCTCGGCGGTTGCATAGCACTGCCGCACGGCGACGCCGCGCTCGGCGTACTCCTGGCGCAGGGAGGGGAAGAGCGCGCCGCCGGAGACCATGGCCTTGGTGATCGAACTCAGGTCGAGGCTTTGTTCGGCGCCCTTGTCGAGCAGCACCTTCAGATAGTCGGGGGTGCCGCACCAAGCCTGGGGCCGCAGGTGGGCGATGGCCTGCACCTGCTGCTCGGTATTGCCGACTCCGGCCGGAATCACGGCGCAGCCCAGCGCCCGGATGCCCCAGTCCATGATCCAGCCGCCGGGGGTCATGTGATAGGCGAAGCAGTTGTGCACGACCTCGCCGGGCCGGAAGCCGGCGGCGAAGAGCGCGCGCGCGATCCGCCCGTAGTCGCTGTCGCGCGCCTCCATCTCGAAGATCGGTCCCGGCGAGACGAAGATCCGCCCGGCCTCGCCCGGCCCGGCGGCGTTCAGTCCACCGAAGGGCGGCAGCGTCTTCTGCAGTTCGATCAGGTCGTGCTTGCGGGTGACCGGCAAGCGCGCCAGGGCCGTCCGGTCGGTCAGGGTGGCCGGGTCCACCCCCTCCAGCCGCTCGGCCCAGCCGCTCGCCAAGGTCTTGAGGCGCTGGACCTGATCGCGCAGGGCCGCGAAGAGCGCCACATCGCGCGCCTCGGGCGCACGGGTCTCCAACTCGTCGAAGTGGGTGGGCGCGCCCGTCATGCTGTCACGAAATCCTTATGTCTGCGCCGCGGGTCTTAGCTCAGCCAGCGCTTGCGGCGCTTGTAGTGCTTGACGTCACGGTAGCTCTTGCGGCCGGTGGCGGAAAGCCCGAGGTAGAATTCCTTGACGTCCTCGTTCTCGCGCAGCTTGTCGGCGGGGCCGTCCATCACCACGCGTCCGTTTTCCAGGATGTAGCCGTATTTGGCATAGCGCAGGGCCACGTTGGTGTTCTGCTCGGCCAGCAGGATGGTGACGCCCTCCTGCTCGTTGATCTGTTTGACGATCTCGAAGATCTGCTCGACCAGCTGCGGCGCCAGCCCCATCGAGGGCTCGTCCAGCAGCACCACCTTGGGCCGGCTCATCAGCGCCCGGCCGATGGCGGTCATCTGCTGTTCGCCGCCGGAGGTGTAGCCCGCCTGGCTGCCGCGCCGGTCCTTCAGGCGCGGAAAGTAGTCGTAGACCATCTCCAGGTCGCGCTGGATGCCGGCGCGGTCGCCGCCGCGCGTGTAGGCACCGGTCAGCAGGTTCTCCTCGACGGTCAGGTGCTCGAAGCAGTGGCGCCCCTCCATCACCTGGATGACGCCGCGCTTGACCAGATCGTTCGGCGTCATGTCCTGGATGTTCTGGCCCTCCAGCTCGATCGTGCCCTTGGTCACCTCGCCGCGCTCGGCGCGCAACAGGCTGGAGATCGACTTGAGGGTCGTGGTCTTGCCGGCGCCGTTGGCCCCCAGCAAGGCGACGATCCCGCCCTTCGGCACCGCCAGGGACACGCCTTTCAACACCAGGATGACGTGGTCGTAGATGACCTCGATGTTGTTGACCGACATCAGGGGCGCTTCGGCGGAGACGGCCGCCTGCGGGGCACCTTCGGCAGCTAGGCTGGGTTGCGACATGACGGCTGATTCCCTTGTCGGCCTCTAGAGATCCCCTGCGAGACGACCCCCCCGCCGCCGGGCGGCGACAGGGGGGTTCGCTCAGAAACGGCAAGGCCCGCTTGCTGCGAAGCCTGCCTTGCGCGGGCTCACTCGCAGGTGCGCGGGGTGATGCCCTTCTCGGCGGCATAGGCCAGAGCATCGGCCTTGTAGGCCTCCTTCAGCGGCCCGCGGCGCGGCATGTACCAGTCGGAAATGATGTTCCAACTCTCGCCGTCCCACTGCTGAACGAAGGCCTGGCCGCCGCCCTCGTGGTCCTCGCAGGTGATCGCCACCGGCTTGGTGAAGCCGTCCATGCCGAGCGACGCCAGCGTCTCCTCGGTCAGGGTCAGCGCCTCCCAACCGTCGCGGATCTGCTCGCCGGTCAGGGTCTCGCCTTCGCCGTGAATCGCTTGGGCGGCCCGGATCGCCTCGACCTGCATGGCCATCAGGAAGATACCGCGGTTGTAGAGGACCTGGCCCCAGGCGGCCTCGCGCGCCGCCTCGGCATCGCCGCCGTAGACATACTCGACGACGTCCTGCAGCACCTCGTAGTCCTCGCCCGGCGCATGGAAGCTCAGGGCCTTGTAGCCGCTGGCGTCGGCCCCAGCCGGAATCACGTCGGGCTCGGACCCGGACCACCAGATGCCGATGAAGCGGTCCATGGGGTAGCCGACGGCCGCCGCTTCCTTCACGGCGGTCGAGTTCATCACGCCCCAGCCCCACATGGCGACCCAGTCCGGACGGATCTGACGGCCGATCTGCAGCCAGGTGGCCTTCTGCTCCAGGCCGGGGTGAGCGACCGGGAAGAGGAACAGTTCGAAGCCTTCTTCCTCAGCCAGCCGCTCGAGCGTGGCGATCGGCTCCTTGCCGTAGGCGCTGTCATGGTAGACCAGCGCGATCTTCTTCCCCTCCAGGCTGCCGCCTTCCTGATCGGCGATGTACTGGGTAATGACGTCGGCGCCCGACCAGTAGGTCAGCGGGGCGCTGAAGACATAGGGGAAGACCGGGCCGTAGGCGGCGGAGGTGCGGCCGTAACCGGAGGTGAAGAGTGGGATCTTGTCCTGCGTCGCCCGGTCGATCAGCGCGTAGGTGATGCCCGTCGACAGCGGCTGGATGCCGGCGGCGGTGTCCCGCTTCAGGCGCTCGTAGCACTCAACGCCGCGGTCGTTGTTATAGCCGGTGTCGCACTCTTCCCAGACCAGCTTGACACCGCCGACGCCGCCGTCGCGCTCGTTGATCAGGGTCAGATAGTCCTCCCAGCCCTGGGCGATGGGAATGCCGTTCGGGGCGTAGGGACCGGACTTGTAGACCAGCAGGGGAATGTACTGCTCCTGCGCCTCGGCCGGCGCCGGAACGGTCGCCGCCGTGGTCAGAAGCGCCGCACCTGCAGCGGCGATACAAAGGGACTTGAACCGCATCTCAATTGCCTCCCTGGAGTTTGGTTCGATCTTTGGTCTTGGATCCCCTTGCGGCCGGTTGCGGCCAGGGACCTGGAAATCAGGCTAGCAGCTTGCTCGGGCACTCGCCACGCCGCAGCGCCCAGCCGTTAGTAGGGGAATGGCCAGAGTCTCAGCTTCTCCTTCGCGAGGTTCCAGAGCCTGGCCAGACCGTGCGGCTCGACGATCAGAAAGAACACGATCAGCGCGCCGAAAATCATGAATTCGATGTGCGCGACCAGCGCCACGGAGATGGTGGGGTCGACCGCCAGCATCCCGTTGCTCAGCGCCAGCGGCAGCAGCACGATGAAGGCCGCGCCCAGGAAGGACCCGAGGATCGAGCCCAGCCCGCCGATGATGATCATGAAGAGCACCTGGAAAGAGCGGTTGATCTCGAAAGCCAGGGCCTCGACCGAGCCGGTGTAGCAGAAGGCCCAGAGCGCCCCCGATATCCCGATGAAGAAGGAGCTGACGGCGAAGGCCGAGAGCTTGGCGAACATCGGGCGGATGCCGATGATCTCCGCCGCGATGTCCATGTCGCGGATCGCCATCCAGGTGCGTCCGATGCGGCTGCGCACCAGGTTCTTGGCAAGCAGCGCGAGCAGCGCCACGAAGACCAGCAGAAAGAGGTACTTGGCCTCCGGCGTTCCGGAGGTGCCGGTGACCACCACGCCGGGGATCACCTCGCGCGGTGGCGCCGAGATAACGCCGGAGGGGCTGTAGTTGGTCCACCAGCCGAACTTGTTGAACATCCAGACCAGGAAGAACTGCGCGGCCAGGGTGGCGACCGCCAGGTAGAAGCCCTTGATGCGCAGCGAGGGGATGCCGAACAGAATGCCGACGAAAGCGGTGCCGAGGCCCGAGAGCAGGAAGATCGCGACGATGTGGATCTCGGGGAAAGCGATGGTCAGCTTGTAGGCGAAGAAGGCGCCGCAGGCCATGAAGCCGCCGGTGCCGAGCGAGAGCTGTCCGCAGTAGCCGGTCAGGATGTTCAGCCCGATCGCCGCCAGCGAAAAGACCAGGAAGGGCACCAGGATCGAGTTGAGCATGTACTCGCTGGCCAGCATCGGCACGGCGAAGGCCGCGAAGGCCAGCAGCAGCAGAACCCCCCACTTGTCCTGGGCGATCGGAAAGAGGGATTGGTCCGCGGCGTAGCTCGTCTTGAACTGGCCGGCTTCACGGTAAAGCATAGCGGTCTAGACCCTCTCGATGATCTTTTCGCCGAAGAGTCCCTGCGGCCGGAACAGCAGGAAGACCATGGCAAGCATGTAGGCGAACCAGTCCTGGATGGCGCCGCCGATGGCGGAGCCGACGAAATTCTCGGCGACCTGCTCGCCGGCGCCGATGATCAGGCCGCCGATGATGGCGCCGGGGATCGAGGTGAAGCCGCCGAGGATCAGGACCGGCAGCGCCTTCAGCGCGATCAACGCGAGAGTGAACTGCACCCCCAGCTTGCCGCCCCACATGATGCCGGCGACCAGCGCCACGATTCCCGCGACCGACCAGACGATGGCCCAGATGGTCTTGAGCGGAATGCCGACGGACAGCGCCGCCTGGTGGTCGTCGGCCACGGCGCGCAGAGCGCGGCCCGTGCGGGTGTACTGGAAGAACACCGCCAGCACGGCCACCAGCAAGGCGGCGCAGAGCGCGGCGATCACGTCGAAGGCGTTGACCAGCAGGCCGCCGTCGAAGACGCCGGGCAGCAGGAAGATGGGGTCCTTCGGAATCCCGATGTCCAGCACCTTGACGTCCGACCCCCAGAGCGTCTGCCCGAAGCCGTCCATGAAGTAGAAGATACCGATGGTCGCCATGAAGAGGATGATGTGCGGCTGGTTGACCAGCGGGCGCAGCACCACGCGCTCGACGGCGATGGCCACCAGCACCATGACCCCGGCGGTCAGCACGAAGGCGATGATCCAGTGCAGGCCCATCTCCATCAGGCCGACCATGGTGAGCGCGCCGAAAAGGACGAAGGAGCCCTGGGCGAAGTTGAAGATGCCCGAGGCCTTGAAGATCAGCACGAAGCCCAGCGCGACCAGCGAGTACATCACGCCCTGCAGCAGGCCGTTCAGGATGACCTCGAAGTAGAAGGTCCAGGTGAAGAAGCTGATCAGTCCGGCCGCCGCCAGCCCCTGATGAAAGTATCCCAGGGCGGCGATGATGACCGGGACGGACAGGACCCAGATGGCGATCGTTCGGAGGTTCATGGTCTGCTTCTAAGTCCTCTTGGCCCGCGCTGGCGGCTGACCGCAGTCTAGTGGCTGACGCCCAGGTAGGCGTCGATCACGGCCTGATTGCCGCGCACGTCGTCGGGCGTCCCGTCGGCCAGCTTGCGGCCGTAGTCGAGCACCACCACCCGGTCGGAGATGTCCATGACCACACCCATGTCGTGTTCGATCAGCGCGATGGTCGTGCCGAACTCGTCGTTCACGTCCAGGACGAAGCGGCACATGTCCTCCTTCTCCTCGACGTTCATGCCGGCCATCGGCTCGTCCAGCAGCAGCAGCTCCGGCTCCATCGCCAGGGCGCGGGCCAGTTCGACGCGCTTCTGCAGGCCGTAGGGCAGGCGGCCCACAGGGGTCTTGCGGATCGCCTGGATCTCCAGGAAGTCGATGATTCGCTCGCAGAAGGCGCGATGCTCGCTCTCCTCGCGCTGGTTCGGGCCCCAGTAGAGCGCCTGCAGGAAGATGTTGGATTTCATCTTGAGCAGGCGGCCGGTCATGATGTTGTCGAGCGTCGACATGCCCTTGAAGAGCGCGATGTTCTGAAAGGTGCGCGCGATTCCGGTGCTGGCCGCCTCGTGCGGACGCATCGCCTTGCGCGCGCGCCCCCGGTACATGATCGAGCCTTCCTGGGGCGTGTAGAAGCCGTTGATCACGTTCAGCATCGACGACTTGCCGGCTCCGTTCGGGCCGATGATCGCGCGGATCTCGCCCTTCTTGATGTCGAAGGAGATGTCGGTCAGCGCCTTCACGCCACCGAACCGCAGCGTGATGTTCTTGACCTCCAGCAGCGTCTCCGAGAACTGCCGGTCGGCGGCCGGAGCGGCGGCGGCGAGACCGGCGGCGGGCTCGGCGGTTGCAGTTTGCGAGGCGTCTGGCATCGGCAGGCGGCATCCAGGTTGATGGAGTGGGGACGTTCGGCGCCGAGGCGCTACTCGGCGGCGGCCTTCTGTGCAGTCGGCGCGGCGGCGACCGGAAAGGTCTCGGCCTGCAGGATCTTCAGGTTGGCTTCGATCTTGCCCTTGCGGCCGTCCTCGAAGGTCACCTCGGTAGAGGCGAAGATCTCGTCCTGGCCACTGTAGAGCGCGTCGATCAACTGGCCGAACTTCTCGGCGATGATCCGGCGGCGCACCTTGCGCGTGCGGGTCATCTCCCCGTCGTCGGGATCCAGTTCCTTGTGCAGGATCAGGAACTGCTTGATCTGGGTATGGCCCAGATGGCTGTCGCTCGAGAGGTCGCGGTTCACCGATTCGACATGGGCACGGATGATGTCGCGTACCTGAGGGTGCTGCGACAGCTCGATGTAGCTGGCGTAGGCGATGTTGTTGCGCTCCGCCCAGCTCCCGAGCGCGGTCAGGTCGATGTTGATGAAGGCGGTGGCGTGGTCGCGCTCATGGCCGAAGGTCACGGCCTCTTTGATGTTCGGGAAGAACTTCAGTTTGTTTTCCAGGTACTTGGGCGCAAAGATCCTGCCGTCCGTCATGCGGCCGACATCCTTCGCGCGGTCGATGATCCGCAGGTGTCCCCGGTCGTCGAAAAAGCCGGCGTCGCCGGTGTGGACCCAGCCGTCAGGCGTCTTGGTCTCGGCGGTCGCCTCGGCGTTCTTGTAGTACTCCAGGAACACGCCGGGACCGCGGAACAGCACCTCGCCGTCCTCGGCGATCTTCACGTCGACGCCGGGCGCGGGTTTGCCGACCGTGTCGGCATAGATCTCGCCGTCCGGCTGGATCGTGACGAAGACGCTGGCCTCTGTCGAACCGTAGAGCTGCTTCAGATTCACGCCCAGCGAGCGATAGAAATCGAAGATATCCGGGCCGATCGCTTCACCGGCGGTATAAGCCAGGCGCACGCGGGTCAGGCCGAGGGTGTTCTTCAGGGGCCCGTAGATCAGCAACTCGCCGAGTCCGTAGAGCAGACGGTCGCCGAAGGGCACTTGCTGCTTGTTCAGGATCTTGATCCCGACCCGCTTCGCGACGCCCATGAAGTAGTGGAACATCTTGCGCTTCGGGCTGCTGGCATCCTCCATCCGGACCATGACGGTGGTCAGGATGTTCTCGAAGATGCGGGGCGGCGCGAAGAAGTAGGTTGGCCCCAGCTCACGCAGGTCGTGCATCACCGTGGCGCCCGACTCGGGGCAGGAGACGCAGAAGCCGGCGGCATAGCTCTGCGCGTAGGAGAAGATGTGGTCGCCGACCCAGGCCATGGGCAGGTAGGCCAGCATGTCTTCCTTGTCGGTCAGGCCTTCGAACTCGGCGCCGTTGCGGGCCGACTGCAGCACGTTGTCGAAGCTCAGGACCACGCCCTTGGGGTTGCCGGTGGTGCCCGAGGTGTAGGCCATGATCGAGACGTCGGAGCCCTTGGCCTTCTTCGCCTCCTCGACGAAGAACTGCGGGTGGCGCCGGGCGAAATCGCGCCCTTCGGCCAGCAGCGCATCGTAGTGATGCAGGAAATCCTGGGTGTAGTTCCGCAGGCCGCGCTCGTCGTCGTAGACGATCTGCTTCAGGGTCGTCGTGCGCTCCATCACCTCAAGCAGCTTGTCGACCTGCTCCTGGTCCTCGACCAGCGCGAAGCCGACCTCGGCATGGTCCAGCACGAAGGCCATCTCGGCGGCCACGGAATCCTGATAGAGCGGCACCGGCACCCCGCCCAGGGCCTGCACGGCGCACATCGACCAGTAGAGACGCGGGCGGTTGTCGCCGACGATGGCCATGCGGTCGCCGCGCCGGAAGCCGCGCTGATGCAGGCCGCAGGCCAGCGCCTCGATCTCCTCGCGCGCTTCCCTCCAGGTGTTGGTCAGCCAGATGCCGTAGTCCTTCTCGCGCATCGCGGGCGCGTCGGGACGAACCTCGGCATGGTGCAGCAGCAGCTTCGGAAAAGTGTCGAGCTCAGTGCTCATCCTGGCCTCCAAGCTTGAGAGACCCGAAAGGCACCGGTCGGACTCGTAGCGTTTGAGGGTGGAGCCTCTTGCTCCCCGTCCCCGTCCGGCTCCCGAACGATGCTCTTTCCAGGTCCCGCGGCTTCTTGACCATCCGGTAGGTGCCTGAGAGCCCTGCGACTCTCGGCCCGCCGACCGCGTTGACCCGACCTCCCGAGCTATGCGTTTTCTTTCTACTTTACGTACCGCCAAGGCGGTCGCTAGCACTAAAGGCGAAAAGGTCGGATACCGTCAAGGCCCCAGCGATGACAGCACCGAAAGCAACGAGCCGCGCGCCGAGCGCCGAGGACGGATATTTGGCGGCCGCCGGCGATCGCCTTGCGATTCGCCGGCTAGCACAACCGGAAGACATCCCCCGGCAAACGACGGGAGGCACCGCAGCGCCGACCCTTCTGTTCCTGCATGAAGCCCTGGGGTCGATCGGACAGTGGAAGGACTTTCCCGAGGCGCTGGTCGCCGCCACCGGCCTGCCGGGTTTGGTCTACGACCGGCGCGGCCACGGAAATTCGGAGCCGTTGACCCCGGAGCCGCTCACTCTGCCGCGCCCCAAGGACTACCATCAGACCGAGGCCGCAAAGATTCTGCCGGCGCTGCTCGATGCCGCCGGAATCGAGCGGGCGATCCTGGTCGGCCATTCCGACGGCGGCACCATCGCGCTGCTCGCCGCCGCGGCCCTGCCCCGGCGGATCGCCGCCGTGGTCAGCGAGGCCGCCCACGTCTTCATCGAGGAGATCTCGCGCCAGGGCATCCGCAACGCCCAGGCCGCCTGGCAGCGCGGCGAACTGGGCGGCCTGGAGCGCTACCACGGCGACAAGACGCCGAACCTCATGCGCGCCTGGGCCGAAACCTGGCTGAACCCCGTTTTCGACGACTGGTCGACCGAGGTCGAGCTGGCCGGCGTGACCTGCCCGGTACTGGCCATTCAGGGCGTCGACGACCACTACGGCAGCCCGGAGCAGGTCGCCCGCATCTGCGCCGGCGTCGCCGGCCCGGCCGAGCCCCTGCTGCTGCCCGACTGCGGCCACACCCCCCACCGCGAGCAGCGCGACTGGGTGCTGAGGGCGATCCGCGATTTCCTCGCGGAGCACGCGCTGCTGCCCAGGTAACTGCCCTCGCGATAGCTGGCCCGACACATCGCCGTCTGGACAGACGGATTCGAATCCATACATTAGCGGCACGTTCGAATGAGCGGTTTCCCGCGTACATGGTCGCTACCGGTCGCGGGGCGCTCCGCACGACGAAGGCGGTTCGCCCTCACTCTCTAGGGGAGATCCGGCCGTAGTCCGGCTGCGGGGCGTCCGCCGTCGGCCTGTCTGCGCATGCGCCCCGGGGCACGACAGCCCCCAAGAGGCGCCGGATAAGCGATTGGGAGATCGAAAGCCGTGAAACTCGGGAAGGACAGCCTGAACACCCGCCGCCAACTGACGGTGGGGGGCAAGAGCTACGACTACTACAGCCTGGCGGAGGCGGAGGCGCAGATCGGCGATATCAGCCGCTTGCCCTTCTCGCTGAAGGTGCTGCTGGAAAACCTGCTGCGCTACGAGGACGGCCAGAGCGTCACCGTCGACGACGTCAAGGCCCTGGTCCAGTGGGTCGCCGACCGCAGAAGCGACAAG
Source organism: Algihabitans albus (assembly GCF_003572205.1). Taxonomy (NCBI): domain Bacteria; kingdom Pseudomonadati; phylum Pseudomonadota; class Alphaproteobacteria; order Rhodospirillales; family Rhodovibrionaceae; genus Algihabitans; species Algihabitans albus. The sequence continues at coordinate 172,827 of NZ_QXNY01000001.1, forward strand.
GAGATCGCCTATCGCCCGGCCCGCGTCCTGATGCAGGACTTTACCGGCGTACCGGCGGTCGTCGATCTGGCGGCCATGCGCGAGGCCATGACCAAGCTGGGCGGCGATCCGGAGAAGATCAACCCGCTGAGCCCGGTCGATCTGGTGATCGACCATTCGGTGATGGTCGATGCCTTCGGCGGGCCCGGATCCTTCGCCAAGAACGTCGACCTGGAGTTCCAGCGCAACGGCGAGCGCTACGAGTTTCTGCGCTGGGGCCAGGGCGCCTTCCAGAACTTCCGCGTTGTCCCGCCGGGAACCGGCATCTGCCATCAGGTGAACCTGGAGTACCTGGCCCAGGTCGTCTGGACGAGCGAGGTCGACGGCAAGACCGTGGCCTATCCTGACACGCTGGTCGGCACCGACAGCCACACCACCATGGTCAACGGCCTCTCGGTGCTCGGCTGGGGCGTCGGCGGGATCGAAGCCGAGGCGGCGATGCTCGGCCAGCCGGTCTCCATGCTGATCCCCGAAGTGATCGGCATGAAGCTGACCGGCGAGTTGAAGGAGGGCACCACCGCGACCGACCTGGTGCTGACGGTCACCGAAATGCTGCGCAAGAAGGGCGTCGTGGGCAAGTTCGTCGAGTTCTACGGCGACGGCCTGAAACATCTGACCCTGGCCGACCGCGCCACCCTCGGCAACATGTCGCCGGAGTTCGGCAGCACCTGCGCGATCTTCCCGATCGACCGGGAAACGCTGCGCTATCTGGAGTTCACCGGCCGCGACCCGGAGCGCGTGGCCCTGGTCGAAGCCTACGCCAAGGCGCAGGGCATGTGGCTGGACGAGAGCCGGCCGGACCCGGTCTTCACCGATAGCCTCGAGCTCGAGCTCTCCAGCGTCGAACCCTCGCTGGCCGGGCCGAAGCGCCCGCAGGACCGCGTGCCGCTCTCGACCGCCGCCAACGCCTTCGCGAACCACCTCGGGACGGAACTGACCGGCGATGCCGCTGCGTCCGCGGACAAGGGGATCCCGGTCGAAGGCAGCGACTACGACCTGAACCACGGCGACGTGGTGATCGCGGCCATCACCTCCTGCACCAACACCTCCAACCCCAGCGTCATGATGGCGGCGGGCCTGGTCGCCAAGAAGGCGCACGAGCTGGGCCTGACGGTGAAGCCCTGGGTCAAGACCTCGCTGGCCCCCGGCTCCCAGGTGGTGACCGACTACCTGGAGGCCTCGGGCCTGCAGACACACCTCGACGCCCTGGGCTTCGACCTGGTGGGCTACGGCTGCACCACCTGCATCGGCAACTCCGGGCCCTTGCCCGAACCGGTCGCCAAGGCGGTCGAGGAGGGCGACCTTCTGGTCTGCTCCGTGCTGTCGGGCAACCGCAACTTCGAGGGCCGGATCAACCCGCACTGCAAGGCCAACTACCTGGCCTCGCCGCCGCTGGTGGTCGCCTACGCCCTGGCCGGCTCGCTGAACGTCGATCTCTTCAAGGACCCGCTCGGCGAAGGTAAGGACGGTCAGCCGGTCTATCTGAAGGATGTCTGGCCGACCAACCACGAGATCCAGGAACTGCTGCTCTCCAGCCTGACGCCGGAGATGTTCCGCGGCCGCTACGCCGACGTCTTCAAGGGTCCGGAGGAGTGGCAGAAGATCAAGACCAGCGAAGGCGAGACCTTCACCTGGAGCCTGGGATCCACCTACGTCGCCTATCCGCCCTTCTTCGACGACGTAGCCCCCGAGCCGGCGCCGATCGAGGACGTCTCGGGGGCCCACCTGCTGGCCGTCCTGGGCGATTCGGTGACCACCGACCACATCTCGCCGGCCGGCGCGATCAAGCGCGAGAGCCCGGCGGGCGACCACCTGCTGGAGCATCAGGTGCCGCAGAAGGACTTCAACTCCTACGGCGCGCGCCGCGGCAACCACCGCATCATGATGCGGGGCACCTTCGCCAACATCCGCATCCGCAACGAAATGGTGCCGGGGGTCGAGGGCGGCTTCACCAAGCACCTGCCCGGCGGCGAGGTCATGGCGATCTACGACGCCGCCATGAAGTATCAGGAGGAGGGCGTGCCGCTGGTGGTGGTCGCCGGCAAGGAGTACGGCACCGGCTCCTCGCGCGACTGGGCGGCCAAGGGCACCCGTCTGCTGGGCGTCAAGGCCGTGATCGCCGAGTCCTTCGAGCGCATTCACCGCTCCAACCTCGTCGGCATGGGCGTGCTGCCGCTGCAGTTCCAGCAGGGCACCGACCGCAAGTCGCTGAAGCTGACGGGCGCCGAGACTTTCGATCTGCACGGCCTGTCGGAAAACCTGGCGCCGCGCGTCGAGGTGCCCTGCACCATCCACCGCCCGGACGGCAGCAGCGAGGAAATCTCCCTGCTCTGCCGGATCGATACCGCCGACGAGCTGGCCTACTACCGCAACGGCGGCATCCTGCACTACGTGTTGCGCAACCTGATGGCGGAAGATCGGGTCGCGGCCGAGTAGACCTTGGGATCGTCGAGGTACGGCCGGTTTCGGAAAGGGGGGCGTCACAGTCCCCCTTTTTTCTTGGCAAGCCGCTAAGCCGCTTCCTGCGCCGCGCCCCGTCGTCCGAAGCGTTCCGACAGGGTTTCGATGCGCCGGAGGTAGGCGTCGAGCTGGGCCATGGTCTTCGACTTGTCGGCGCTGTCGTCGCGCAGCCAGATCCGCAGGGTGGCCAGATAGATGCCGACCAGTCCCTGCACGCGCAGCAGGCCGCGCCAGCCTTCCGTCGACACGCTCGCGGCCTCGAGCATCCAGCTCATGGAGCGCGACAACTGCGGCAGGCCGCCCAGGGCCGAAACCGGGTCGGACCAGAGATCGGCGAGAATGTTGCCGACCGGGTCGCGATAGGGCTCCAGCGCATCGAAGCGGCGCATCATGACGTCGAACAGCCGGTCGCGCGCCGGGCTGTCCTCCAGCCCCTCCAGATCCTCGGAGAGAACCAGCCCGTCGATCCGGCGGGAGAAGGCGGCCAAGATCGCGCCCTTGGTCGGGAAGACGGGATAGATCTCCGACAGCTTCAGGCCGGCCTCTTCCGCGATCTCCGCCAGGGCGATGTCGGCCCAGCTTCGGGTTGCCGCCAGCGTCAGCGCCGCCTCGAGGGTGGCCGGCGCGACATCGCGCGGCGGTGCCGCCTTCGCGGAGGTCCGTTTTCCGGTCCCGCTTTTCGTCGCGGCGCTCTTGGAGCGCGTGCCACTGGCTTTGCTACTGGTCTTCTTGGCTACAGCCATTGCTTTGCCTCACGGAATCTGTCGCTTCATCGGTTGCGTCGCTCCAGAGTTAGGGCGAAAGGTCAGGCGCTCCCACCTCTCTTGATGTCGCCTCGGAGTCCAGCGGTCAGTTTGAGCAGCGCCGCCGGGGTCAGGGCGAAGACCGCATTGGGCGTGCCCGCCGCGGCCCAGATCTCGGGAAGCCGCAAGAGGTCCTCGTCGATCACGGCGATCGGCGCCACCTCATGACCGACCGGCGGAACGCCGCCGATGGCGTAGCCGGTCATCGCTCGCACGAAGGCGGCGTCGGCCTTTTCCAGCCCTTCGCCGATCAGCGCCGCCACCTTGGGCTCCTCGACACGGTTGGCGCCACTGGCCACGACCAGAATCGAACGTCCGCTTGCCGCGCCTTTGAAGATCAGCGATTTGGCGATCTGGGCAACGCTGCAGCCGATGGCCGCCGCCGCCTCTTCCGCCGTCCGGGTCGACTGCGGAAACTCCCGAACCTCCGCCTCCAGACCCGCCGCCGCCAGGGCGGCCTGAACGCGCGTTGCGGCAACCTTCAGCGTCATGGCCGAACGGTCACGATGCGAGTTCGCGACTGCGCCGCGCCGCCGCCGCGATGGCTTTGGTCATCAGGGGCTGCAAACCCTCCTCGGCCATCAGCACCTTCAGGGCCTCCAGCGTGGTGCCGCCGGGACTGGTGACGTTCTCGCGCAGGGTCGCCGGCGGCAGGTCGGAGCGGTGGACGAGTTCCCCCGATCCCGCGACGGTGACCCGCGCCAGGCGTTCGGCCAGGTCGGCGGGCAGGCCCGCCGCGATCCCGGCCTTGGCCAGCACCTCGATCAAGAGGAAGACGTAGGCCGGTCCACCGCCGGACAGGGCGGTGACGGGGTCCATCAGCGCCTCGTCCTCGATCCAGGCCGTCTCGCCCGCGGCGGCCATCAGTTCGGCGCAGAGCGCGCGCTGCTTCCCGCCGACGCGCGCGTTGGCATAGAGCACCGACATGCCGCGGCCGACGGCGGCCGGCGTGTTCGGCATGGCCCGAACGAGCGCCGCGTCGGGCGTCAGCAGGGCGGCCAAGCCGTCCACCGTCTTTCCGGCGGCGATCGAGAGAAACACGGTGTCCGGTCCGACCAGCCGGGCCAGCGGCGGCAGAGCCTCCGCCATCATCTGCGGCTTGACGGCCAGCAACACGACCTTGGGCCGCAGGCCGTCGGGAACCTCCGCCGGAGCGCCGAGATGGCGGACGCCCCGGGCGGTGAAATCGGCGACCGCCGCCGCCTGCGGCTCGATCACCGTGACCTGCGCGGCGGGCAGGCCACGGTCGAGCCAACCGGCGAGCAGGGCGCCGCCCATCTTGCCGCAACCGAGCAGCAGCAGCGGCCCTTCCAAAGACATTCCAAAAACTCCGCGTCAAAGCGCCGGGACCCGAGACAGGCCTCGTCGAAGCGGCTAGAGCGTCTCGTGATCGGCGGACCCGCAAAGCGAGTCCGACTGATCCCTGTCCGGTCTAGGCCTCGCCGACAGTATCCATCATTGCGGCGGCCATCGCCTCCTCGACTTTCTGGCCGCCCCAGATCACCAGTTGCAGCGCCGGGAACAGGCGCTCGCATTCCCCCACGGCTGTATCCATCATGTCCTCGAGCTGTTCGACCGAAACGCCCGAAACCCCGCGCAACGGTATGGTGTGGCGGAACAGCAGCAGTCCTTCCTCCCCCGTGAAGTCGAAGTGGCCGAGCCAAAGCCGTTCGTTGGCGGCGGCCAACAGCTCGAGCACGACGGCACGGCGCGTGTCCTGCACCTTCACATCCAGTTGGCAGGAAAAGTACATGGCGCAGCTATCCGGCTGCCAGATCACGCAGAGATGATAGTCGGCCCACTGTCCTTGAACCTGAACGATCATCTCCTGGTCGCTGGAGCGGTCGTGCGCCCAGTCGTTGGCGTTGACCAGTTCTTCCAGCAGATCGAGGGGATTGTTGGTGACGAAGGCTTCCTGTGCCGTGAGGTCCATGGCGAAGCGATCTCCCAAGTTGCCGCACCGCCGACGCTTGCCGACGGTAGCAGGGCGTGACGACTCACCTAGATCTCGTGGTAACAACGAGATATCGGGCAAGTATTCCGTGGCACCTACCATATTTAGGCTGCCAAACGCCCCTCGCGTCGCGCAAGAGAGCCGCAAACGAAAAGTATCCACAGGCAAAAAGTTTCACAGGACCGCAATCCGGTGTCGGATCACCTCGAGGCTTCAGCCTCCAAGGAATTCTCGCCCGAACAAGCCCGGCCGTACTCACGACGACTCTCTCGACAGCGCCGCAGGTTCGGTCTACCTATGCGCAACGTCTTGCGGATGTCGATCCGCGCGGCGTCTGCGCCCGTAGCTCAGCTGGATAGAGCGCTTCCCTCCGGAGGAAGAGGTCGGGAGTTCGAATCTTCCCGGGCGCGCCATTCCCTTTCGCAGCGCGAACCTTCCCCTCCACCACGCGCCGCAAGCTGAACTTCTCCCGATCACCACCCGATAACCGCAACGCGGCCAAATCCGGCTTTGGCTCTGGCCTCGGCCGATGTCCGTGTTCAGGCTGCCTCGACCCACGAGACCAGCCATTCGAAAAGGTATCCCGCCGCGAGGGACCCCAGAAGGGCGAGACCGAGGTAGAGCAGGAAGGGTTTCAGCTTGAGAAGCGGTGCGATGGCCAGGGCCCCCCAGATGCTGACGACACCGCCTGAAATCAGAAAGGCCATCGCCGCTCCCTCCGACATTCCCTTGTCGATCAAGCCTCTGGTCAGGGGCAAGGCCGCGTAGCCGTCGATGTAGGCCGGGGCGCCCACAAAGACCGCCGCGGGGATCGCCCACCACTGATCTTCCCCGACGTAGGCCGCGAGCGAGCCGGGCATGAGCATTGCGTTCAGAGCGTATTCGGCGGCAAATGCGGGGATCAGGCAGATGAGGATCAGCCTGGCGGTCGCCCGGAACTGCCCGGCGAAGGACTGGCGGCGGTCTGCCGTCTTCCAGACCCAGGGATCGAAAGGCTCGTCCACTGTGCAGCGGGCCGCACTCAATTGGCGGGCCAAACCCGTGTCTCGCAGCGCATGACGGGCCCAGGACCGCTTGGCGACCAGGGCCGTCGCCGCTCCGCCGAAAACGCCGATGCCCACCGCTGCGACCGTCTTGCCGCCGGCGAAGGCGGCTCCGAGCGTCGCAGCCGTCGTCGCCAGCATGGCGGGGTCGGTGATCGGCGAGGACAGCCAGAAGGCCATGATCGGCGCGAGCGGCACGCCTGCGGCCAGGAGGCCGGCCATCAGCGGCAGAACGGTGACGCCGCAAACCGGCGTGACGGCGCCGATCAGGGAGGCCGCCAGCACCGCCCTCAGCGTTCGCCCCTCGAAGACCCGGGCGATATGGGCATCCGCGCGACTTGCGATGATCCAAGCGGCCAGAAGAATGCCCGGAATAACGATGGGCGCAACGACGAGAAGGCCCCAGAGGACGAATACCGCCGCCTCGAACGCATGATCCGGCCAGGAGAGGACGACCGGAACGAGCAGGACCAGGCCCGATCCCCAAAGGATCGGAGATCTGCGCGGGCGCTTTTTGGCTGTGGCAACGTCGGTCATGGAAGTCTCCTCCGACCTTGCACCCTAGCCACAGCCAAAACATATATGAAACGAATGGTTTTAATTTCTGATATCTGAAATTTAAATGGAAAACTTGGACAGCGATCTTCTGCGAACCTTCGTTTCCGTCGCGGAAGCGGGCAGCGTCACGACCGGCGCGACCCGGATCCATAGATCGCAATCGGCAACGAGCCTTCAGATCAAACGGCTGGAGGCGGTCCTCGGGCAGGCGGTCTTCAAGCGGCACGGTCGCGGCGTGGTGCTGACCGAAACGGGCCGGCGGTTGCTCCCGATCGCACAGGAGGTCACCGCCCGCCTGGACGCGGCGCTTCACGACCTGTCGCAAGAAGTCGTCAGAGGCAAGTTGCGGCTCGGGATCCCCGACGATCACGGCAGGGCGAGGCTTGCGCGGATCGTTGCCGCGTTCGTGCGCCTGCACCCACAGGTCGAGCTGGACGTGACCTGCGCTTTGAGTACCGGGTTTCCCGAAGCCCTTGAAAGGGGCGATCTGGACTTGGCGGTCTATGAGGTGGAACGCCCGATCTCCGACGAAGAGGTCCTGTTCGAGGATCCGACTTGCTGGGTTTCGTCAAACCTCCTGGATTTCGCGGACGCCGAACCCACACCGGTCGCGCTGTTCGACCATGCCTGTTGGTGGCATGACGCGGCCCTGAAATCCCTGGATGCGCGGGGCAAGCCCTACCGTATCGTCTATTCCAGCCAGAGCGTGTCGGGCGTGATCGCCGCGGTCGAAGCCGGCATCGCCATCGGACTGATCGGGCGGTCGTCCTTGCACCGTGGCCTTTCGATTGTTGCCAACGAATTCGGATTTGGACCCACACCGACGTCAAAACTGGTTTTGGCTCAAAAAGACGCTCGGAGCAGCGAACCCATGGCGGCCATGAAAGCGGCCATCCGTTCCGCCTTTCAGACTGCGGCTGGCACGGCGGGCAGCCGAGAAAACGCGGCGAAAGTCTAGCTCGGGCTCAACACCGATGGCCGGCGCCGACCCTTAAGCAAGGTTCGGCCGCGGACCCGGTCTCCATCAAATCGCCAAAAAGTCCGGAGAGTTTGGACTTTCGTAATCCAACGCGGCCATAGTGCGCGCCGCTGGCAGAAGCTCTGAATATCGGGATGGCGGCTCCTCTCCGTCGGTGACGGAGCGACCACCTGGCGCGAGTAAAGTGGGAAAGGCTGGATGAAGCAGTTGTTGGTGGAGGCTGCGCCGCTGATGGATCAGGTGGTGGATCGCTGGCGTAGGGCGAGTGTGCCCGGAAAGATCGGCCAGGGCATCGTTCTGCTTGCCCTGACCTGGGTTCTGCTTGTCCTGCTCTATCAGATCAAGTGCGCGCTCGGCATCGACGTCTTCGCCGACGGCGGCGTCCACGACGTGATCCGCGCGGTCAAGCGCCAGGTCAAGTCGCTGTTGCTCGGCTAGGCCGAACGAGGGCTGACGGCCCGCGAGCGCTGCACACATCCGGATGCGTCTATGCCAAGATGAGTGTCCGCCAGCGAGTCGCGGCAGAGAGGCCCGTCACGACACACCGACCGCATGGCATCGGCGCCGCAAACTCCATGTCGCCCAGCTTGGTCCTCAGCTTGACCGAAACCCTCGATCAGACACCCGCCGCGAACCGCCTGACCCAGGAGGTGACCCGGGGCGTCGCCCGGCTGTTTGACGCCATGGGCTTCGCCAGCCTGCCGGAGGTGCCGCTGGCCAACGGACGCCGGCTGGACCTCCTCGCGCTCGGCGAAGGCGGCACGCTCTGGGCGGTCGAGATCAAGACCAGCGTCGCAGACTTTCGCGGCGACCGGAAATGGCCGGATTACCTGGAGTTCTGCGAACGCCTCTACTTCGCTGTGCCCTTGGACTTTCCCAGGGACATCCTGCCGATGGAGCAGGGTCTGATCGTCGCCGACGCCTATGACGCCCGCATCCTGAGAGACCCCGGCGACCGCAAGCTACCGGCCGCGCGGCGCAAGGCCTTGACCCTGCGCTTCGCCCGGCTGGCGGCAAAACGCCTGCTGCACGGCCAGCCGGGCCACAATCAGGTGAGCTAACGCAAGAACAAGATGAGCTAACCTGAGCCCTCGGTCTCGACCCGTCCCTTCCAGGGCAGGAAGGCCGGTACCCGGCGGCGATAGGCACGGTAAGCCTCGCCGTAGAGCCGGACCAGCTTGCGTTCCTCGAACCAGGTTCCGATTAGAAAGTAGGCCGAGGCCCAGAGCGCGGTGGCCAGGGCAAAGGGACCATCGACCAAGCCCCAGAGCAGCAGGAAGGCCGCGCTGTAGAGAGGGTGGCGGACATAGCGGTGCAGACCCGCCACGACCAGCGGTTCAGGCACCTCGGCCGCGCCGGGCACGGTCCGATTCCGCAGATACCAAAGCCCGCCGAAGCGGCCGAGATCGTAGTCCCTGAGCGCGACCAAGCCAACCAGCAGACCGGCGGCAACGGCCGCCCACTGCAGGCCGACCAGCCAGTCGGGCCGACCGAAGGAGACGACACCGTCCGCAAGCCAGCGTCCGAAGCCCCAGACGGCCCCAAGGTGGACAAGAGCGATGACGTTGTAGCCGAGCCGCGCGGCGGGCCCGAGCAGCCGCCCGAGCCAGGCGGCCCCGGCGCCATGGGCAAGCAGGCTGTGCAGCAGGCCGAAGCTCAGCCAGGCCAGGCCGTAGAGCAGCTGCGCCTGCGCGCTCAGCGCCCGTCTTCCCAGCCCGAGTCGGCGCTTTCCAGCTTCTCCAGCGTGCGCGTGGTCGAGTGGCCGTCCTTCAGTTCGGCGAGCAGGACCTTGCCCCCGCGCGCCTTGACCAGATCGGCCCCGACCACCTGCGCTTCGCTGTAGTCGGCCCCCTTGACCAACAGATCCGGTCCCACCGCCCCGATCAGGTCGTAGGGCGTGTCTTCGCCGAAGATCACCACCCGATCCACATCGGCCAGGGACGCCAGTACGGCGGCGCGCGCGGCCTCGTCCTGCACCGGCCGTGCCGCACCCTTCAGGCGCCGCACCGAGGCGTCGCTGTTCAGACCGACGATCAGGCGGTCGCAGGCGGCGCGCGCCTGGCGCAGCAGATGCAGGTGACCGGGATGCAGAATATCGAAACAGCCGTTCGTGAAACCGACCGTGAGCCCCTGAACCTGCCAGGTTCCGGCCTGCGCGGCGGCGGCGGAGCGGTCGGCGATCTTGGCCTCCGCCCCCAGCAGGCGCGCCTTCTGGCCCGCGCGCAGCAACTCGTCGGAAAAGGCCACCGCGGTCCCGCGCTTGGCGACGACAACGCCGGCGGCGATGTTGGCGAGCCCGGCCGCCGCCGATGCCGACAGCCCGCCGGCCAGGCCGGCGCCGAAGGCGGCGACCACGGTGTCCCCGGCCCCCGAAACGTCGAAGACTTCCTGCGCCTCCGCAGGCAGATGCACGACCTGGGCAACCCCGCCCTCGCCATCGCCCAGGACCAGGGTCATGCCCTGCTCGCTGCGGGTCGCCAGCACGGCCCCGAGGTCGGCTTCCGCGATCACCCGCGCGGCCGCGGCAACCACCTCGGCATCGCTGCCGGTCGGCAGCCCGGAGGCGTCCGCCAGCTCACGGCGGTTCGGCGTGACGAAATCGGCCCCGGCATAGCGGCTGTAGTCGCGGCCCTTGGGATCGACGACGACGGGCAGGCCCGCCGTCCGCGCGGCCCCGATCAGGCGGCGCAAAACCGGCGCTTGCAGAACACCCTTGCCGTAGTCGGAAAGCAACAGCGCGCCGGCCTGCTTCAGCAGATCGAGCGCGAAGCTCTCCAGGGTTTCCAGGGTCTGGTCGCGCGGCAGGCCGCCGGCATCCCAATCGGCGCGGAGCAGTTGCTGGCCACCGCTCAGCATCCGTTGCTTGACCGTGGTGGCGACGGTCTTGTCCTGGATCAGGTGGGCGCCGCCGCCCAAGGCCTCGCCGACCAGATACTGCACTTCGCGCCCCTGGGCGTCGTCGCCGATCACCCCGCAGAACAGAGGATCGGCCCCCAGGGCAACCAGATTGCGAAGAACGTTGCCGGCGCCGCCGAGCGCGGTTTCTTCCCTCAGAACGCGCAGCACCGGGATCGGCGCCTCGGGCGAGATCCGCTCCACGGCACCGGTCAGATAGCGGTCGAGCATGACGTCGCCGACCGCCAGCACCTTTACGCCGGCAATCGCCTGCAGCTCTGCGGCCAGATCCGTCATAGCGGCGAGACAGTCCTGAGAAAAGAGTAGGGTCCAGTCGTTTGGCTACGGCAAAGCCGCCACGCTGGCAAGCCAATCTGCGGGGTTTGAGGCTGGCGACGGCAAGGACTGCCCCGGTTCAGGCCTGCAGGAAGCGGCGCTCGGCCCCCTCCAGCACCAGCGCGGTCAAGCGCCCGCCATAGACGGCGCCGGTATCGATACCGATCCGATTGTCCCGCTCGACCGGCGACCTGTCCGGCGTATGGCCATGCACCACGATCTTCCCGAAATCCACCTTCGACTGCAGGAAGGGGTAACGGATCCAGATCAGGTCTTCAGCACTCTGCGCCTCCAAGGCGACACCGGGGCGAATCCCGGCGTGGGCGAAGAAGTAGTCGCCCTCCCCGTGACTGATCGCGAGCCCCTGGAAAAAAGTTCTGTGCCGCTGCGGCAGCGCCGCCACGAACCGGCGGTGGAGACCGTGCAGCCACTCTTCATCGTCCGGATCGTCCTGCTCTGCATCGATACCGTAACTGGCGAGCGTGGCCTTGCCGCCGTTGACCAGCCAGGTCGCGCCGGCATCCGGAGCGATCAGAAAATCGAGCAGCAAGGCTTCGTGGTTGCCCTTCAGGGTCACCGCCTCGAAACCTTCCGGCGGTCCGGCGATCAGATGCTCGACGACCGCGGCCGAGTCCTGACCTCGGTCGACATAGTCGCCGAGATAGACGAGCAGACGGCGACCGGGCGCGCCTGACGCCGCGTCCGCGACGATCTGTGACTGCAGATCGCGCAACTGATCGATCTGGCCGTGAATGTCGCCGATCGCGTAGACCCGCGTACCGTCGGGTACGGCGGCAGATGGACGCTCGCGGCGCCCCTCGCCTCTACTCCAGAGCTTGGCAATGGACATGAACAGCCCTTCGATCGCACAGGCCTTTCAAGATGGGGCGTGCGGGCCGTGCGAAAAAGGGCGGAGGCGGAAACAAGAAAGGTAGGGGCAACGCTGCGGAACGACCGTGCCTCCGGAGCGACCAGACAGGACGTCGTCCCTACTGAGCGGCCGTGGCTTCCCAGTGCTGGCGGCCGCCCTTGTTGTCCAAGTAGCTGACCAGGGCGGCGACGACGCCACGGTCGTAGCGGGCGCCCATGTCCGCGAGCAGCTCTCCAAGGGCCTCGTCGACCGGCAGACCGGCCCGGTGGGCCCGCGCGCTGACCATGGCAACGAAGGCGTTGGCCACGGCAAGAATCCGGGCGGTGGGGAGAATGCTCTCGCCCTGGAGGCCCTGTTCGCCCTTGCCGTCGATACGCTCCTGGACCTGCTGGAGGGTTTCCACCACCGGCCCGTCGAAGGCGACGCCGGATAGCAGCTCGGCACTCGAATTCATGCAGGCGCGAATCTTGGCACGCTCGGCGTCGCTCAGAGCTCCTTCGCGGGTCAGCAGCTCCTCCGGCACCAGGATTTTGCCGATGTTCATCAGCAAGCCGGCGACCCGCGCGGTCTCGACCTCGGTCTCATCCAGGCCCATCTCGCGGGCGAGGCGCTGACTCAGGTCGCCGACCAGATGAGAATGATCCGCGGCATAGGGGTCGCGTCGGTCGACCACGCTGACCAGCGTCATGATCAAAGCGTCGAGCGTGGACTCACGGCGTGCCCGTTCGCGCAGTTCGGCCGTGACGTCTCGCTCGACGACCAGGACGCCGCGTGGCAGGTCGACGCTGGGGGGCACCGGCACATGATCGGCGAGGTAGATCCGGCGCCCGCCCTCGACCGCCGAATCGCCTTCGATGCGCCAGACGTCGCTGACCGACTGACCGTCTTCGAGCGCCCGCTCCGACAGCGCCAGGGTGCGCGCGGCGGCGGCCGAGCCGACCAGGGCGGTGAGCGACTTGCCGATCATCTCCTCGGCCGCCATCTCGGCCCGCTCGGCAGCGCGCTTGTTGGCGAAGCGAACCTGACCCTCGTCCAGAATCATGATCGCCGTCGGCTGACTGTCGGTCACCACCTGCAGCAGATGGCGCTGTCGTGTCAGCTCAGCGGCGGCGGCGGCATAGAGGCGCGCCGCATCGCTCGCGCGGCGCGAGGCGCCATGACGCCAAACCACCAGAAGAGCGGCGGCCGCAAAGCCCAGGCCAAGCAGCAGCACGAGCAGGAGGCGGTTGGCGCGAGCATCGATGCCCGCGAGGGCAATGGCACTGTCGACCTTCGTCACAAGCAGCCAGTCGGTACCGGCAACCGTCCGGCCGGTTGCCAGAACCGGGTTACCCGCATAGTCCTCGCTTTCGAGGAACGCACCGGGCTGACTGAGAGCATCGGCCGCAGCCAGGCCCGAGGTGGCACGGTCGAGCCGGCGGCCAAGGGCCGGCGTGCCGTCGGCCAGCGGCGACAGGTATTCGATCGAGGCGCCCTGCGGCCGAACCAGCAGAACCTCCAGGCCCTCGACCCGAACGCCCGGTTGGCGCAGCCGCTCGAAGAGCGCAGGCACGGCTGGACGTCGACCCACGACCAGGCCGACCGCACCTTCGCCCAGACCGGCTTGCAGCGCGGGAACCGGCGCGGCCAGGGTGAGCAGCATCCCGGCCGCGGGGTCGGCTTGAAGCTCCAGAAAGGAGATATCGGGCATTTCCGAAACGCTGGGCGCCGCGATGCTGGGCGTCGCGAAGCGCGCGGTCGAGACCAGGGGGCGGCCCCGAGTGTCCAGAACAGCGAGGCCGACCTGGTTCGGCAACTCGATGTTGGCCCGCAGATCCTCGACCAACGACGTCGTTTCGAAGCCGCCGCGCTGAGCGGTCAGAGCGAGCAGGCTGTCCAAATACTGCAACTGGCCGGCTGAGTCGGTCACCTCGGCAAGGTCGCCTTCGACCAGTGCGAGTTCGGTAAGCAGAAGCTGCACGCTGGCATTTCCGGCCAAGGCCGAGATCTCGCGCCTTTGGCCCGAGACCCACTGCGCGACGTCGGCGGCCCGGCTGTCGGCGATCAAGCCGAGACGATCCTGCCAGGCGCGGAGATCACGCGCGCGCTCCGTCTCGACAAAGCTCATGATGGCCACGACACCGAGCGCACCAGCCAGCAGGATGCCCCCGGCCAAGGCAGGTAGGCGCCAATCCTTCCACCAGGCAGCCTCTGCCTGCGCCGGTTCCAGATCTGAGGTGTTTGGAGTCTTGACGGCGTTTGTCACTGGGCCAGGCGTTCTTGCACTGCGGGAATGGTGAGCGGGCTCGCGGCCGGGACGATGCAAACGAGAGACACACCGACCGAACAACCGCCCGTCGCTTAACCACGTTATGACGCTCCTACTTAAGGGAGTATTAAGCGGAGATCCCCTAGTTTCCCCGGCAAGAGCCGACCTTTGCGGTCCGCGGTCCGCCAATCTGCGTGCGCTTCGGACGCCTTTGGATATCGGGAGTTTAGGGATGCCCCGTCACATCACCAGGCGCCACCTCGTCTCGACCGCACTGCTTGCGGGCCTGGCCGCCGTCGGCGCCGGCGTCCCCGGTATCGCCCAGGCCTCGGGCTATCCGTCGCTGTTCGGCACCCGGGAGGCGCGCTCCGACAACATCGCCATGTTCCCCAAGTGGCGCGGCACGCTGGAGCGCTACTTCGAGGAAGCCGACCTTGCGAAGGACTGCATCCCCGGCCAGATCAGCCAGTGCCTGCTGAACGACTGGCAAACCTTTCTCGACGGCCAAAAGGGCCTGGATCCCAAGGCCCAGCTCAGCGCGGTCAATGCGCAGATGAACAGCCACCGCTACATCCTGGACCCGCCCAACTGGGGAGTGCCCGATTACTGGGCGACCCCGCTTCAATTCATGGAGAAGAACGGCGATTGCGAGGACTATGCGATCGCGAAATTCATGTCGCTGCGCGCCCTGGGCTGGCCCAACGAAGCCATGCGCATCGTGGTTCTGAAGGACCTGAACCTGCGGCTCATGCATGCCGTCCTGGTCGTGTATCACCAAAGCCGCGCGTATGTGTTGGACAACCAGATCGACCAGGTGATGCCAGCGGAAAAGATTCGCCACTATCGTCCGGTCTACTCGGTCAACGAAGAGTCCTGGTGGCTGCACCGCTCCTGATGCGCTCCTGATTTCCCAAGATCGGCAAATCGCCAAGATCAGCGGATGGCCGGCGCCGGCCTGCACCCGCCTGCCGGGAAAACGGCAGCCGTTTCGCGGCTGCAATCCCAGAGCGAGTGAGCGCTGCCGATCCTACCGATTGCTCTTCCAGGTCGCATGACCCACAATCTCTCTTGACCCCTGGGGGCACTGGGCGCATATGCATGCTGCGTTGCAGCATAATCCAGCGGAGGTCAGGCAGGGCCCGTTGGGGAGCAAGGCCCGGTATCCCGCGCTGCCACGGTCTCCGGGCCATCAGTGAAAGATGCGTTCACCCGAGATTGGGAGCCGACAGCCATGGCCAAATCCAGCAATCCTTTTGAATACGACTTCAGCGCTATGACCGACGTCACCAAGATGTTCGAGCAGTACAAGATGCCGGGCATCGAAATGGACAAGCTGGTCGACGCGCAGCGTAAGAACATCGAGGCAATCACCTCGGCCAACAGATTGGCCTTCGAGGGGATGCAGGCGATCATGCAGCGTCAAGGCGAGATCCTGCGCCAGTCGATGTCTGAGGCCTCCAAGGTCATGCAGGACATGGCTGCCGCGGGCACGCCCGAGGATCGCATGGCCAAACAGGCCGACGTCATGAAGAAGGCTTTCGAAACGGCACTGTCGAACGTCAAGGAACTGGCCGAGATGAGCGCCAAGTCCAACACCGAGGCGATGGAAACCATCAACAAGCGTGTGACCGAAAGCCTGGATGAGGTTCGCGAAGCGGTTCAGACCGCCGCCAAGCAGACCAAGGGCGGCAAGTAAGCTCCGGCCCTCTATATGCCGGCAAGACCGACGGCCTCGTTCATCCCGAACGGGGCCGTTCGCCTATCGGCGCCTCGCGAACTGCGCAAAGTCTCCGGTTCCGAGAGGCTCGAAGCCCTGTGCCTGGCGGCGAGCGGCGAGCGCTTGGCGGCGGGCTTCAGCCGAGCAGTGCCTCTTCCGCCGCTTCGCAAATCTCCTTCAAGGTGAAGGGCTTCACCACGACGCGGGCGATCAGCTCGTCGAGATTGTGGGCGCGCTGCTTCTCGGCCGAATAGCCGGTCATAAGCAGGATCGGCAGATCAGGGCTGTCGCGCGCCACCCGCAAGGCGAGACCGATACCATCGAGACCCGGCATCACGATATCGGTGATCAGCAGGTCGAACTCGCGCGATTCGCCGAGTGCCTCCAAGGCCTGCAGTCCGTCCTCGACCGCCGTTACCTCGTGGCCGCGGTGCGCCAAGGCACTCGTCACGAAGCTGCGCACCGCAGCGTCGTCTTCAGCGAGAAGAATATGAGGCACGATGCCGGCCTCCCCGATCTCGAGCGGGCCGTGCGTTCACTGCAGCAAACGCACGGACACGTCGCTCGCCGCCTGTGGCCAGGGGCCCTTGGTCATGAAGTCGCGGGCCTCGCCAGGGGCAAGCGGCCCGCCGCCCACCTCGACGGCCCAACTGTCGATTTGCCTGCCCTCGGCATTGAGCAGGATCACGGCGAGCTGCGGCACCGGCAAGGGCGCCTCGGTCGCATTGATCACCTGACCGCTGAGCGTGACCGTCGGCCCCGTGTCTTCGGTCTGGATCGCACGCCGCCAGTCGAGCACGAAGTCAGGGCTGGTCACCTGGACAGGGATACCCAGAAGCTCATAGAGCCGGGCCGTCTCCGGCACCTGGGCGACCACCTGATCCCGATAGTACCAACCGCCGCCGACCAAACCTGCAATAAGCCCAAAGAACAGCAGCCAACCGAGTAATAGGCCCCAACGCGGCCCGGCCTCGGGCTGCGAGACCGGCTGCGGGCGACGCGGCAGCCGGACGCTGTCGGGCGGAGCAGCGCCGCGGATCAGACCGCTGCCCTCTTCCGACTCCAACGCGGACGATACCGCCTCGGAAACCGCCGCTTTGGAGGGTCCCGCCGGGGGCACATCCGTCGTTGCCGTTTCAGCGCTAGCAGGCTCCGGCTCGGAGGGTACATCGCTGGCGGCCGCCGCAACGGACTCGGGTTGCGCCTGAGGTTCGGACTGGGACGTGACCGCATCGTCAGGGAAGGCAGCCCAAGTGTGGCTGCACGCGCCGCAGCGAACTTTCCGGCCGCTTGGGCCTACGGCACCGTCCGCTACACGAAAGAGCGTCCCGCACTTCGGACAAGCTAATTCCATAGAAACGCTGCCCCGTCCCACTGCTTCACTGTAACGCGGGTTCGTCGGCCCATTGTCTTTGGACCGTCATCTTGGTGCGTCACCTTATACGCGGGTGGCAAAGAGCCGTGCAAGCAGCCGTCTTTCCTGGCCTCTGGGCTGTGTTTCAGACCGATAGCGCGCTAGGCTGGACCGATAGTGTCCGCGAGTAGGCAAACAATTGGACCGGTGACCCTGGCATCTTCGCCGCCGTCTTTACGCTCGTCTGGACGCATGTCATGGTCGAATCGGTTGGTCCGCCGATTCCCGCTTTCGCGAACAGGGGCAGGTTCTTGATCCGGCTCGAGGAGGTTACGCTGCGCTACGGCGAGGGGCCGGAAGTGCTGCGCCGGGTCTCTTGCCATCTGGAGCCTGGATCCTTCCACTATCTCTTGGGGGCCAGCGGCGCGGGTAAATCCTCACTGCTGAAACTCCTTTACCTCGCTCAGGTCCCGAGCGAGGGACGGCTGTCGCTGTTCGGACGCGATGTGGCCCAGTTGACCCGGCGCGACCGAGCGCTGCTGCGCAGACGGATCGGAGTCGTCTTTCAGGACTTCCGGCTGATCGCGCATCTCTCGGCCTTCGAAAATGTCGCCCTGCCGCTCCGGATTGCCGGCGAACCGGAAGCACGGGTCAAAAGCCAAGTGCGGGAGCTGATGGACTGGGTCGGCCTGGAGGACGCCATCGACGCACTGCCGCCGACCCTCTCGGGCGGGCAGCAGCAACGCGTCGCCATCGCGCGGGCGGTGATCGGGCGGCCCAGTCTTCTGCTGGCCGACGAACCGACCGGCAACGTCGACGACCGGATCGCCGTGCGCCTGCTCTATCTGTTCCGCGAGCTGAATCGAACCGGCACCACCGTGATGCTGGCCACCCACAACGAGTCGCTGGCCGCACGGATGCCGCAGCCGCAGTTGCGTCTTGCCAGCGGACTGGTCAGCACTGAGCCCGCCCCGACGCCGGCGGCGGCGGAGCCGGTCGGGGAGTAAAGCGGATGCGTCTCGGTTTCCTCTTCTCCCGCGGCGAGGTGCCCCTGGCACGCGATGCCTCCGCGCGCTTCCTGCCCTGGCTGATCGCCTTCATGGTCTATCTGGCCGGGCTGGCCCTTCTGGCCGCCGTAGCGATGGACGAGGTCGCCGCGCGCTGGCAGGGCGATCTCGAAGGACGCCTGACCGTGCAGGTTCCTCCCCCGTCCGACCCCAGCGACGCAGCCGCCCGGCAGGAACGGCTCGACCGCGTCGTGCAAGCGCTCCTGATCACCCCCGCCGTATCGGAAGTCGAGGTACTTTCGCGCGCCCAGACGGCAGCCCTGCTGGAGCCCTGGCTGGGCGAGGCCGCGGCGGCGCCGGAACTGCCGGCCCCCGATCTGGTCGCGGTCACCCTGCGGAGCGCACTTCCGGAGCTCGGGGATCTGCCGCAGCGGCTGGCGACCGAAGTGCCCGGGACCGCCATCGACGATCACCAACGCTGGCTGGCGCGGCTGTTCGCCCTCGCCGGATCGATCGAAGCCCTGGCCCTGCTGGTGGTCGCCTTGGTCGGTGTCGCGGCGGTCGCCACGGTGATCTTCGTGACCCGCACCGGCCTGGCCATTCACCGTCAGGTCATCGAACTGCTGCATGTGATGGGCGCGCGCGACCTCTACGTCGCCGAACAGTTCCAGGGGCACGCCCTGCGTCTGGGTCTGGCCGGCGGTATCGGCGGCGCCTTTGCGGCCGCGCTGACCGTGCTTGGCATCGGCTGGCTGCTGCGCGGCGAGCAATCGGTGGTCCTGCCGGGGATCGAGTTGAGTCCCTGGCAATGGTCGCTGCTGGCAATCCTGCCGCTGACCACCGGACTGGTGGCGATGCTGACGGCACGCTGGACGGTGCTGCGCACGCTCGCGAAACTGCCGTGAGGAAGCGGACCCTTCGCCGCTCCGCAACGCGGAATCGCTCCGACTTTGGGACCAGGCGCCTGGAAAGCGGGCGCTTGGAAACAGGACGGCGGCGGCGGCGTGTCTTTACGCTTGCATCCCTGGCGCTGGGGGTACTGCTGGCCGCCTCGATCGGCGGCTTCATCTGGTTCGTCGGCGAGATGCCGACAGCCGTGCGGGACACCGAGAGGCCGACCGACGCCATCGTGGTGCTGACCGGCGGCAGCGGCCGGCTGACGGCCGGCCTCGAGCTTCTGGCGGCTGAAAAAGCCGAAAAACTCTTCGTCTCCGGAGTCTACCACAGCGTCGAAGTCGATGAGTTGTTGCGCCTGGCCCGTAATGCTCCGCAGGAGCTGGCCTGCTGCATCGTGCTGGGCTACGACGCCGACGATACGCGCGGCAACGCGACCGAAACGGCGGACTGGATGGCGGCGCAGAACTACGACTCGCTGCGGCTGGTCACCGCCGTCTACCACATGCCGCGCAGCCTATTGGAGTTCCGCCGCCGCCTGCCGGACGCCGAGATCCTGCCGCATCCGGTCTTTCCAGAGGGCTTCCGGCGGGACGACTGGTGGGCCTGGCCGCGCAGCTTCGGACTGGCGGTCAGCGAGTACGTGAAGTACCTGGCCGCCCTGGCGCGCGGCCCCTTCGGTGGTTAGGGCCGCTTGACCATGGCGGCGCTGCGCTCGCTCCTCGTCACACTGATCTGGCTGGCAAGCTGCCTGGTGATCTGCATCCTGCTGTCCTGGACGCTGCTCGGGCCACCTTCCTGGTCGCGGCCGGTCAGCCGCCTGATAGTGCGCTGGACATTTTGGCTGCTGCGGGTCGGCCTGGGAATCACCTACGAGATTCGCGGCACCCTGCCCGACCGGCCGGTGCTGGTCGCCGCCAAGCACCAGAGCGCCTGGGAGACCTTCGGCTTCTGCCTGTTCTTCGAGAATCCCTGCTACGTGCTGAAGCAGGAGCTGACCTGGATCCCCCTGTTCGGCTGGTACCTTAAGAAACAGCGCATGGTCGCGATCGACCGCGCCGGCGGGGCAAAGGCGCTTCGCTCTCTGCTTGCCCACGCCCGCGAACGCCTGGCCGAAGGCCGGCCACTGATCATCTTTCCGGAAGGGACCCGCGTGCCGCCGGGCGAAACCCGATCCTATCATCCGGGCGTGGCGGCGCTCTACCAGTCCCTGGAGATCCCCTGCGTGCCGGTGGCGCTCAATTCCGGGCTGGTCTGGCCGAAGCCGCTGCTCGGCAAGCGGCCCGGCCGCATCGTGCTGGAGGTTCTGCCGGAGATTCCGCCGGGCCTCGACCGCAAGGCGTTCGTCGCCCGTCTGTCCGGGGAAATCGAGGCCGCCAGTACAGACCTGCTGGCGGAAGGCCGGGCCGCTCAGGGCCGCTAGCCGTTCACACCCTGTTCTTGATGCAGTGCTATCGTGGCCTTACCCTCAACCTCGGCACCTGATCACACGGCCTGCAGGGAAGACGATGACGGGCGCAACCGATCTTCCGACCCAGATCTGGGATATGAAGTACCGGCTGAAGGACGAGTCCGGGCAGCCGATCGACGGCACGCGCGAGGAGAGCTGGCGTCGCGTCGCCACCGCGCTGGCGGCGGTCGAGGCGCAGCCGGACCTTTGGAGCCAGCGCTTCTTCGCGGCCATGTCCGACCATCGCTTCCTGCCGGCGGGACGGATCATCGCCGGCGCCGGGACCGAGCGCGCCGTCACGCTCTTCAACTGCTTCGTCATGGGCGAGATTCCCGACTCCATGGGCGGCATCTTCGCGCACCTGCGCGAGGCGGCGCTGACGCTGCAGCAGGGCGGTGGAATCGGCTACGACTTCTCGAGCCTGCGGCCGCGCGGCGCCCGTGTGAAGGGGGTGGGCGCAGATGCCTCCGGCCCCCTGAGCTTCATGGACGTCTGGGATGCCATGTGCCGTACCATCATGTCGGCGGGCCATCGGCGCGGCGCCATGATGGGGACCCTGCGCTGCGACCATCCGGATATCGAGGCCTTCGTCCAGGCCAAGTCGGAAGCGGGACGGCTCACCAACTTCAATCTTTCGGTGCTGGTGACCGATGCCTTCATGGCCGCGGTGGAGGCCGACGCCGACTGGCCCCTGATCTTCGCCGGCAAGACCTATGGGACGCTGCGGGCACGCGCGCTCTGGAACCGCATCATGCGCGCCACCTACGAGGCCAGCGAGCCAGGCGTGATCTTCATCGACCGCATCAACCGCCTGAACCCGCTCGCCTACTGCGAGGAGATCCACGCCACCAATCCCTGCGGCGAGCAGCCCCTGCCGCCCTACGGCGCCTGTCTGCTGGGCTCCATCAACCTAGCTCAACTGGTCCGCCGTCCCTTCACCGCGACGGCCGGGTTGGACCTGGAGGCGCTGGACGACTTGACCGCGCTGGCGGTGCGCGCGCTCGACAACGCCATCGACATCTCCCGGTTCCCACTCGAGCACCAGCGCCGGGAAGCGGAGGCCAAACGGCGAATCGGACTGGGTATCACCGGGCTGGCCGACGCGCTGATCATGTGCGGCCTGACCTACGGCAGCCGCGAAGCCGTCACGGCGACCGAGACCTGGATGGCCCGGCTGCAACGCGCCGCCTATCTGGCCTCCAGCGCGCTCGCGGCGGAAAAGGGCAGCTTTCCCCTGTTCGACGCCGAGGCCTATCTCGCGACCGAAGGCGCCCGACGCCTGCCCGAGGAGGTGCGCCAAGCCATCGCCGCGACGGGCTTGCGCAACGGTCTGCTCACCTCCGTCGCGCCGACCGGAACGATCTCGATCCTGGCCGACAACGTCTCCAGCGGGCTGGAGCCGGTCTTCGCCTTCGAGTACAGCCGCAAGGTACTGCTGCCCGACGGCAGCCACGATACCCAGATGGTGACGGACCTGGCCATGCGCCGCTTCCGCGCGCTCAAGGGCGACACGCAGCCCCTGCCGCCCGCCTTCGTCGATGCCCAGAACCTCGATCCCGCCGCGCATCTGGTAATGCAAGCTGCCGTGCAGCGCTACATCGACAGCTCGGTCTCCAAGACCATCAACCTGCCCGAGGACATCGGCTTCGAGGCCTTCAAGGACGTCTACCGCCAGGCTTACGACCTGGGCTGCAAGGGCTGCACCACCTACCGCCCCAGTTCGCTGCGCGGCGCCGTGTTGGAGACGCCGGCGGGAGATGCGGCGGAAGACGGGGCCGGAGCCTCGGCGCCTCCCTCGCAAACGACAGCCGCGGTTCGCGAGGGAGGCGTCGCTCAGCTGGAGCCCGGCTCGGTCGTCTACATGACCAGACCGCTGGACCGGCCGGCGGCGCTGCCCGGCCGCACCTACAAGCTGACCTGGCCGGAGAGCGATCACGCCATCTACATCACCCTCAACGACGTGGTGCAGGACGGCCGCCGCCGCCCCTTCGAGATCTTCATCAACTCCAAGAACATGGAGCACTACGCCTGGACCGTGGCCTTGACGCGGATGATTTCGGCGGTGTTCCGGCGCGGTGGCGACGTGGCCTTCGTGGTCGAGGAACTGAAGGCGGTCTTCGACCCGCGCGGCGGCGCCTGGATGCAAGGCCGCTACGTACCTTCCCTGCTGGCCGCCATCGGCGAGGTGATCGAGGAGCACATGATCGCCATCGGTTTTCTGCCCGAACCCGTGCGGTTGGCAAAGCCGCGCCGTCCCGCGGTCAACGCCGAGGATCCGACCGGAACCGGCGAGTCGGCGGAACAGCTCGAGCGGGTCGACCAGTGCCCGAAATGCGGCGGCCTCGGCCTGGTACACCAGGAAGGCTGTGACCTCTGTACCCTCTGCGGCTATTCGCGCTGCCTCTAGGACCCTGTTTTATGGCCTCGGAACACATGGCTGGCAGACGGCTCTGCCGCAGTTGCCGCGCGCCCTTGGAGGAGGATCAGGAGACCTGCCCCTCCTGCCACACCCACAACCCGATTCCCAAGCCCTGGTACGTCCCAATCGTCGGCGGCGCCATCGTCGCCTTGATCTTCTACCTGCTGGTCGACTTCGGCGACGTCTTCCGCGTACTGGGATTGAACTAAAGTCAGTCGCAGAGCCGCCGTACTTCGCGCATCAGACGTCCAAGACGACGGTCGTGGATGCCGAGAGCCTGCAGGTGATCGATCGTGTTCTGAAGGTAGTCGCTGCAAGGGCCCCTCTGACCGGTGCCCTGCACGATCAGTCCGGCGATCTGAGTCATCGGCAGCTTGCCGGTGTACTGGGGATGGGTCTGATCGACGACGAAGCCGGCCGCCTTCACCGGACCTTCGGGCGTGCGGCAGTCGAGCCAGCGCGGGATATAGACGCCGGTCATCATCTCCCGCTCCCAGAGGTAATCCATCACGGCCTCGGCTTCGGCCGCCGGCGCACGGAAGACCATGCCGTGGCAGCAACCGCCACGGTCGAGCCCCAGCACCAGACCCGGCCGCTCCGGCGTACCGCGGTAGCGGTGCGAATAGATGCAGAAGCGGCGATGATAGCCGTAGAGCAGCGCCTGGCGCACCTCCAGGTGCGGGAAGCCCGGATGCCACATCAGCGAGCCGTAGCCGTAGACCCAGAAGTCTTCGCCGGGCGGCGGTACCAGACGTTCGCGCTCGACAGGCTCCTGGTAGAGCCGGCGCAGCGCTTCGGGAGAGGGTGTCTGGGCGGGTCGGAGGTCGTCGGCCATGGCTAACGGCTAAGGTAGGGAACCGCCCATCGCCGTTCAAACGTCATGGCCGTCCGAAGTCTTTTGACGCCCCGGGGGGGGAGCGCCGCGTCACTCGGCCTTCGGCTCGCGAGGATCGAAAGAACCGGCCTGATGCTGTTCCACCACGCCGCGGCGCGCTTCCCGGGTGCGGCTGAACAGGTCCTCGAGCACCTCACCCTCGCCCCAGCGGATGGCCCGCTGCAGGGCGGTCAGGTCCTCGGAGAAGCGCTGCAGCATCTCCAGAACCGATTCGCGGTTGTTGAGGAAGACGTCGCGCCACATCACCGGATCGGAGGCGGCGATGCGGGTGAAGTCGCGAAACCCGCCGGCGGAATACTTGATCGCCTCCTGCTTGGTCGACTCTTCCAGCCCCATCGCCGTGTGCACGATGGTATAGGCGATCAGGTGCGGCAGGTGGCTGGTGATGGCCAGAACCTGGTCATGATGACCCGGCTCCAGGATATCGACGGTGGAGCCCATCTCGCGCCAAAGCCACGCGACCCGCTCGACCGCCCCGGCATCCGTCCCCGGGGGCGGAGTCAACAGGCAATAGCGCTGCTCGAAGAGTTCGGCGAACCCGGCCTCGGGGCCCGATTGTTCGGTTCCGGCAATGGGATGGCCGGGAACGAAGTAGACACCCTCGGGCAGACAGGGGCCGATGTCGCGGATCGCCGCCTGCTTGACCGATCCCACGTCCGTGACGATGGCGCCGGCGGCCAGATCGGCCTGCATGGCCTCGGCCACGGCGGCGTAGGCCCCGACCGGGGTGGCCAGCACCACCAGGTCGCAGCCGGCAACCGCAGCCGCCGGATCCGCGAAGACTTCGTCGCAGAGACCGAGTTGCAACACCTTGGCGCGCGTTTCCGCCGAGCGGGCGCAGCCGACGATATGCTCCGCCAGGCCGAAGCGGCGCATCGCCAGCGCCATCGAGGAGCCGATCAGACCCACGCCGATCAGCGCCACCCGGCGGAAGGGCCGCTCGTCCGACACCACGCTTGCCGCTGCGGTCACTGGGGATCGTCCTTCACTGGGGATAATCCTTCAGGGCCGCGACCACCGCGCGCATCTCGGCCTCGGTGCCGACGGTGACGCGCAGATGCCCCGGCAGGCCGTAGGCGGCCATGGCGCGGACGAGGATTCCTCTGGTCTTCAGAAAGGCCGCCGCCGCCGGGGCATCGGCGAAGGGCACCAACAGGAAGTTGCCCTCGCTCGGTTCCGCACGAATGTTGAGCCGGGCCAGTTGCTCGGCGAACCAGGTTCGCCAGGTGGAGTTCTGCTCGGCCGAGTGGCGCAGGTGCTCCTGATCGCCTAAGGCGGCAACCGCCGCGACCTGAGCGGGAAGGGACACGTTGAAGGGGCCGCGCAGGCGATTGAGGACGTCGGCCACCTCCGCCGGCGCGTAGGCCCAGCCGAGGCGCAGCGCCGCCAGGCCGTAGATCTTGGAGAAGGTGCGGGTCACGACGACGCGCTCGGTCTCCTCGACCAGCTTCAAGCCGTCACTGTAATCCGCCGCCTGCACGTACTCCACATAGGCCGTGTCGAGCACCAGCAGGGCCTGCTCCGGGAGTCCGTCCAGCAGGCGCCGGATTTCCCTGTCGGGCAGATAGCTGCCGGTCGGATTGTTGGGATTGGCCAGGAAAACCAGCCGCGTCTTGTCACTGGCATGGGCCAGCAGCGCATCGACGTCAGCCGTCAGGTTGCGCTCGGGCGCGGCGACCGCCGTGGCGCCGGCCGTCTTGGCCGCGATCGGGTACATCAGGAAGCCGTGTCGGCTGTAAAGCACCTCGTCGCCCGGCCCGGCATAGGCGCGCACGAGCAAGGAAATCAACTCGTCGGAGCCGTTCCCGCAGACGATCCGCGCCGCGTCCAGGCCATGCAACTCGGCCAGCGTGTCGCGCAGGGCAGTAGAACCGCCGTCGGGATAGCGATGCAGACCGCCGGCGACCTCGGCATAAGCTTCGACCGCCTTGCGGCTTGGCCCAAAGGGATTCTCGTTGGCGGCCAGCCGAATCGGCTCGGTTACGCCGGGAATCCTGGCTTCGCCGCCGACGTAGGGCTCCACGTCGAAGATCCCCGGACGCGGCGCGAAGCGGCGGGTGGCGATACTCATTGCCGGCCTCTGGAGCCACGGCCGGAGTCGGCCATCTCGGCCTCGGTCAAAGGCACCGGGTAGCATCCGATCACCCAGATACGGCTGACGCGCTCGCCGGCGCTCTCGGCCAAATCCAGGAGCGGCTGCGCTTCCGGACCGTCCAGGTAGCCTTCGACTTCCGCCAGGCAGTAGCAGTAGGACGCGCCGTCGGCATCGGTCCAGGTCGCCGTCTCGCGCACGGTCAGGCCCGCCTTGACCAAGAGATCCTTGAAGGCGGAACGACTCATGCGGTCCTGAATCTCCACCACCAGGAAGCTGCGATCCGCGCCGCTGGGTTCGGTCGGGCCGAGCGCCACGACCAGCGCTTCGCTGTCGCCGCCGCGGTCGCGCGGCCAGGCCGCGAAGGGCAGGCGGGAGACGATGCGCGGAACGTCGGCGCCCTCGCGGGCCAGGTGACGCCACCAGGGGTCGCGGGAATCGCTTTGAATCGGCGGCAGCACCCCCAGCGTGGCCTTGCCGCTGGCCACTTCGTTCAGGACCCGGACGCTGGAGCCCTGCTCCGACAAGGGTGTCAGCACGCCGAAGGATTCGCGCGCCAGATCGCGCAGGTACTCGGCCTCCTCACCGGTGTAGATCGAGAGGCTGAAGACCCCCTGCTGCGCAGCCGAATCGGCAATGATCTCGCGCCACAAACGCAGCAACACGGCCTTGGGCAGGCTGCCTCGGTGCCGAGCGACGAGACTGCGCATGATGGCCGCCTCCCGCCCAGGACGGATCAGCGGTTGATTGCGCTGCTTGGCCTTGCCGATCTGCTGCGAGATTTCCGTGCGACGGATCAGAAGTTCGTGCAGTTCCGCGTCGATCTCGTCGATCTCGCGGCGCAAATCGTCCAGTTTGGCTGTGGTGACAGACATCGCGGCAGCTCAAGACAGTGGTGGCTGAGCGCCCGTAGTCGGCCGGGGCGCAGCATCAAATCGGCTTGGTGGACAAGGCCCGACGGACGATGCCATCGGACGGGCGCCTAGTGATAGTCGGTGACCGAACGGAAATCAAAGCCAAGATCGCCACAGCCCGGCGACCCCGGTGCAGGCATGCGGTGAGGGCATGGCACGGTCGCCGCCGACTCGGTCGATGCCGCCTCCGGTGCCGTTGACTTCATCGCGCCAAGGTTCCTTATTGAGTCAAGCTTTCTCGCGCAAACCCCTCTAGCGGCATAAAGGCCGCCTCCGGAAAGACCCCTATGTCCCTGCTCGCCACCAGCAGCCACCAGGAGCGGATCGAGCAGCTGCCCGGCCACCGGGCCGTCCTCGCGAGGGATCGGCCGTTGCGCCTGAGCAGCGGGGCGGACCTCAGCCCCGTGACCGTCGCCTACCAGACCTACGGCCGACTGAACGCGGCGAAAACCAACGCCGTTCTGGTCTGCCACGCCCTGACCGGCGACCAGTTCGCCGCCGATACCCATCCCGTGACCGGCAAGGCCGGCTGGTGGTCGCTGATGGTCGGGTCCGGCAAGGTGCTGGACAGCGACCGTCTGTTCATCATCTGCGCCAACGTGCTGGGCGGCTGTTTGGGCACGACCGGCCCGGCCGACCTCAATCCCGAAACCGGCGAGCCCTGGGGGCTCGACTTCCCGGTCGTCACCATGACCGACATGGTGGAGGCCCAGCGGCTGCTGCTCGACCATCTGGGCATCGACAAGCTGCTGGCGGTGATCGGCGGTTCCATGGGCGGCATGCAGGTGCTCGAATGGGCCGCCAAGTACCCGGAGCGGGTCGGCGCGGCCATCCCGCTTGCCACCGCCCCGCACCACACCGCCCAGAACATCGCCTTTCACGAGATCGGCCGTCAGGCCATCATGGCCGACCCGGATTGGCAGGGCGGCGCCTACTTCCGCTCCGGCAAGAAGCCGCGGCGCGGCTTGGCCGTGGCCCGCATGACCGCCCACGTCACCTACCTCTCGGAACCGGCGCTGCATCGGAAGTTCGGCCGCCGCCTGCAGGACCGCAAGGGCCTCTCCTTCGGTTTCGACGCGGACTTCCAGGTCGAAAGCTATCTGCGCCATCAGGGCAAGTCCTTCGTCGACCGCTTCGACGCCAATTCCTACCTCTACATCACCCGCGCCATGGACTACTTCGATCTGGCGGCGGACTACGGCGGCAAGCTGGCGGCCGCCTTCACCGAGTCGCCGGTGCGCTTCTGCGTCGCCTCCTTCACCTCCGACTGGCTCTTCCCGACCGCCGAGGCAAAGCGGGTGGTGCATGCGCTGAACGCGGCGGCGGCGGACGTCAGTTTCGTGGAGATCGACAGCGACAAGGGCCACGATGCCTTCCTGCTGAACGAGCCGGAACTGCATGCCACGCTGCACGGCTTCCTCTCCGCCCAATGCGAACGGAACGGCATCCCGACCGCGCCCCTGGCCCCGATCGACGACACGGAGATCGGCGAAACGGAGGAACGCGTCACATGAGCCCGCTCGACAGCCCGGCCCTGCGCGCTAAACAGGCGGGCAAGCGGGCCGGCCTCCAGAGCGGCGGTCAGGCCGGCATGCGCGCCGATCTGCAGCTGATCGCCGACATGATCGAGCCCAGCAGCCGGGTGCTTGACGTCGGCTGCGGCGACGGACAGCTCCTCCATCATCTCGTGGAGCGGAAAAGCGTGACGGGGCGCGGACTGGAGCTCTCGCAAGAGGGCGTCAACGCCATGGTCAGCAACGGCCTCTCGGTCGTGCAGGGCGACGCCGACACCGACCTGATCGACTTTCCGGACCGCGCCTTCGATTACGTCGTGCTGAGCCAGACGCTCCAGGCGACGCGGGACCCGCGCTTCGTGCTGGAACAGCTGGTGCGCATCGGCCGCCACGCCATCGTCTCCTTCCCCAACTTCGGCTACTGGCGGATTCGCCTGCGCCTGCTGTTCGGCGGGCGCATGCCGGTCACCGAGTCCCTGCCCGACCGCTGGTTCGAGACGCCGAACATCCACCTCTGCACGCTGTTGGACTTCCTGGAGCTCTGCCGTGCCTGCGACATTGTGGTGGAGCGGGGCCTGACGCTCGACAAACGCGGGGAGGCGCAATCGATCACGGGCCGCCCGCGCGCCAATCTCTTCGCCACCGACGGACTGTTCCTGCTCCGCCAGGGCTAGGGACAGAGCTTTCCTAAGCGGGAAATCCGGGCGGCGCCGGAGCGCCCTCGGCCGTCAGGGCCAACGCCTTGAACAGCCGCCCCATCTGATCCGGGGCGGTGAGGCGCCGAAGTGCGATGTCGATGTCCGCCGCCTGCTGCGGCGTCGCCTTGGCCTTCAGGGTTTGCGCACGTGCCTCGATGCCAAGTGCCTGGAGCAGCCGGCCCTGATCGACCGGGCCGTGAGCGGTCGCGCCGCTGGCGGTGGCCAAGGCCTCGAAATCGACATGCGCGGTCAGGTCGGCCCGGCCCGGCTCGGAGAGAGGGTCGGTTGTTTTATGGCGGGCCAAGGCTTGAAAGGTCTCGCCGGCCGTACTCGGATGGTAGCCGTAGTCGACCGCCAGAGCCGCACCGCCATGAGTTCGGAGACGCCTGCCGATCTCTCCGGTAATGGTCTCGCCCGCCGTGCAGGTCTCGACCAGGGCGCCTACGGGCGCGGCCTGCTTAGCCGGCGTGAGGCCGGGCGGGTGGCCCGGAAGGGGCGTGCTGAGCCCCCACCGCAGGCGCTCCGCCTCATCCAAGCCGACCCGCCGTTCCGCCCAGCCCTCAGGCGTCTTGAGGTACTGCCGGATCGGCAGCGCATCGAAGAACTCGTTGGCGAGCAGGAAGATCGGCGCTTCGGGAAGATCGTCGAGACTGTCCGCCCAACGCACGACCCGGCCGGCCAAGGCCCGCTCCTGGACCGCACGCAAGCCCGGGCTGGCCTCGATCAGCACCACCTCGGCCGCCTCCAGGAAGGCGGGCAGCAGAGCAAGCGCGCGCAGCGCGTCCGCCATCAAAGTACCGCGCCCCGGTCCCAGTTCGATCAGCAGGCAGCGCGCGGGCCGACCCTGCGCCTGCCAGCAGGCACCGGCCCAGAGTCCCAGAAGCTCGCCGAACATCTGGCTGATCTCCGGCGCGGTGGTGAAGTGGCCCTCACGGCCCAGGGGATCCGCGCGGGTGTAGACGCCCTCGGCCGGATCGAACAGGCAGGCCGTCATGTATTCCGCGACGGACAGCGAACCCTGGGTGCGAATCCGCCGGGCCAGCCGCCGGCCGAGCGGCGTCACCGGGCCGGGGCCGACCGCCGCGACCAGAAGATCAGGGCAAGGCCGCCCAGCACCATGGGCAGGGACAGCAGTTGGCCCATGGTCGCACCGGCAAAGAGGAACCCGAGATAGGCGTCCGGCTGACGGAACAGCTCGCCGACGATCCGCGCCGATCCGTAACCGACCAGGAACCAGCCGCTCAGGTAGCCCTTGTGCTTCAGCCCGCCGCTCTTCACCAGGGCGAACAGCAACAGGAAGAGCAGCAAGCCCTCCAGGCTCGCCTGATAGAGCTGGCTCGGGTGGCGCGGCTCCGGCCCGCCGCCGGGAAAGATCATGCCCCAGGAGACGTCGGTGACCCGGCCGTAGAGTTCTCCATTGGCGAAGTTGGCGAGACGCCCGAGAA
The DNA here is from genome assembly GCF_003572205.1 of Algihabitans albus. Lineage (NCBI taxonomy): Bacteria > Pseudomonadati > Pseudomonadota > Alphaproteobacteria > Rhodospirillales > Rhodovibrionaceae > Algihabitans > Algihabitans albus. The sequence continues at coordinate 203,412 of NZ_QXNY01000001.1, forward strand.
AGATGCCGATCGGCGCGGCGCAACCGATCATGTCGGTCAGATGGAGAAAGCTGCCGGCCCGCTTGCGCATGTAAAGCCACATGGCCGCGATCACGCCCAGCAAGCCGCCGTGGAAGGCCATGCCGCCCTGCCAAAGTGCCAGCGCACTCAAGGGGTTATCGGCGAATTGGCCCGGCTGGTAGAAGAGGACGTAGCCGATCCGGCCGCCCAGCACGACGCCCAGCGTCGCCCAGACCAGGAAGTCGTCCATGTCCTCCTTGGACAGACCCGAGGGCGACTTTTCGGTCAGCCAGCGTGCGTAGCGCCAAGCCAGCAGGAGACCGACGATATAGCTCAGCGCGTACCAGCGAATCTGAAAGAAGCCGAGATCGAGCGCCACAGGATCGATGTTCGGAAAAGCAATCGCGGCGAGCAGAGGCTGCAGGTCGGACATGGGGCGCTCGCTTCCGCTTAGCGATAGGGGTCGTCGGTGAGCAGGTGGTCGCGCAGGTAACTGGCGATCCCCGCCTCCAACGTCGTGAAGGGCTTGTCGTAGCCGGCCTGGCGCAACCGCTCGAGCCGCGCTTCCGTGAAGTACTGGTAGCTGTCCCGGATCGCCTCCGGCGTCGGCACGTAGTCGATCCGCTCCGGCCTGTCCATGGCGGCGAAGACCCCGCGCGCCAGGTCGAGGAAGCTGCGGGCCCGACCGCTTCCGACATTGAACAGGCCGCTCGCCCGGCCGTTGTCGTAGAGCCAGAGCATCACGGCGACGCAGTCGCCGACCCAGACGAAGTCGCGTTGCTGCCCGCCGTCGGCGTAGTCGGGGTGATGGGACTGGAACAGCCGTGCGCCGCCGCTTTCGCGAATTTGCCGGAAGAGGTGCCAGGCGACGGAGGCCTGAGCGCCCTTGTGGTACTCGTTGGGACCGTAAACGTTGAAGAACTTCAGCCCCGCCCACTGCGGCGGCGCCTCTCCGGCTTCGGCCCGGCGCACCGCCCAGCGGTCGAAGGCCTGCTTCGACCAGCCGTAGCCGTTCAGCGGCCTGAGCCGAGCCAGATGGTCCGGGCTGCCGTCGTCGTCGAAGCCCTGCCGCCCATCGCCGTAGGTCGCCGCCGAAGAGGCGTAGATGAAGGGTGCGTGTACCTCCCGGCACCAGCGCCACAACCGTTGCGACAAGGTGAAGTTGGTCTGCGCCAACAGATCGCCGTCGGTTTCCGTCGTGGAGGAGACCGCGCCCATATGAAAGACGGCATCGGGCGAGAACTCGCCAAGCTCCAGGGCGCTCAGCAGCTCTTCCGGCGGCAGGATGGCCTCGATCTCCGCCTTGGCGAGATTGCGCCACTTCTCCTCATGGCCCAGCCAATCGGCCACGACCACGCGCTCGCCACGCGCCGCCAGGGCCGACACCAAGTTCGAACCGATGAAACCGGCGCCGCCGGTGACCAGAATCATGAAGCGCCTTGTAGCGCCTTGCGCCCTTGATCGCCAGGGGCCTGAGGCGCACCTTCATGACAGCCACCGGTTCAGCAATCCGAAGGAAGGCAGAGGCCCCATGCAGACGCAAAACAAAGTGATCGACGACCTGGCGCGCCTGGCCAGCAGTGCGCTCGGGGTTGCCACCGGCATGCGTCACGAAGCCGAGGCCCAGTTCCGGCGCCAGTTCGAGCGTATCCTGGCCGACATGGATCTGGTGACCCGCGAGGACTATGAAGTCACCAAGGCGATCGCCGAGACGGCCCGCGCCGAACAGGAGGCCCTGGCCGAGCGCGTCGCCCAGTTGGAAGCGAAGCTGGCCGAGTTGAGCCCGGCGAGGAAAGCTGCCTCGAAGCCAGTGCGCAAGTCCACGGCCAAGACCGGGACGAAGACGGAAGACTAGATGATATAATGATCAGCCGGCCTCGCTTTGCGAGCCCGGCCATGATGTTGGGTCTGGTCTAGATCCAGATAGCGGGCGCCTGTTTCTTGTGATCGGCGGAACCGCAAAGCGGTTCCTAGGATGGCGACAAGCTCTAACCCGACGGCTGCGGGCGACGGCGCTTCAGACGGCTGACGTTGATGCCGAGCAGGACCAGGACGAGAGCGATCCAGGCGGCCTCGCGCGGCAGCTCGCCGAGGAACAGCCAGGCCCAGAAGACGCCGAAGACCGGCACCAGGTAGGACACCTGGCTCATGTAGACGGCGCCGGTATCCTTGATCAGTTGAAAGCGCAGCAGATAGGCGAAGCCGGAGGAGACCAGGCCGAGAAAGATCAGCGCGGCCAAGGCCTCGGCGCTCGGCCGGATCTGCCATGGCGGATCCAGCAGGAGCGCGACCGGCAGCAGGTAGAGGGCGGCGCTCAGCAGGACGCTGCCGGCGGAGACCCGCGGGTCCAGATGCGACAGCCCGCGGGTCAGTAGGCCCGAGAGGGCATAGGAGAACGAGGCCCCGAGCACCGCGAGCTGACCCAGCAGGGTCGCCCGGCCGCTGAGAAAGCCCTCCAGTCCCACCAACGTGGCAATACCGGCGAAGCCCAGACTCATCCCGACAAGCTTCGGCAGGGTCAGGCGGTCGTCGGAGGTGAAGGCATGGTTGAGCAGCAAAGCCGCGAAGGGGCCGAGCCCCATGAGGATCGCCGCCATGCTCGCCTGGATGTGCTGCTGCCCCCAGGAAATCAGCAGGAACGGCAGACTGGCACCGAACAGACCGATGATCGTCAGCAGGACCCAGTCGCGCGGCGCGCGCGGCAGCCGCAGACCGGCCGCGAAGGCGAAGGCCAGCAGCAGGACGGCGGCCAGCACGATCCGAAAGACGGCGATGATCAGGGGGCTGAAGGACTGTAGCGCCACCTCGATGCACATGAAGGCCGATCCCCAGATGGCGCCGAGCGCGACCAGCTTGGCGGCGTCTCGAGAGGTGGCAACGCGGATCGGCGTCACGGCTCTTCCGCCGCCAGATCTTCCGCCAGCCGACGTTCGGCTTCGCGGTCGGCCTCCGAGGGCAAGGGTTCGGCGGGATCGAAGATCCAGGCGGCGACGTCGGTCGTCGGCACGACCCGCTGCAGATCGCGGAACAGCAAATGCCAGCCTTCGGGATAGTAGGCCAGGGTTCGCGCGCTCTCCTCCGGCAGATCCCGCCAGGCCTGCAGGGTCGGAGCTTTCGGCACCAGTTCGTCGTTGGCGCCGTAGAGCAACAGCACCGGCAGGCGCACGCGCGGCGCGGCGGCCAGACCGGCGTCCATCAGGTCGACCAGCCCGGCGATCGCGTCGATCCGCGTTTCCTTGATCACCAGGGGATCCCGGCCGAGCGCGAGCAGTGCCTCTCTGTTGTCGGACGGGCTGATCTCGAAGCCCGCTCCACTCGGCGTGAACCAGGGGAAGAAGGTCCGGCCGACCCAAAGAGCCGTGCGTTGGTACCAGGGCTGAGTGCCGCGCGCCCAAACCGCCGGGGCGGCCAGGATCAGCCCATCGGCGGGCAGCGCCTCGGCCTCGCCCGCCGCCGCCAGCACCACGGCGCCGCCCATGGACTCGCCCAGCAGGTACAAGGGCACGCCGGGATGGCGGGCCCGCAGCGTCGTCGCCGCCGTCCGCAGATCCCGGGTCAGTGCCGCGACCCCCGGCCAGAGCCCGCGGGACGGCGCACCGCCGAACCCGCGTTGATCGTAGGCGTAGACGGCGATCCCCAGCGCCGCCCAAGCCGGGGCAGGCTGCCGCCAGGCGTTGCCGTAGTCGTTGAAGCCATGCAACGCGAGCAGCAGCGCCCGAGGCTCTTGCGGGTTAGGCGCCCAGGCGCGCAGAGGCAGCGCCAAGCCGTCATCCGTCACGAAGCGGCCGGTCTGCGGGCTCGCGACCTCCAGCCGAGGTTCGGTCGGACCGGGGCCGGGCGGCGCAACGCGCGCGCAGGCGGCCAGGCTCAGGCAGAGCAGGAGAAACGGGACGAGACGAAGCAAGGCACCGCCGGAACGCGAAACCCGCATGGGTCGGCCCTACTTGGCCACGGCGGCCGTCGCGCCGCTTTCGTCATGGGCGCCGCGGGTGAGCTGCAGGAAGATGTCTTCCAGATCCGCTTCGTCGGTGCGGATATCCTGAACGCGCAGATCAGTCTTGGCGAGCGCATCCAGAATGTCGGCCACCGGACTCTGGCTGGTCTGGTAGCGGAAGACCAGCCGGTCGGTCCCGACGAGATCCGGCTGAAAGCGTTTCAACGCTTCCGGGACGGCCGTCACGGGCGCGGATAGTTGGACCTGCAGTTCCTTGCTGTCGAGCCGGCGCAGCAGCTCCGAGGTTGCCTCGCAGGCGATCACCTTGCCGTGGTTGATGATGGCGATGGTGTCACAGAGCTCCTCGGCTTCCTCCAGGTAGTGGGTGGTCAGCAGAATGGTGGTGCCGAGCGCGTTGAGGTCGCGCACCCGGCTCCAGAGCTGCTGACGCAGCTCGATGTCGACCCCTGCGGTCGGTTCGTCGAGCACAAGCACCGGCGGATTGTGCACCATCGCCTTGGCCACCATCAGCCGGCGGCGCATGCCGCCCGAGAGCGTCCGGGTGTAGGCCTGCGCCTTGTCCGCCAGACCCAGGATTTCCAGGATCTCCATCGTGATCCGCTCGCGCGGCGGCACGCCGTAGAGGCCAGCTTGCAACTCCAGAAGCTCGCGCGGCGTGAAGAAGGGATCGATATTGAGTTCCTGCGGCACGACGCCGATCGCCGCGCGTGACTGACGCGGCCGGCGGTCGATGTCGTAGCCCCAGATCTTCGCCGTCCCCTCGCTCTTGTTCACGAGGCCGGCCAGGATGTTGATCAGCGTCGATTTTCCGGCGCCATTCGGCCCCAGCAGGCCGAAGAGGCTGCCGCGCGGGATCGAGAGATGAACATTGTCCAGCGCCCGCTTAGGCCCGGCCTTGCCGGCACCGCGATAGGTCTTGCCCAGGCCGAAGACCTCGACCGCGTTGTCGGGTAAATCGTCGGGCAAGGCGGTCTGCGGATCGGGAGACGAGGCAGCGGGCATGGCAACTGGCGTCCGGGAATGGTCTGGTCTGATGGGGGTAGCGCACTCTACCTAGCCCGCCGAACCGCGAATTGCCAGTCCGCCGTCTGCCGGCGGCAATCCGATAAGGAAAGCGGGTTCGGGTTTTCCAGCCCCCTCACCGGCGTTGAACCTTGGCGTTCGCGCGCTATAGTCGCCGCCGTTCGATTGCGACCAGCCCCACCCAGCCATAGCGGGAGTCCTGCAGCCTCATGGCCAGCGACCAGACGGCGCCCGAGCCGACCGAAATTTTCCATGTCGAGACGGAAACCGTGGCTTGCGACGGCGGCGACGGCCCACTGGGTCACCCGCGCGTCTGGCTGAACATGGAGGGAAAGGGCCAGATCGACTGTCCCTACTGCGGCCGCCGCTTCATCCTGAAACACGCCTAAGGCGGTAAAGACCTTTGAGGCGATTGGGCTTTCGCCTCAGTGCAGCGTCGTCTCGGCTTGACCGGCGCGGGCGGCAGCCAGGGCACGGATGCGGCGCACCATGGAGAAGAGGCCGTTGCTGCGGCTCGGACTCAGATGCCCGGCCAGGTCGAGGCGGTCGAGCGCGCCGCGGGCATCGAACTCCAGGATTTCCTGAGGCGTGCGGCCATTGAAAAGGGTCAGCAGCACAGCCACCAACCCCTTGACGATATGCGCATCGCTGTCGCCGCGGAACTGCAGGGCGCCGGTCCGCTCCGGATCCTCGCCGGCCAGCAGCCAGACCTGACTGACGCAGCCCTCGACCTTGAACTCGGGCGCTTTCTCGGCGTCCCCGAGCGGCGTCAGCTCCTTGCCGAGGTCGATGATGTAGCGGTAACGGTCCTCCCAGTCCTCGAAGAACTCGAAGGTTTCGGCCAGTTCGTCCAGCCTGGGATCGGTGACGCTCTGCTCGCTCATGATCCTGAAATAGAGGCCGCGCCGGTTTCAGTCCAGGTCTATTCGGCCAGTTAACTTAGCCGGACGGACGAGCCCTGCGCCTCACTCCTGCCGCTGCACCACGACATGACCGTCCTGCACGGTAACCCGGTCGCCGGTCAACGCGTTCAGCATCTTCTCGACGAAGCTCTGCGGGATGTCGCGGGTGATGAAGACCAGCTTTGTTTGCGGCGTCTCCGGCCAGTCGTCGAGCCAGACGACCGGGTGGAAGACGTGCTGCACGCCATGCACCACCGCCGGCGTGTCCGCGTATTCGGCGACCTGAACCAGACCCTTGACCCGCAGCAGATCCTCACCGCGATTGGCGATCAGCAACTCCAGAAAGAGGTTGAAGGCTTCGGCCGGGATCGGCTTGTCCCGAACCACGCAGTAGGCCCGGATGTGATCGTCATGGCGATTCACGTCGTGGGCATGGCCCTCATGAGTGTGGTCATGCCCGTGTTGCGGGTCGTGCCCATCATGGTCGTGACTCTCCTGCTGCGCCGCCAGATAGGACTCTTCGCGCAGCCAGGCCGCCACGTTCGGACTCTTGGTCTTGGGGTCCCAAAGGCCGAGGTCGAACAGCTTGTCCGCCGCGATCTCGCCGGAGACCGCGCGTTCCAGCCGCGCGCCGGGGTTCATGTCCTTGATCCGCGCCCAAAGCGCCGCCGCGTCCGCGTCGGGCAGGTCGGTCTTGGTCACCACGATGCGGTCGGCCATGGCAGCCTGCTTCACCGCCTCCCGGTGCGCATCGAGCGTCGCCATGCCGTTGACCGCGTCCAGGGTCGTGACGACGCCGTCGAGGCGGTAGCGGTTCACCAGGCGCGGGTCGTTGACCAGTGTGTGCACGACCGGCGCGGGATCGGCGAGACCCGTGGTTTCGACCACCACCCGCGCGAAGGGCGGCAGCTCGCCGGCGGCGCTGCGTCGCTGCAGATCGCCCAGGGTTTCGATCAGGTCGCCGCGCACGGTGCAGCAAAGGCAGCCGCTGTCCAGCTCCACGATCGTCTCCTCGGCCGAGGTCATCAGCAGGTGGTCCAGCCCGACCTCTCCGAACTCGTTGATCACCACGGCGGTGCCGGCCATCGCCGGGTCCTGCAGCAAACGGCTGAGCAGCGTGGTCTTGCCGCTGCCGAGGAAGCCGGTCAGCACGGTAACGGGCAGGAGGTCCATGGAAAGTCCCTAGAAGCGAGATTGACCGGACGCCGACGTCGGCCCGGCCCGATGCCTGCCCGACTATCTGAGCGCCGCCGGCAGCCGGCGCAAGGCCCGGAGCACGATCGTCACAGGCGAAGGCGCTCTTGCTTTCCGTCCCGGCCCGGGCAGACTGCCCCCCGCCTGAAGCGAAGGAGCGGAACCGTGGCGACCGTCAAACTGGTGGAATACGAGGAAGCCGGACCCGAGGTGCGGGCCGTCTACGACGATATCATGGCGACCCGAAAGTCCGACTGGATCAACAACTTCTGGAAGGCCCTGGCCGTCGATCCGGCCCTGCTCCGACGCACCTGGGACTCCGTCAAGCAGGTCATGGCGCCGGGCGTTCTGGACCCTCTGACGAAGGAGATGATCTACGTTGCGGTGAGCGCGACCAACGGCTGCGACTACTGCATCAACTCTCACACCGCCGCGGCGCGCGCCAAGGGAATGACCGACCCCATGCTCGCCGAAGTCCTGGCCGTCGTCGGCATGGCGAACGAGACCAACCGCCTGGTTCAGGGTTTCCAGGTCGAATTGGACGCCGCCTTCGCCAAAGGCGGACGGAAGGACTGAACAGACCCATGACGACCCTGGAGCAAACCGGCGAGGCGAAGCGGTTGGCGGCCACCCTGGCGGGCGGCATCGCCGTTCTGCTCTGGTCGCTGCTCGCGCTCTTCACCACCTGGGCCTCGGGCATCCCGCCCTTTCAGCTCGTCTCCCTCTGTTTCAGCGTCGCGGCGCTGATCGGCTTCGGCGTCATGGCCCGCAAGGGTCGGGCCGGCTGGCGCAGCTTGCGGCAGCCGGCCGGCGCCTGGGCATTGGGCACCTTCGGGCTCTTCGGTTACCACTTCTTCTACTTCATGGCGCTGGGCAATGCGCCCGCCGTCGAGGCCGGACTGATCGCCTATCTCTGGCCGCTGTTGATCGTCGTCTTTTCGGCCCTGCTGCCCGGAGAGCGCCTGCGCTGGTTCCATCTGGCCGGGGCGCTGTTGGCCCTTGCCGGCGCCGCCCTGCTGGTCACCAAGGGCCAGGGCCTCACCTTCGACGCGCGCTACAGCCTGGGCTATCTCGCGGCCATCGCCTGCGCGCTGACCTGGTCCACCTACTCGGTGGCCAACCGCCGCTTCGGCAGCGTGCCGACCGAGACGGTGGCCGGCTTCTGCGCCGCCGCCGCCCTGCTCGGCTTCATCAGCCACGGTCTGTTCGAGACCTGGGTGACGCCGACGATCGGCCAGTGGGGCGCGATCCTGCTGCTCGGCCTCGGCCCGGTCGGCGCCGCCTTCTTCGTTTGGGACTACGGCACCAAACACGGCCACATCCAGGCGCTCGGGGCCTTCGCCTATGCCGCGCCGCTGCTCTCCACACTGCTGCTGATCGCCTTCGGCCAGGCGACGGCGACCTGGAGCGTCGCCCTGGCCTGCGTGCTGATCGTCGGCGGCGCCGTCCTGGCCTCCCTCGACCTGCTGCGGCGGCGGTGAGGCGGGCCGCGCTTCACCCTGAGCTTGTCGAAAGGCGACGGCCAGCCGCCGGCAGGCGTCTCCAGCGCTAACTCGCCGCTCTCACCCACCCCGTGGCGTCGGTCGCCAGTCCGGTGGCGCCAGTTCGAAGCCGGCCAAGTCGAAGGCGGGGGAGACCGTGCAGCCGACAAGGGTCCAGGCACCGAGGCTCTCGGCTGTCTGCCAGGCGCCCGCCGGCACCACGCGCAGCGGCCGCTGGCGGGCCGCGAGGTCGGGGCCCAGATAACTGGCGCTGGCGTCGTGGCCGTTCTCGCTGATCGTCAAAACCAGAGGCGACCCGGCATACCAGTGCCAGATCTCAACCGCATCGACCCGGTGCCAGGCGCTGACCTCGCCCGCCTGCAGCAGAAAATAGATGGCCGTGGCGGCACCCCGCGCTCCATCCGGCGGGCTGTCGCGATAGACTTCGACGTAGTGGCCGCCCTCGGGGTGTGGCTGCATGCCGAGGGTGGCAACGATCTGCTCGGCTGTCATCAGAAGGCGTCCTTGCGCGCCCGGACCTCGGCGAAGACGGTGACGGGATCGGCGCCGACCAGACCGATTTGAGCGGCCAGCTCCGGTGCATCGGCCCGCAGGAAGGGGTTTGTGGCTAGCTCCTCGCCCAAGGTCGAGGGGACCGTCGGCGTACCGGCGGCACGCAGACGGTCGATCTCCCCCGACCGCGCCTTGAGCCGGGCGTTCGCCCCGTCGACCGTCAGCGCGAAGCGGGCGTTGGCCTGGGTATACTCGTGAGCGCAGTAGACCCGGGCGCTTGGCGGCAGAGCCTTCAGCTTGGACAGAGAATTCCACATCTGCTGCGGCGTGCCTTCGAACAGCCGGCCGCAGCCCAATGCGAAGAGGGTATCGCCGCAGAAGAGGGCGTCGCTCTCGGCGAACCAGTAGGCGATATGGCCGCGTGTATGGCCCGGCACGAAGAAAACCTCGGCCTGCGCTTCGCCGAGACGGTAGCTGTCGCCCTCGTCGACCTCCACGTCGATGCCGGGGATGCGGCCCCGGTCGGCCTTGGGACCAACGATGGTACAGCCGGTGGCGCGCTGGATCTCCAGATTGCCGCCGACATGGTCGCCGTGGTGATGGGTGTTGAGAATGTGAGTAATCCGCCAGCCCAGGCGCTCGGCCGCGGCCAGGATCGGCGGCGCCACGGCCGGATCGACCACTGCCGTGGCGCCGCTGACGCGGCAGCGCGCCAGGTAGACATAGTTGTCGTTCAGCACAGGAATCTGATGAACATCGAGTTGAGACATCGCCTGCGGCCTCACTTGTTCCTAAATACACGTGGGCATAGTACCCAAGAGCAGAGTATCCGAGCCTGTCCCTCGGACCCGCCCCGGCCGCCAAGCTAACACTGGAGCCAAGCGGGTCAAACGGAAGCCTGAGGCACGGGTATCGCACGACAGAGGGGCACCGGACCGGACCGCGATGTGGCAAGACGTGATCGATCTGCACGGATTCTATCAGACCCGGACCGGCCAGGTGGCGCGCCATCTGATTCGTCACTCGGTACGCCAGATGTGGCCCGACGTACAGGGTCAGGCGCTGCTTGGCCTCGGCTTCGCCAGCCCCTACCTGCGCCAGTTCCGGCAGGAGGCGGAGCGTGTGCTCGCCTTCATGCCGGCGCCCCAGGGCGTGATGCATTGGCCCGCCGAAGGCCCCTACGTGACCTCCCTGGTGGACGAGACCGAGTTGCCGCTGCAGGACTATTCGGTGGACCGGGTTCTGATCGTCCACGGCATCGAGAACTCCGATTATCTGAAGCATATGCTGAGCGAGGTCTGGCGGGTGCTGACCGGACAGGGACGGCTGCTGGTGGTGGTACCCAACCGCCGCAGTATCTGGGCCAGGCTGGAGCGCACGCCGCTTGGCCACGGGCACCCTTATAGCCCGACTCAGCTCAAACGCCTGCTGCGGGACAACCTCTTCGTTCCCCAGCGCCATCAGCACGCCCTCTTCATTCCGCCCACGCGCTCGCAGACGCTGCTGCGCTCGGCCACCGCCTGGGAGCGGGCAGGCCAGCGCTGGTTTCCGCAGATCGGCGGCGTGAATCTGATCGAGGCAAGCAAGCAGCTCTACGCCCCGACACCGCTGCGGGCCGCGGAACGCAGCCGCCGCAGCGTCCTGGTCGGCGTTCCCCAGGTCGCGGCGACCTTCGCTCCCGCGAAACGCACAAGCAGCTGACGGATCTTTACGGCCATCCTTCCTCGGAACAGCCTGAAAACAGCCTCGCGTGGCGCAAGGCGCGGGACCCGGATTGACTCCACCACCCTTTGAATACAGTATTCTGAATAGGCCATTCGAGGATACAATGAAGCCGATTTCGACCCAGCCGCAGCTTGCCGACCAAGTCTATACGGCGCTGCTGGATGCCATAGGCAGCGGCCAGTTGACGCCCGGCTTGCCGCTGGTTCAGGAACGCTTGGCTGCGGAGCTGAACGTCTCGCGCCAGCCGGTTGTCCAAGCCTTGCTGCTTCTGAAAACGCAAGGATTCGTTGAAGCAACGGGACGACGCGGACTTCAGGTTGCGCGCCTGAATCCTCAAGCGGCCCGCCGGGTCTATGCCGTACGTGGTGCACTGGACCGACTCGCTGCGCGTGCGGCCGCCCAGGCCGTCGCCGAAGACAATGCGGCACGGCAGCGTACAGACGTACGCCTGCAGGCTCTCATAGAAAATGGCCGCCGCGCCATCGCATACGGCAAAGACGTACAGGGCACGAGCAGGCAAGCGGTGGGTATGCAGAAGACGGACGTGCAGGCTTCAATGCCCGCATTGATCGAGGCGGACATCGCCTTCCACCAGGCGATCTACGACCTGGCCGACAATCCATTGATTGCCCAGTCGGCCGAAGTGCATTGGTTTCACATCCGGCGGATCATGGGCGCGGTGCTGCGCGATCACGAACAGCGCGACACCGTCTGGCGCGAGCATGAGGGGATCGCCGAGAGCATCCTGTCGGGAGACGTGGAGCGGGCCGGCCGGTTGGCCGAGGCCCATGTCGAGAAGGCGGCCGAGATGCTGATCGGTCGCCTGGAAGACCGTATGGCGCTCACCGCGTGAACGTCGGAGCCGAAAGGCGGTCGGGCAAGGAGCGGCAGATGCGGGCCCGTTCCCGCCAAAAAGGGCCAACGAAGGCAACCCGACCAAGACTAACGAACCCGCCGGAGGACACGCCATGAGACTCACCGCCGAACAGCTCGAGACCTTCGACCGCGAGGGTTACCTGTTCCTGCCGAACGTCTTCTCGCCGGAGGAGATCGGCCTGCTGCGCGAAGAGGCACGGAACATCTACGCCACCGACCGCGAGGAGGTCTGGCGCGAGTCCTCCGGCGTCGCCCGCACCGCCTTTGCCGCCCATACCTACAACGAAGCCTTCCGGCGCCTCGGCGCGCATCCGCGGCTGGTCGAGCCGGTCACGCAGTTGCTGGACGGTCCGGTCTACATGCATCAGTTCAAGATCAACGCCAAGGCCGCTTTCGACGGCGAGGTCTGGCAGTGGCACCAGGACTTCGGCACCTGGCACCGCGACGACGAGATGCCTGAACCGCGCGCGATGAACATCGCCCTCTTCCTGGACGAGGTGACGCCGGTCAATGGCCCGCTGATGTTCATTCCCCGCAGCCACAAGGAGGGCACTCAGGCCGCCGGTCACGACCTGGAGACCACCTCCTACCCGCTCTGGACCCTCGACCGCGCGACCGTCACCCGCCTGGCCGAGCAGGGCGGGATCGTCGCGCCGACCGGCGCCGCCGGCTCCCTGTTGATGTTCCACGCCAACCTGGTGCATGCCAGCCCGTCGAACATCAGCCCCTGGGACCGCACGATCGTCTATCTCTCGCTTTGTCACGTGGAGAACCACATCCGCAAGTTCACCCGCAAGGACTGGATCGCCCACCGCGACTTCACGCCGATCCAGCCTCTGGCCGACAGTTGCCTGAGCGAGATGGCCGGCAAGCACGCGGCGGCGGAGTAAGCTCATGAATCTCGCCATGCTCGCCGCCGCCCGCGCCGACACCGGCAAGGGCCCCGTCAAGGTCGGCCTGATCGGGGCCGGGAAGTTCGGTTCCATGTTCCTCAGTCAGGCGCCGACCACGGCCGGACTCTCCGTCACCGTCATCGCCGACCTGGCGCCGCCCCGCGCCAAGGCCGCCTGCGCCGCCGTCGGCTGGACGGAGGAGCGCAGGAGCGCCACCGCCTTCGTGGAGTCCGGCCTGGAGCTGATCGCCCGCGACGACGTCGAGGTGGTGGTCGATGCCACCGGCCACCCGGCCGCCGGCATCGCCCATGCGCTGGCCGCCGCCGAGCAGGGCAAGCATATCGTCATGGTCAACGTCGAGGCCGACGTACTGGCGGGTCCGCTGCTGGCGGAAACCTGCAGACATGCCGGCGTCGTCTACTCCATGGCCTACGGCGATCAGCCGGCCTTGACCTGCGAACTGGTCGACTGGGCGCGCGCCTGCGGCTTTTCCGTCGCCGCCGCCGGCAAGGGCACCAAGTACCTGCCGAGCTATCATGCCTCCACGCCCGAGACCGTGTGGCCGCACTACGGCCTCACGCCGGAGCAGGCTGCGGCGGCGGGCATGAACCCGCAGATGTTCAACTCCTTCCTCGATGGCACCAAGTCGGGCATCGAGATGGCGGCCATCGCCAACGGCACCGGGCTGACGCCCGCACCCGAGGGCTTGGCCTTTCCGCCCTGCGGCGTCGACGATCTGGCCCAGGTGCTGCGTCCCCGCGACGCCGGCGGCCAGCTGCAACACTCTGGGCAAGTGGAGGTGGTCTCCAGCCTGGAGCGCGACGGCCGCCCGGTCTTCCGGGACCTGCGCTGGGGCGTCTACGTGGTGCTGGAGGCGCCCAACGACTATGCCGCCGCCTGCTTCCGCCAGTACGGAATGAACACCGACGACAGCGGACGCTACGCCGCCATGTACAAGCCCTTCCACCTGATCGGGCTGGAGCTGAACGTCTCGATCCTCTCCGCCGCCCTGCGCGGCGAGGCCACCGGCCAGGCGACCGGTTTTCGCGGCGACGTCGCCGCGACCGCCAAGCGCGCACTCAAGGCCGGCGAGACACTGGACGGCGAAGGCGGTTACTGCGTCTGGGGCAAACTGCTGCCCGCCGGCGCCTCCCTGGCCCAGGGCGCGCTGCCCATCGGGCTCGCCCACGGTGTGACGCTGACGCGCGACATCCCGGAAGGCGGCGTCGTCGGCTGGGCCGATGTGCAGGTCGAGGAGACGTCCCAGGCCGTACAGGTGCGCCGCGAGATGGAGCGGCGCTTCGCCCCCGCGGAGGCGAAGGCGGCGGAGTAAGACTAAGCCACCATCTCCTCGCCAGCGGCCCAGCGGGCGAAGCTCTCGAACGCGAGACCGCCCGTCGCGGTCGCGGCCAGGCGCTCGCCCATCAAGGCGCCGAACTTGAACATATGTCCGGTGCAGCCGGTGATGGCGGTCAGGCAACCCTCGCGGTGGGTCAGGAACCGCTCCCGGTCGTGGCTGACGGCATAGGGACAGGTCTTGTAGCCGACGACACGGTAGTCGGCCCCGTCGGTCAGGATCTCACGAAAGGGGGCGAGGAGCGCCTCGGCCTCCTGGTAGCTGCCCGCCTCCAGGGCATCGGGGTCGCAGGCCCGGCGCGCGGCGACGGCACCCAGTTTGAGGCGCGTACCGGCGACCGGCGGGCAACCGTAGCTGTCGAGCGCGGTCGGGAACTGCAGGATGGCCGGTGCGTCCGCCCAGGCCGCCGCCTGGCTCTTGGGCGGCGTCAGAAAGACCACGAATTGGCGTTGCGGCGTCTGACGTTCCGCCAGGGCCGGCACCAGCTTGCCGGTCCAGGCACCCGCCGCGACCACGATGGCGTCGCCCAACGCGATCTGCCCGTCAGCCAGACGGACCGCCCCGGCTTCGGGGTCGATATCGATCGCTCGCGTCTCGGGAAAGAGGTCGACGCCCTCGCGCCGCAGCCAACCGGCCAGGTGCCCGATGATCTTGTCGGCAAGTAGAATGCCGCCGGGCCGCGAGAGCAGTCCCCAAGCGCCGTCCGGAATTCGGAAGTAGGGGCAGAGCTCGCCGAGCTGCAGGGCATCGAGCCGTTCATGGTCGAGCTTCAGATCGCGCAGGGTCGCCAAGGACGCAGCCCAGTGGTCGCCCTCCTCCTGCGGCTGCAGCGAGATGCCGAGCGCAGCGGTCTCGACATAGTGCTGCCGGCCGAGATCGGCCCAGAGCCGATTCCAGGCGCCGTAAGCGTCACTCACCATGCGGGTGTAACCGCGCTCCGCGCCGTAGGGCGCGCGGATCAGCCGGTGCTGATCGTGGGAGGCGCCGCCGGGATTGGGCAGCGGCCCCGCCTCGAACAGCAGCGGCTCGTGCCCGGCCTTGGCCAACGCCCAGGCCGTCGAGAGGCCGACGACGCCGCCTCCGATTACAAGAACGCGTAAAGGCTTCGCTCCCTCCGTCATGCCCGCTCGACCGTCAACTGCGCCGCGGCCAGATCCTCGAGCGCGCTGCCGGTCGACTTGAACAGCGTGATCTGATCGTAGAAGCGCCGGCCGGCCCGCTCGCCACGGGTCAGCTCGAAGAGATCGGCGGCCAGGTCCGCCGGGTCGAAAGCGCCCGCTGCGATCGCCTGCAGGAGATCGCCGCCCTCGGACAGCGCGCCCTCGCGCGTGTCGACGAAGACCCGCGCGCGGCGGAAGACCTCAGAGTCGGTTTCCCGCATCTCGGGACGGAAGGCCCCGACCAGGTCGAGATGCTGTCCGGGGGACAGCCAGTCGCCACGCACCAGAGGTTCGTTCGACAGCGTGGCGCAAGAGACGACGTCGGCGCCCCGCACGGCGCCTTCCAGGTCGTCGGTGGCGTCCACAGCGACGTTCTTGAGTTTGATCGACTTGGCCAGCCGTTGCGCCTTGGCCGGCGTCCGGCCCCAGACCAGGATCTCGCGGATCGAGCGCACCGCGGCATGCGCCGCGATCAGGTGCGGCGCCAGTGCCCCGGTCCCGATCATCAGCAACTTGGAACTGTCGGGTCGCGAGAGATAGGCCGACGCAAGAGCGGAGGCGGCCGCCGTGCGGCGCAGGGTCAGCATGGGCCCGTCGATCAGCGCCGAGGGTGCCCCATTGCGGCCGTCGATCAGCAGATAGGCCCCCATCACCGAGGGCAAACCGCGCCCGCCGTTGCCCGGCGTCACGGTGACGATCTTGACCCCCACGTAGCGACCGGGCTGCCAGGCCGGCATCAGAAGCAGAGTCTGCGCCGGTTCGCCGGTGATCGGGATTTCATGGTGATGGCGCAGCGGCGCCTCCGCACCGCGCCGGAAGACATCGCGAAGCCGACCGACCAGGGTTTCGAAATCCAACGCCGCCTGCACCTCGGCGGCGGAGATGACACGCATCAGCGTTCGCCGGTGGGCGCCGCCAGTTGGGATTGCCCGCGCGGCGGCGAGAGGCCCGGGACAGCGGCCGGAGTCATCGCGGGCGTCACCTGCCTGCGCTCGGCTTCGGTCTTCCTGGCCTTCATGCCGTCGACCTCGCGCTCCAACTCACGCACGCGTTTATGTTCGCGGCGCTTCTCGCGACGCGTCCGCCCGGCCTTCATCCAAGCCAGGAACCAACCGATCAGCACGCCCAGAGCCAAAGGCACCAGAGTCAGCAGAAACAGCGGCACCGGCAGGCGGTCGACCACCAGGTCGACCGTCACGGCCTCGTAGTTCAGGATGGCGAAGAGCACGCAGGCGGCGGCAAAGACCAGCAACACCAGCGAGACGATCAGACGAATCAAGGGCATGGCGGCTCCGGTTGACTGCGGCCGGTCGACAAATGGCGCAAGCCCCTAGTCAACCGGTATTCAGCCGGTCGCGCAACTGCTTGCCTGTCTTGAAAAAGGGAACCGACTTCTGTTCCACCTCGACCTGCTCGCCGGTGCGCGGGTTGCGTCCGGTCCGGGCATCCCGGTGCTTGACCGAAAAGGCGCCGAAGCCGCGCAGCTCGACCCGGTCGCCGCGGGCGAGCGCAGCCGTGATTTCATCGAACACGGTCGAGACGATCCGTTCGACATCGCGGTGCGTCAGATGCGGATTCACCTCCGCCAGACGCTGGATCAGCTCTGATTTGGTCATCTGGCCTGCCCCCCGACTTGGCCGCACCACGGTCCGGTAGATCCGCCTGCTCGCCGACTCACACTCCCATGCAACGCAATCCCAGAGGACCGCCGCATCGCTTACCTGTCGTCTTTGAACGGGTTTCGCACAAAAAGGGTGCCAGACCCGGCGTAGGGAATCAAGGAAACCTTGTCTGAACAAAGAGATAGCCTACCGCTGCGTGAAGGCGGGCAGGCCTCCGAAGTGCGGAGGACAGGGCGCCCGAGACCGAATGGAACCTGCGGTGGCGCAAAAGAAGAAGCCCGGAGGCGAAAAGAAAAGGCCCGGCCCGCAAGCGATCGCGGACCGGGCCTTGTCATGAGAACAGGAGAGGCGACGACCTACTTCTGTTCGTCGCTTTCCTCGGTCTGGTCTCCGCCGTCGGTCTCTTCCGGCGCATCGCCCTCGGTCTTGGAGGACCCCACCTGAGCGGCTTGGTCCTTGGCCTTGGTCAAGGCCGCACCCAGGATATCGCCGAGGCTGGCACCGGAATCGGTGGAGCCGTACTCGGCCATGGCCTTCTTCTCTTCCTCGACCTGCAGCTGCTTGATCGAGAGAGAGATCTTGCGGGTCTTACGATCGATCTGAGTGACCTTGGCATCGACCTTTTCGCCGACGGCGAAGCGGTCGGGCCGCTGATCGCCGCGGTCGCGGGCCAGGTCCGACTTGCGGATGAAGCCGGTCGCCCCGTCGGAAATCGCCACTTCGATGCCGCCGTCGGTCACCTCGGTCACCGTGCAGGTCACGACCTCGCCCTTCTTCAGGCCCTCCATCGCGGACTCGAAGGGATCGGAGGCAAGTTGCTTGATGCCCAGGCTGATCCGCTCCTTCTCGATGTCGACATCGAGAACCTTGACGTCGACGGTCTGACCCTTGCTGTAGTCCTTGACCGCCTCGTCGCCGGACTTCTCCCAATCGAGGTCGGAGAGGTGGACCATGCCGTCGATCTCGCCGGGCAGGCCGACGAAGAGGCCGAACTCGGTGATGTTCTTGACCTCGCCGGACAGGGTCGTACCGATCGGGTGCTTCTCGACGAAGTCATCCCAAGGATTGGACTGGACCTGCTTGAGCCCGAGTGAGATGCGGCGCTTGTTCTCGTCCACGTCCAGGATCATCACCTCGACCTCCTGGGAGGTGGAGACGATCTTGCCCGGATGGACGTTCTTCTTGGTCCAGCTCATCTCGGAGACGTGGACCAGGCCCTCGATGCCCGGCTCCAGCTCCACGAAGGCGCCGTAGTCGGTGATGTTCGTGACACGGCCGGTAAAGGCGGTCCCGACCGGGTACTTCGCCGAAACGCCTTCCCAGGGATCGGCCTCGAGCTGCTTCATGCCGAGGCTGATGCGCTGAGTTTCCGGATTGAAGCGGATCACCTGCACCTGCACCTGCTGGCCGATGGACAGCGCCTCGGTCGGATGGTTGATCCGGCGCCAGGAGATATCGGTGACGTGCAGTAGGCCGTCGACACCGCCGAGGTCCACGAAGGCGCCGTAATCGGTGATGTTCTTGACCACGCCGGTCAGTACCTGGCCTTCCTTCAGGCTCTCCATCAGCTCCTTGCGCTGATCGGCCCGATCCTCCTCCAGCACCGCGCGGCGCGAAACGACGATGTTGCCGCGCGAGCGGTCCATCTTGAGGATCTGGAAGGGTTCAGGCTTGTGCATCAGCGGCGTGACGTCGCGCACCGGGCGGATGTCGACCTGACTACCGGGCAGGAAGGCGGTGGCGCCCGACAGGTCGACCGTAAAGCCGCCCTTGACCCGTCCGTAGATATGACCGGTCACGCGCTCGGCCTTTTCGAAGGCCTTCTCCAGCAGGTTCCAGGCTTCCTCGCGACGGGCCTTGTCGCGGCTCAGCATGACCTCGCCGTGGCGATCTTCCATGCGCTCAAGGAACACCTCGACGTCGGCGCCGGGCTGGATCTCGCCCTCCTCGCCCGCCTTGGCGAATTCCTTCAGCGCGACACGGCCTTCCGACTTGAGGCCGACGTCGATAATCACGTTGTCGCCTTCGATGGCAATCACGCGGCCCCGGAGCACCGAGCCCTCGAGGGTCGATCCGCCAAGCTGCTCATCGAGCAAGGCGGCGAAATTCTCTTGCGGCGCAGTGGCGCTCGCTTGGATATCGGACATGCGGTTCGTCTTCCTTTCGTATCGTTCGCTATCCAGGCCGACCGGTTTTCTCCGGCGGTCTTCCCGACCGCAGAACGGGCTTGCCGCCTGTCCTGAACCGGGCTTGCTGAAACCTTCACTCTGCCTTGGCGGCCGCCAGCGTTTCGGCGACGATGCGTTGGGCCGCCCGAAAGGCCGCCTCGATGTCGAGCTCGCTGGTATCGAGCAGGACCGCGTCGTCCGCTGGCTTCAGAGGCGCGGTCGACCGCACGCTGTCGCGCGCATCCCGCTCCCGGATCTCCGCCAAAACCTGCGGGTATATAGAGGGCTCGCCGCGGTCGATCAACTCCCGATGCCGCCGCTCGGCCCGGACTTCCGGGCTGGCGACGACATAGATCTTAACGTCCGCGTCCGGACAGACCACCGTTCCGATGTCGCGGCCATCGAGCACGGCGCCGGCCCGGCCCTCCGGCGGTTGGGCCGCGAAGCCGCGCTGGAACTCCAGAAGTGCGCGGCGGACCCGCGGCTGCGCGGCGACCACGGAGGCGGCCGAGCCGACCGCCTGACTGCGCAGATCCGGGCGCTGCAGATCGGCCGGCGCGAGCGTCTCGGCGGCGGTCGCGGCCGCCTCCCGATCTTCCGGATCGCCAGCCTCCGCCAGCAGCTTGGCGGCAACGGCCCGGTAGAGCCCGCCGGTATCCAGATAGGCCAGATCGAAGGCGGCGGCGAGACGGCGGGCGAGCGTGCCCTTGCCGGAGGCCGCGGGCCCGTCCAAGGCAATCACCAGGGTCATGCGGCCTCGCTCTCCTCGATTTCGGCGCCCAGGCCCCGCAACAGCGACGCAAAGCCGGGAAAGGATGTCTCGATGGTGCGGCCGTCGTCGATCGTCACCGGCGCCTGTGCCGCCAGACCCAGCACCAGGAAGGCCATGGCGATCCGGTGATCCAGGTCCGCGGCGATCTCGGCCCCGCCCGGCACCGTCCCCGGCCCGCGCCCCAGCACGGTCAGGCTATCCTCGGTCTCCTCGACGGCGACGCCGCAGGCGGCCAGACCGCGCGCCACGGCGGCCAGACGGTCGCTTTCCTTGACCCGCAGTTCGCCGAGACCGCGGAAAACGCTGGTGCCCTGGGCGTAAGCCGCCGCGACGGCGAGCACAGGATATTCGTCGATCATCGCGGGCGCGCGCCCGGGCGGCACTTCGACCCCCTTCAGCGCGCTGGTCCGAACCCGCAGATCGGCGACCGGCTCGCCCGCCAACTCGCGCCGGTTCTCCAACGTCAGGTCGGCACCCATCTCGGCCAGCGTCTCGAAGAGACCGGCCCGTAGAGGGTTCACGCCGACGGCCGGCAGCGTCAGCTCCGACCGGTCGCAGATCAGACCCGCGACCAGAGGAAAGGCCGCCGAGGAGGGATCGCCCGGCACCGCGACCGGCGTTGCCGTCAGTTCCGGCTGGCCCAGCAGCGTGACCGCCCGTCCCTCCGGCCCGTCCTCGACCCGGAGTTCGGCACCGAAGGCCCGCAACATGCGCTCGCTATGGTCGCGCGTCGGCTCGGGTTCGATCGCGATCGTCTCGCCGGGCGCCGACAGGCCGGCCAGCAGCACCGCCGACTTGACCTGGGCCGAGGCCACCGGCAGGCGATAGACCTGCGGCGCCGGTGCGGCGGCACCTGTAATCGCGAGCGGTAGCCGCCCCGCGGAGCGCGCGATAAAGCTGGCACCCATGCGCGTCAGCGGATCGATGACCCGGCCCATCGGCCGGCGCCGCAGCGACGCGTCGCCGGTCGCGAAGGCGGTGAAGGGATGACCGGCCAAAACGCCGAGCAGCAAGCGAGCCGCAGTGCCGGAATTGCCGAAATCGAGTAGATCGTCGGGTTCGGCCAGGCCGCCGATCCCCACGCCGCGAACCCTCCAACATCCAGCCGCGTCGCGCCGCACCTCGGCGCCCAACTGGCCAAGAATACGGGCGGTCGCGCGAACATCCTCGCCCTCGAGCAGGCCGTCGATCCGCGTCTCCCCCACCGCCAAAGCCCCGAAAATCAGCGCGCGGTGCGAAATCGACTTGTCGCCCGGCACGGAAACCCGGCCGGACAGGGCCGTCGAGGGGTGGGCGACGAGCCTGGTCACGAGAGGCGGACCGAACAGGGAGATGTTACGCGAGCAAAGGGCACGAGGCTTCGGGTCGGCTGTGAAAACGAGGGCGACGAACTGCACATGACATCGGCCACGGGCGGCGCTCCCTAACACGATTGACCAAGCTGCGGTAGGGGCGGCGACACAGGTGACGACACGGCGGCGCGCGGATCGCGCGAGGCCGAGGTGAGAGGCAGGATCACGAGATAAGCGCGGCCCCGGAGCACCTGCTCGCCGACGTGAGCATTTGACTTCGTCCGCGCTGCATGGCAAGTGCGCGCCAGACTGATATCGGCGCGCTCCGCAGATTTGCGCAGGCGCGCTGCTCTCTTGAGTTCTGGAGGACCCAAGCCCGTGTCGAAACCCGAGTGGGGCGTTAAACGTATCTGCCAAGCCTGTGGCGCGAAGTTTTACGACTTTCAGCGCTCGCCTGTCGACTGCCCGTCCTGCGGTACCCAGTTCGATCCCGAGGCCTTCCTGAAGTCGCGTCGGGGCAAGCCGGCCAGGGAGAAGGAACCGCCGAAGAAGAAGGCACCCGAACCCGTCGAGGAAGAAGAAGAGGACGAGGTGGTCGCCGCCGACGACGAGGACGACTTGGTCGTCGAGGCGGATGAAGACGAGAGCGACGAGGACCTGGGCGACGTCGCCGTCGAGAAAGAAAAGGAATAAGCCGGAAGGCGCCGGTCCTCGGCCGAGGACCGGCCGTGCCGGGGAAAACACGATTTTCCCTTGCCAAGCCGGAAGGCGCTTTCTAATTTCCGCGCTCCGCAAAGGGGCTCGCGGTGTACTCGAGCGCAGTGAGTCACCGTCGCCAGGGCCCTGAACAGCGGATTAACGGACCACCCCAAGGGTCCGGCGAAGATTGGTTTCGGGGCCGTAGCTCAGTTGGGAGAGCGCTACAATGGCATTGTAGAGGTCGTCGGTTCGATTCCGTCCGGCTCCACCAGCTTTCTCTTAAGATTTAACCACTCTTCTCAGCCTACTCAGACAGCCGCTTGATGTCCCGTTGGACTGTCGGGACGAGCGGTCATGCTCCGATCCAGCGGATTTCGACTTGGCGGCGGCGCCAAAGCGGGCAAGCTGCCCGGCACTCGGCATGACCTTGCTGCTATTTCCACGTACTGCATCTGACGTGCAGTACTGGCGTGAATACTCACAAGGATTAAAGCCGAGAGCGTTCCCTAACGCATCTAAATTCAATTTATAATAGAAAATTTCTTTATAAATTATAAATTTTCTATTTCTGATTTAAATCAAATCCCATTGATTTTGGATCGCCCATCCTTCTCCCAGACCTCATGACTGCATCGTCGCTCCTGCCGAACGGAGGATGTTTCCGATGAACCTCAAAGACATGCTCGAAGCTCGTAAGGGCGGACAAGATCACGATCCAATCAAGGCCTTCGCTAGGGGCCATCTCTCTCTCACCATGTCTATTTTAGCTCGCTGGCCAGAGATCGAGCCCAAGCAAAAGTCCGAACATGTAGGGGTTTGGGCCGAGCAGATAACCAAGCACTATCAGCCTGTCATTGAGAAGTGGTTCTATGGAGAGAACACGCCCGACCTTCGGATGGCGTTTTACAAAGAGACACTAGAAGAGGCAGTTGCCCACCTGCTGGGGGACGACGCGCGCGACCCGGGCGAACGCGCATCCCTCGAAGCTAGTAAAATGCTGTCCAGGGCGAAGAACATATTGGAGATCGTCGCCAAGGAATTCGATCCGGACCTGATCGACCAGCTCTCTGCGCCCAGCAAACCGACCTGGGGTCAGCACGGTGCGCATTTCCTGGCCTATCGATTGTAGCGAAATGCTCGTGTCTCAATAGCCAACCGGCCGCTGTTGCAGCGTGCCCTCCAAGGTGACTGTGCTGTCATGATACAGCCCCTTGTCTTTACACTGGTCGCGAAAGTCACTCAGTCGTGCAATCTCCGCTGCACGTACTGCTACAGCTCCCGACCCGGCTCTCCGATCATGACCCAGGAGATCCTGACCGATCTCATAAGTGCAAGCCGGCAATTGGAGGCGGCGGCGATCAACATCGTCTGGCATGGCGGCGAACCGACCTTGGCAGGGCTTCCGTTCTATGAAAAGGCGATAGGCCTGCAGACCGAAATCTCGCGCCAAACTGGGATTGTTTTCACCAACGCGATCCAAACCAATGCAACGCTCCTGACCTCGGCCTGGGCCGCCTTTCTTGCCGAAAACCACTTCGATGTGGGCGTTAGCGTCGACCCAGACCTCCGAGACATGGCTGTACAGCGCCGCTTTAGGCATGGTTCTGCGGCCACTCAAGCCGCGCTGCAGGGGATTGCGCTCTTAAGACAGGCGCGAGTCACTCCTGGTGTTATGTGCGTTCTCGACCCCCATTCTCCACCAGATGCCAGAGCTCTGCTGGACTGGCTGCATCTGCACGGCCTCGACTCCGTCTCTCTAAACGCGGAGTTCAGCGCACGCATCCAGCCCGGTCGGGCTTGGTCGCTGTTTCTGACCGATCTGCGAAAAGAAATCCTTCAATCCACAGCGCGCGAGAAGATCGTCATCAAGGAGCTTTTGCTGGCGGCCACCGATCCGAAGCAGCGCTCCGCGATGGGTTTGTTCGACGCTTGTCATCCCGGCTGGCCTTGCACCGAAACCATTCACGCCATTGGTCAAGACGGTTCGATCTATTTTGGATGCGACCGCTTCTCAGGCGACGCAACCGAGCAAACCAGACGTTTTCGCTTGGGACACGTTTCCAAAGGTGGATTCAAGTCGGCACGGCAATCGGCTGCCTTTAGAGAACACGCGCAGGAAGTTCAGCGGCAACGCAGCTACTGCGCCAAAAGCTGTTCAGCCTTCGACAGCTGCGATGGTGGGTGCGTTGCCGATTGGATGCTCGCCCCGGAAACCGTCACAAAAACGAGACCCGACACTGCCTTTTGCGACGGCATCGCAGCCTTGAGGGAAGTTTGCCGTGACCACTAACTTGCAAAAATCCTCCCGTTCTTGCCTTGAGGCAAGAAGTCGATCGAACACTGCGAGTCAGCCGCGCGGTTACCTGACCGTGCTCGCCAAGCCGGTGAGCAAATGCAACCTTCGTTGCGCCTTCTGCTATCAGTCACTCAACAATGCGGATCGCATGGGTGTCATGCCTCGATCCGTCATGCACAAACTGACGGATCGTATCAATGAACACTCCGGCTCGGACGTCAGTCTACAGTGGATCGGCGGCGAGACGCTGCTTCCTGGAATCGGCTTTTTTAGCGAGGCCGAAGAAAGGGTGACATCGAAAACGGTCGACTACGCGATCCAAACGAACGGGACACTCTTCACAAATGACTGGATCGAATTTTTTTCCAAACGAAGCAATTATCAGCTGTCAATCAGCTTCGAGGTGTTTTCGCATCTTCAGAACGGCATTCGCGTTGGCCGCGGCCGCTTCAAAGACAGCTATTCCATTCTGACCGAAGCGCTGTCGGCACTCAACACAGCCGAGATCGACTACGGCATTCTCACGGTAGTAGAGGCCGAGACGATCCAGATAGATCCGGCTGAATGGTTGGATAAGGTCATATCGCATGGCATCCGGAGAATCGGCCTACAATTGTCGTACGATCAAGTCTACTCCGGTGACCTGACGATCGTGCAGCGGTACCTGGAGTGGCTGGACGGCCTCTTCACCGCTCAAGCCACTCACAATCAGTTGGTCGAGGATCCCCGGAAACGCTTGCTGATCCGTGAGAGTTTTTATCTCTACAACATGATCACGCGGCCGCAACGTGCCGTCTCCTGCTGCCATCACACGGAAAGCCCCTGTACCGACTACATGGTGACCGTGGATCAGCAAGGAATCGCCTATGCGCACTGCGATAGTTTCATGGGTGTGCGGAGCGCAGAAGGGACCGGCTATAGGTCGGGCTCGATCATGCAGAACAGCTTCGAAGAGTTGATCGCATCGGAGCTCGCACAAACGATTAGAGAACAACTCGCAGCCGGTCGAAAAAAGTGCGAAGGCTGCAGCTATTTCAATCTATGCAAGGGCGGCTGCGGCTTCTTTAAGGGGCGTGGCGGAAATCGGATCGATCTTGGTTTTGGCGATGACATAGACGCCTATTGCGCGATCAAGATCGGCTTGTTCTCCTTTGTGATCGATGCTGAGAAGCGTCGCACCGTGTTGTCCGCCAACACCTGTTTCGCCAACTGAACACCGCTTCAAGCCGTCGCACGAACCTCTGGAGGAGCGAGAGCCGCGGTGGTGTCGAAACTCCGCTTGCCGCGGTCGGCTTGCCGCCACTCACCGGAGCTTCGCCGTCATAGAGGCCGAAGGCCCGGGTGAGTGCAGTCGGTAGCTTTCGGAGAATCCGATCGTCAACCTGCCTCTCCCGCGATTTCCGCTCTTCGCGTTCCGAACAGCTCGACCAGGGCATCCATCACGATCCGCACGCGCGGAACATCCCGCAGATCGCTGTGTACCAATAGCCACTGATCGGTCGCGGCCTCCGCGATTGGGGGCGTGAGGCGCACCAGAGCCGGATCGGCATCCCCCAGAAAACAGGGCAGTACGCCGACGCCGCCACGATTACGGATCGCGTCGGCCACGACAGCACCGTTGTTGCTGCGCACGGCCGGCTTGCGCTCACCCAGCAGCGCCGTCTGCCAGGCTTGACCGGGCATGTAGTGGTGTGCCTCGTCGTAGCCGACCCATGGCAGATCCGTCAGGGTCTCGGGCGCCGCGCCGGCGCGTTCGGCGAAGGCGTCAGCGCCGTAGACCGCATAGGCGAAGGTCGCGAGCTTGCGCCGCACCACACGGGCCAGGTCGGGAAGCTGCGGGCGAATGTTGAGGTCGGCCTCGCGCCGCGAGAGGTTTGCGGAGAGGTGGGCGACCGCGACCTCGAACTCGATGCACTGATGGCTCTCGCGTAGAGCGGCGAGATGGCGCGACAGAAAGTCCGCGATGGTTTCGTCGACGGAGATCCGCACGGTGCCGAGATGCGTTGCCGAAAGACCGACGGAACGCCGGCGAATGGCCTCGGCGGCTTGCTCCATCGCCTTCACGTCATGCAGCAGTTCCAGAGCCGAGCCGGTCAGCTGAAAACCCTCGGGCAGGCGGTCAAACAGACGCGTGCCGAGGTCGGCCTCCAGGGTCTTGATGCGCCGGGCAACCGTGGGGTGGCTGACACGCAGGCGCCGGGCTGCGGCCGTCAGGCTGCCTTCCTCGGCCAGGGCGAGAAAGGTGCGGAGATTGTCCCAGTCGCCGATCATGCCCTCAGCATGCCGCCTCGCGCGGCGGATTACATGTAAATTTTCGTTCAGTCGGTCTTCAGAAAGGTGCAGAGACGAACACTCACGTTCGGAACTACCCTGTTACCGTCACTCGCAAGACCGGAGCCGCGCGATGCATTTCGAGCCACGTCTATGGAAATTCACGAAGGGCGTCCGCTGGCGCATTGCCTATGCCGTCTTGATCGGCCTGCTGGCGGTGGCACTCGGCGTCGGACGGCTGGCCCTGCTCGGCTGGTTGATCGCACAGGTCTTCGCCGGGGCGGGTCCGAGCGAACTGGTCTGGCTGATCGCGGCGGTGGCGGGTGCCATGGTTCTAAGAGGCGTCTTCGAGCAGTGGCGGGCGACAGTGGCGCACCGGACCGCCGCAGTCGTTCAGAAGCGCCTGCGCCGGGCACTGTTCGACCGCCTCGCGGCGCTCGGTCCCGCTTACGTCGGATCGAAGCGCGCCGGCGACCTGACCCTGACCCTCGCGGACGACGTGGAGCAGCTCGAAACCTACTTCGGCAAGTATCTGCCGCAGCTTCTCGTCGCACTGCTCACGCCCTTTCTGATTTTCGCCTTTGTCGCCTGGCTCGACCTGCCGGTCGCCGGGGTTCTGCTCGCCTTCGCGCTGCTCGCGCTCTTCGCGCCCGCGCTCTGGCAAGCCGCGAACAGCGCGCAGTCCAACGCACGCAGCCGGGCCTACGGGGACTTTGCCGCTGAACTGGTCGACTCGATTCAGGGGCTAGCCACGCTGCAGGCCTTCGGGCGCTCGCGGGACCGGGCCCGGCTCCTGTCGGAGAAAGCGGACCATCTCTCCAGCACGACCATGCGCGTTCTGGCGACAAGTGCCTTGACGCGCGGCATCTCGGATACCTCGATCGCCGTCGGTGCGGCCCTGGCCTTGACCTTGGGCGCCTTCCGTGTCGAAGCCGGGCAGATGGCGCTGGCGGAACTGCTGGTGATCCTGATGGTCGGCGTGGAGGTGTTCCGCCCGATGCGCGATCTGCGGACCGTGCTGCACGAGGGGATGATGGGGCTGTCGGCGGCTCAGGGCATCTACCGCTTGTTCGACGCCGTCCCCCTCGTGGCCGACGCGGAGGTGAGGCCACCCGCCACGCTCGCACCGACCGTCGCCTTCGAGCAGGTGCGCTTCGCCTACCCCGGGACCGACCGCCGCGTGCACGAGGCGCTCTCGTTCAAGGTCGAGGCCGGGGAGCGCATCGGCATCGTCGGGGCATCGGGCATCGGCAAGTCCTCCATCGTACGGCTGCTGCTCCGCTTCTACGAACCGGACGCGGGCACCATCCGGATCGGCGGCGAGGATTTGAGACGCCTGCCCTTCGAGGCGATCAGGTCCCGCGTCGCCGTCGTCCAGCAGGACGCCTTCCTGTTCCACGGTACGCTGCGCGACAACATCCGCTTCGGCAGGCCGGACGGCTCGGAGGCGGAGATGATCGCGGCGGCCAAAGCAGCGAACATCCACGACTTCGTTCTATCTCTGCCAAAGGGTTACGACACCCAGATCGGCGAGAAGGGGATCAAGCTGTCCGGCGGTCAGCGCCAACGGGTCGCCATTGCCCGCGCCCTGTTGCGCGACGCACCGATCCTGGTGCTCGACGAAGCCCTCTCGGCGGTCGACGCCGAGAACGAAGCGGCGATCCAGGGCGCGCTCGACACGCTGATGAAGTCTCGTACGACGCTGGTGCTGGCACATCGCCTGTCCAGCGTCATCGGCTGCGACCGCATTCTGGTACTCGACGGCGGCCGGGTGGCGGAGTCCGGCAGCCACGCCGAGCTGATGGCAGAGGGCGGACTCTACGCGGCTCTGATGGCCGAACAGGCCCAGGACACGGCGGCCGAGACCCCGGACGCCCTGCTTTCCGACAATCCGGAGCAAGGCGCACCGGCGGCGGAATACCGGCCCGAGACGGCTTTGCCCGCCGCGGCACGACAGGCCCCGACCGAGGGCGTCGTGGCGGCGGAGGGACTCGGCTGGAGCCGGTTGGCCTTGCTGCTGCTCGGCCTGATCCGCCCCTGGCGCTGGAAGATGACGGCCACCTTCCTGTTCGGGGTGACCCGCGTTCTCGCCTTCATTGCCGTCGGCCTGATCAGTGCCCTGATTCTGCTGAACCTGAAGAACGGTCAGGACTTCCGCGCCTACCTGCCCTGGCTGGCGGTCGCCGCCCCCTTGGCCGGGCTCCTGCACTGGGCGGAATCCTGGCTGGCCCACGACGTCGCCTTCCGCCTGCTGGCGCGGATGCGGATCTCGCTCTTCGAAACGCTCGACCGGCTCGGGCCAGCCTACCTGGTCCGCCGGAGGACGGGTGACCTCATGGCGATCGCGACCCACGACGTGGAGATGGTGGAGTACTTCTTCGCCCATACCATCGCGCCGGCCTGTGTCGCGGTTCTGGTGCCGACGGCCGTCGTGGCGATCCTCGCCGCCTTCGACCCCTGGCTCGCGATCGCGCTGCTGCCCTTCCTGCTGGCGGTGGGTCTCAGTCCCTGGCTGATGCGGCGAACGGTAGACGCTTTGGGCTCCAGCGCGAAGGAGGCGGCCGGCGAACTCGCGGCCCATGCCGTCGACACGGTCCAAGGCCTGGGAGAGATTGTCTCGAGCTGCCAGGAGACGCGGCGCGGCGCGGAACTCGACCGGCTGTCGAGCCGTCACATCGCCCAGCGGCTCGCCTTCTTTCGCCAGCTTGCGGCGCAGCACAGCCTGATCGAGGTGTTCACCGGCCTGGGCGGTCTCGCCGTGGTGACCGTCGGCGCCATGCAGGTCGCGGCGGGTAACCTGGATGCGGGCCTTCTGCCGCTGCTCACGCTTGTCTCGCTGTCGGCCTTTCTGCCGGTCTCGGAGATCGCGCAGATCGGCCATCAACTCGCCGACACCCTCGGCGCCGCGCGACGGATCCATGCCGTCGAGTCCGAGCGCCCCACCATCGAGGAACGTTCGGACGCAGCGCGGCAGCGAGATCCGGTTCCGGCGGAACCGGAGCCCAGCATCGCCTTGCAAGACGTGACTTTCCGCTATCCCGGCGCCGACCGTCCCGCCCTGGCCGAGGTCTCCTTCGAGGTCTCCGCCGGTCGGACGCTGGCGCTGGTCGGCCCGTCGGGAGCCGGCAAGTCGACCATCGCCCAGCTTCTTCTCCGCTTCTGGGATCCGACGAAGGGACAGGTCGCCCTGGGCGGCAGCGATCTTCGCGCTCTCGGCCTGGACGATCTGCGCGAGCGCATCGCACTGGTGGCTCAGGACACCTACCTTTTCAACGATACGCTGGAGGCGAACATCCGCCTGGCCCGTCCCGACGCGAGCCAGGCCGACCTGCGCGCGGCTATCGATCGCGCCGCGCTCGGCGATCTGGTCGCCGCGCTTCCTGACGGCCTGGCGACACCTGTCGGGGAGCGGGGCAGCAGCCTCTCGGGCGGACAGCGCCAGCGGGTGGCCATCGCCCGGGCCTTCCTGAAGGACGCACCGATCCTGATCCTCGATGAAGCCACATCGCATCTGGATGCCGTGAACGAGGGCCTGATCCGTCGCGCGCTCGAGGCCCTGCGCGCCGGCCGCACGACCCTCGTGATCGCACATCGTCTTTCGACCGTGCGCAGCGCCGACCGCATCGTCGTGCTGGACCGAGGCCGGGTCGTGGAAAGCGGCAGCCACGACTCGCTGCTCGCCATGGGCGGACTTTATGCGCGCCTGGTCGGCCGGCAAGGCTCGCTTGGTCGCTCGGCCGCCGAATGATCGGCGCTGCACCCCCGGTCTAGAACCAGCAGGGCCTAAAACCAGCCGGGCCGAACGTCCGCGCCCAGAACCGTGTCGTAGACGTCGACCCGGCGGTCGCGCAGCGGCTGGTTGAAGGTGTTCCAGTTCCGCTTGCGCCGGGCGTCGGCCAGATCGACGGCCGCCGTCAGGATCTCCTCTTGATCGCGGCTGGCCGGGCCGGCCAGCGGCCAGCCGGTAACGTCGCAAATCAGGCTTTGGCCGATGAAGGGTTGACCGCGCTCGGTTCCGACCCGGTCGGCGGCGGCGACGAACAGGCTGTTGCTGTGGGCGGCGCCCATGCAAAGCACATTGGCCATCGCGCGCCGCTCGGGCGTCTGGCCGGGGACCGGCACCCAGTTGGTGGGCACGCAGACCAGATCGGCACCCTGCAGGGCGAGCAGGCGAAACGCCTCGGGAAACCAGATGTCGTAGCAGATCAGGCAGCCGATCCGGCCGATCGGCGTCTGGAACACGGGAAAGCCCAGGTTGCCCGGCTCGAAATAGAGATTCTCTTCGTTCCAAAGATGCATCTTGCGGTAGGTGCCGATGTGGCCCTCGGGGCCGATCACCGCCGCCGAATTGTAGAGCGCGGCCCCATCGCGCTCGGCCAGACCCGCGACGATGTAGAGACCGTGGCGACGTGCCAGTTCGGCCCAGGCGAGAGAGGCCGGGCCGTCGCCCGCCGTCTCCGCGTGGGCATAGGCCTCCTCGCGTCTCTCGAAGACGTAGCCGGAGTTCGCGAGTTCAGGCAGCACGACCAGTCCCGCTCCGGCGGCGGCGGCCTCCTCGATCTTCGCGCAGCTCCGCTCGATGTTGCCGGTGGGATCGCCGATCCGCGGCTCCATCTGCACGCAGGCGAGTGTGATCTTCGGGTCGTGGCCGTCGCCGGCCGCCTCTTCGCTCATCGATACCTCCTTTGCAAGGGACGCCGATCGTCCTCAGGACGACAGCTCGACATGAAAGAATCCTGCGACCCGCCGAAACATTAGGCAGCAGATGCAATCGCTTTGGACAGATTTTATGCAATTTTCGTTCGCAGTAGTATAGCCTAGGGACTCTTCTCGGCTCTCAAGAGCCTGGCATACTTCTTGCTGAAATAATCCCGTCACAGGTTTTCGACCGGGCCCGTACAGACCGTTTACGCGCCCATAGATCGAAAGGTCCCACGATGGAACTCGATGCGATCGCCAAACTGGTGTTCGACATCCTCGCCTTCTCCTCGATCATGGTTCTGGTCGTGCTCGGGCTGGCCGTGATCGCCAGCATGATGGGCATCTTCAACCTCGGCCACGGCGAGTTCGTTCTGCTCGGCGCCTACACGGTCTTCGTCTTTCGCGAACTCGGGCTGCCCGAATGGGCGGGCATGCTGGCCGCTCCCTTTCTCGTCGCCATCGTCGGTCTGTTCGTCGAAGCAACGGTGATCAGACGGCTCTACGTTGCGCCCGTGATCGCCATGCTGGCGACCTATGCCGTGGGGCTGATCATTCGCGAGACGGTGCGCGGCCTGATCGGCGGGCAGTTCTATTCGATCGACGAACCGATCCAGGGCTTCATCCAGATCGGCGACGTGAGTCTCTCGGCCTGGCGCACGGTGATCATCTTCATCACGCTCGCCGTGATGGCCGCCTGCTACCTCTTCCTCACCCGGACGAGCTTCGGCCTGCAGATCCGCGGCGCGCTGGAGAACCCAATGCTGGCGCGCGCCTCCGGTGTCTCCACGTCGCGTCTCTACGCCTTCACCTTCGCCTTCGGCGCCGCGCTCGCGGGCCTCGCCGGCGCCTTGATGGTGCCGCTCTTCTCGCTTTCCGCGGATCTCGGCTTGCGCTTCCTGGTGCAGGCTTTCCTCGCCGTCATGCTCGGCGGTGTCGGCACCTTCGAGGGACCGGTGCTGGGCGGCGCCTTGATCGGCGCCATGGTTCCAGGCTTTCAGTGGCTGCGCGAGCTGCCTCTGCTCAATGCCCTGATCCAGCCGATCGTCGCCGAGGTTCTGGTGTTCGTCGTGGCCCTGATCATCGTCAAATTCCGTCCGCAGGGCTTTGTCAGTAAAGGGAGAATCTAGTGACCTACGATCGCAAGCAGATCGCGTCCGCGCGCGGCGAAACGGGCCGCCGACTGACACGCCGGGGATTCCTCAAGGGCGCCGGCGCGCTGGCCGCAACCGGCTGGGTGGCCGGCAGCGCCGGCGGCTGGGTCCTGAGACCGAATTGGAGTCACGCGGCCGGCCCGATCAAGATGGGCATCGCGACCGACATCACCGGCGCCATCGCGCCCTCCGGAAACGCGAACTGGCAGATCGCGCAGCTGGCCGTCCAGCAGATCAACGACGCCGGCGGCATCCTGGACCGGCCCATCGAGCTCTACCTGGAGGATACCGCCTCCGACCCCGGCGTCGCCGTGGGCAACGTCCGCCGGCTGATCCAGCAGAACAACGTCGATGTGGTGCTGGGCGGCATCACCAGCGCCATGCGAGAGGCGATCAAGAACCCGATCGTCCGGCGCGGCCGCACGCTCTACATCTACCCGCAGCTCTACGAGGGACAGGAGTGCACGACCGACCTCTACTGCACGGGTCCGACGCCGGCACAGCAGTGCGACGAGCTGATTCCCTGGCTGATCGGCCAGGGGCACCGGCGCTTCGCCTTCCCCTCTGCCAACTACCTCTGGCCGCAGCTGCTCAATAGATATGCCCGCAAGGTGATCGAGGAGAATGGCGGCGAAGTGGTCTTCGAGGAGTACTACCCCCTCGACCAGATCGAGTACTCGGCCACGGTCGCGAAGATTAACAGCGAGAATGTCGACTGCGTCTTCAAGACAGTCATCCCGCCGGGCACGCAGGCCTTCCTGAAACAGCTCTACGAGAGCGGCTTCAACGAGCGCGGCGGGCATGTGAGCTGCGTCTACTTCGACGACAACTCCGTGAACTACGTGCCGGCCCGCGAGATGGAAGGGCTGTCGAGCTGCCTGGACTATTTCAAGGCGGTCGACGATCCCTTCAGCAACGAGCTGCAGACGGCGTACGACGCCATGTTCCCGGATACCCGCTACCTCTTCACCGCGGGGTCCGCCGCCACCGGCATGTACCGCGGCGTGAAGTTCTACGAGGAAGCGGTCAAGGCCACGAACGGCGATCTGGATCGTGACGCCGTCTCGGCCGCACTGGACACGGCGGAGATCGCCGAGGGTCCAGGCGGCGGCGCCAGGATGATCCCCGGTACGGGTCACTGCGCGATGAACATGTACATCGCCGTGTCTCGCGCCGGCGAATACGAGGTGATCTCGAAGTACGACATGGTGGATCCCGCGGAGTGTACGTGATCCAGCTGCACTGACCGCAATCGGTTCGGAGGCCGAAGGGCCGCCGAGCCGATTGCGGACTACGTCTCCTTTCGCCGTCCCACCGAACTAAGGAACTGCCGCCCCGATGGCAGAGACCTCTCTTTCCCGATCCCTGATAAAGAAACCGCCACGCAGACGCGCCGGCGTGATCCCGATCGTGGAATGGGGACTGCTGATCTTTCTGCTGATTTATCCCTTCGCCGTCAGTTTCCTCACGGCCGGAGACAGTGCCCCCGACTTCAACAATTTTTGGGTCATCCGCGTCACGACGATGCTAATCCTGGCAAAGCTCGCGATCAGCTTCGACCTCTGCTGGGGCTATTCGGGAATCATGAGTTTCGGTCAGGGCCTGTTCTTCGGCCTGGCCGGCTACGTGGTCGCCAAGTTCGCCGAGGAGCTGGGGTGGCTTCAGATCTTCTTCGTCGTGCCGATGGGGATGCTGGTCGGCCTGCTGGCCGCCTTGCTGGTCGGCTGGTTCCTGCTGCTCGGTAAACGCACTCCCACGGTGATCTTCGTCGCGCTCGGCACCTTGACCGCCTCCTACGCCGCCGAGCGGCTGGTGGCCGGCTGGCTCTGGGTCGGGGCCGGCAACGGTCTGTCGATCTGGGACTTCCTGATGATCGGCAGCTACGAGCTGGAACCCGGCCTGATCTTCTACTACGTCGCGCTGCTCTTCCTCTGTCTCGTCTATCTCGGCAGCCGCTATCTCGTCCGCTCCCAGTTCGGACTGGTGCTCGCCGGCATGCGCCAGAACGAGGAGCGGATCGCCTTCTTCGGCTACCGAGTCCAGATCTACAAGGCGATCGTCTTCTCCTTCGCCGGTATGGTCGCCGGCCTGGCGGGCGCGCTCTACAGCTATCACGAGGGCTTTGTCGGTCCCTCCAGCGTCGGTATCGGGATCTCGACCTATGCCGTGCTCTACGGACTGTTCGGCGGTATCGGCACGCTGATCGGCCCGGTGATCGGGGCCGGCGTGATCGAGATCCTGAGACTCTTTCTCTCGGACATCGACGCCATCAGGAACTACTGGCCGGTCGTCCTGGGCATCATCATGCTGGTGGTGGTGGCCTATCGCCCGACAGGTCTATTGGGCCTGATCGTCTCCGAGCGCGAGCGGATCGGGTCCTTCGGCATCGCGGTGCGCGGCAAAGCCGCCAAGGAGACTCCGCCCGCGCGGCCCGAACGGACGGAGGGCGACGATGGCGCTGCTTGAGGTCCGCGGACTCGGCAAGACCTTCGGCGCGTTGCGTGCCCTGGGGGGCGTCGACGTGACGGTGCGGGCGCGCAGCTTCCACGGACTGATCGGTCCCAACGGATCCGGGAAGTCGACTCTTCTGAAGGCCATTGCCGGCGCGCATTTCGCGAGCGAAGGGACGATCACCTTCGACGGGACGGAGATCACAACGGCGACGCCGGCGGAACGCGCGAAGCGCGGTCTTTCGCTGAAGTTCCAGATCACCGCGATCCTGCCGGAACTGTCGGTCTACGACAACGTTCTGCTCGCGCTGCAAGCGGATCAACCGCTCTGGACGCTGCTGCGCTCCAGGAGCCGGGCTGCGCTCCACACGGAGGTGATGGAGCTGCTGGAGCGCTTTCTGCTGGCCGATCTGACCAGAGATCTGGCCGGGGAGTTGAGCCACGGTCAGCAGCAGTGGCTGGAGATCGCCATGGCTATGGCGGTCAAACCGAAGCTGCTGCTACTCGACGAACCCACCGGCGGCATGAGCCCGGAGGAGCGCCGCGTCACCGGCGAACTGCTCATGCCGATCAAGCAGACCTGCGCTTTGGTGATCGTCGAGCACGATCTGGATTTCATCAAGGACATCTGCGATCACCTGACCGTGTTGGATCAGGGGCAGGTGCTCGACGACGGCACGGTGGCCGAGATCGAGACGTCGGCGCGCGTACAGGAGGTCTATACGACCCGTGTCTAGCTCCCGGTCCCACCACGCCCCCAGCAAAGCCACGATTCTCGATGTGCAGGAACTGGATGCCGGCTACGGCCGCAGCCAAGTGTTGGCAAAAGTGGACTTCAAGGCGCGGACGACCGGCGGTGTCGCGCTGCTCGGACGCAACGGCGCCGGTAAGAGTACCCTGCTCAAGACCTTGATCGGCGAGATCCAGCCGATGCAGGGAACGATCTGGTTCGACGGTCAGAACGCTCACGAGCACGGCACCGAGTGGCGCGTCCGACGCGGCATGGGCTACGTCCCTCAGGAACAGGCGGTCTTCGGTAAGTTGACGGTGCGCGAGAACCTGCTGCTCGGCGCCGTGCGGCAGAGGGACAAGTCCGGCATCGACATGGTGCTCGACTTTTTCCCGAAGCTCGGCCAGCGGTTGGAGCAGACCGCCGGTACGCTGTCGGGCGGCGAGCGCAAGATGTTGGCGATCGGCCGGGCCCTGCTCGGCAAGCCGCGGCTGCTGATGCTGGACGAGCCGACCGAGGGCGTCTGGATCGGCGTCATCGAGGAGATCGCCGAACGCCTGCGCGCTCTGACCTCGGAGATGTCCGTGATCCTGGTCGAACAACATGTGGAGCTTGCGCTGCGCGTGGCGGACTATGCTTACGTCATGGACCGGGGCACCATTGCGCTACAGGGCCCCGCGGCGGAGGTGAAGAACGACCCTCGTCTCCTGCGCTATCTCGCCCCCTGAGGCCCGCGCGTCTCAATTCGCCGAACAGGGGCGCAAACAGAGTTCCAACGAGAGGGAGGAACCAAAACCATGACCGTTAAGGTACCGACACTGGATCAGGTCTACGAGATCGCCGAGGAGCTCGGCATCGCCTTCGATGCGGAAGAGGTGGTGTCCTTCCGGGATCTGATGGCGGGCAACCTCGCCTCCTACGACGTCGTCGACGCGATGCCGGATCACCTGCCCGAGGTCAAGTACCCGCGCACGCCGGGCCGGCGTCCCCTGCCGGAGGATAATCCCCTCAACGCCTGGTACGTGAAGTCCACCATCGAGGGTGCCCCTTCCGGCAAGCTCAAGGGCAAGACCGTCGCGATCAAAGACAACGTGATGGTCGCCGGGGTGCCCATGATGAACGGCTCCGGCACGCTCGAGGGCTATGTCCCCGATATCGATGCGACGGTGGTCGAGCGCCTGCTGGACGCCGGCGCGACGCTGATGGGCAAGGCCCACTGCGAGTACTTCTGCCTCTCCGGCGGCAGCCACACCAACGCGACCGGTCCCGTCCACAACCCGTACAAACACGGCTACGCGGCCGGCGGCTCCTCCTCGGGTTCGGCGGCGCTGGTCGCGGCCGGCGAGGTCGACATGGCGATCGGCGGCGACCAGGGCGGCTCGATCCGGATGCCGGCGTCCTGGTGCGGCATCTACGGGATGAAGCCAACCCATGGTCTGGTGCCCTACACCGGAATCATGCCGATCGAAATCTTCGTCGACCACACCGGGCCGATGACCGCGACGGTCAGCGACAATGCCCTGATGCTGGAGGCCATCGCCGGTCCCGACGGCTACGATCCGCGCCAGTACGATGTGCGGACCGCCCCCTATACCGAGGCCCTCTCCGGCGACCTCGCCGGACTGAAGATCGGCGTCGTGACCGAAGGTTTCGGGCAGGTCGGCGCGGAAGACGACGTCAATGCCAAGGTCAAGGCTGCCGCGAAGAAGCTCGCCGCCCTGGGCGCGACGGTCGAGGAGGTCTCGATCCCGATGCACGACGTCGGCCTCCACCTCTGGATGCCGATCGGCGTCGAAGGCCTGACCCAGACCATGATGCACGGCGACGGCTACGGCGTGTCGCGTCCCGATCTCTATGTCACCAGTCTGATGGACTTTCACCGCAACTGGCGAACCAGGGCCAACGAGCTGAGCGATACCACCAAGCTGCTGACCCTGCTCGGCACCTACATGCGCAAGCACTACGGCAGCCGCTACTACGGAAAGGCGATGAACATCGTCCGGCGCCTGCGCGCCGCCTACGACGCGGAGCTGGCGACCTACGACCTGCTGCTGATGCCGACCACCCCGCAGAAGGCACAGCCAATCCCGGAGCCCGATGCACCCCGCGAGGAATACATCCAGCGGGCCTACGAGATGATTTCGAACACCGCGCCTTTCGATCTGACGCACCATCCGGCCATGGCGGTGCCCTGCGGCCTGTCCGACGGCTTGCCGGTCTCGGTGATGCTGATCGGTCGTCACTTCGAGGAGTCGACCATTTACAAGGCGGCCTACGCGTTCGAACAGAGCGGCGACTGGAAGACGATGTGAGGTTTCCACCTCTGCGCCGATAGCGCAGCCGCGCTATCGGCGGATCGTCTACTCGGCCGGCGCCTTGGCTTCGCCCGTCACGGCTTTGCGCCAGGAGCGTTCGCTGAGACGCTGCATCACCAGATAGAAGACCGGGGTGAAGAGCAGCGACATCAGCGTTGCGGCGATCATGCCGCCGACGACCGCGTTACCCACGGCCTGTCGGCTCGCCGCGCCGGCACCTGTAGCGAGCAGCAACGGCATGAAGCCGGCGATGGAGGAGATCGCCGTCATCAGGATCGGACGGAACCGCCGACTTGAAGCCTCGGCGGCCGCTTCCAGAATACCACGCCCGCCTACCCGCTCCTGCCGGGCGAACTCGACGATCAGGATGGCGTTCTTACTGGCCAGACCGATCAGCAGGACGATCCCGATCTGGGTGTAGACGTTGTTGTCCGACCCGCCGATCAGGAGAGCGACCACGGTCCCCAGGATCGCCAACGGCACCACCAGAATGACGGCGGCGGGGCTGGTCCAGCTTTCGTACTGGGCCGCAAGCACCAGAAAGACCAGCAAGATCGCAAGTCCGAAGACCGCGATCGCTTCGTTGCCGACTTGCCGTTCCTGATAGGAGACGCCGGTCCATTCGTAGCCCATCGCGACCGGCAGCTTGGCGTCCGCCATCGCCTCCATCAGCAACAGCGCCTGACCGGAGCTGAAACCCGGCGCCGCCTGGCCGGTGATGGAAGCCGCCGGATAGAGATTGTAGCGCAGGATCGTCTGCGGTCCGGTGATGTAGTCGACATCGACCAAGGCACCCATTGGAACCATGTCGCCATTGGCGTTGCGGACCTCGAGCCGCCGGATGTCCTCGGGTGTCAGACGGAAGCGATGGTCGGCCTGGACTTTGACCTGCCAGGTCCGGCCGAAGCGATTGAAGTCGTTCACGTAGGCGGATCCGAGATAGGCCTCCAGCGTTCCGAAGATCTCGTCGAGGGAAACGCCGAGCCTCTTGGCCTGGGTGCGGTTGACCTCCGCGAAGAGCTGAGGCACGGAGGCACGGAAGGTCGTGTTGAGATTGGTCAGGCCTGACTGGGCGTTGCCGTCGACGATCAGCTCCTGCGCCATGGCCCCCAACCCCATCAAACCGCCGCCACCTCGCGCCTGAAGCTGCATTTGAAAACCGCCGGACACGCCGAGACCGCTGATCGCGGGCGGCGGAAAGCCGAAGACCACCGCCTCCTGGATTCCGAACAGCCGGCCTTGCAAGTCGCCCAGGATGGCATCCGCGCTGAGAGTCTGCTCCCTGCGCTCCTCCCAAGGGGTCAGTACGACGAAAACGACTGCGGAGTTGGAAGCGGCCGTACCGTCGATCAGAGAGAAACCGCCGAGCGAAACCCAGGTCTCGACACCGGGCATTCCTTCGACGACTCCGTCTATCTGCCGAAGCACCTGATCTGTGCGACCCAGAGACGCGCCGTCCGGAAGCTGCACGTTGACCATCAGATAGCCCTGATCCTCCTGCGGCAGGAAGCCGGTCGGGATCTGCGTGAACTGCCAGCCGGTGAGCGCCAGCAGGCCGACGAACACCACCATCGCCAGGGCCGCGCGGCGCAGGAGAGATCGCGCGACGCCGGCGTAGCCGGAGCCAGCCACGGCGAAGGCCTTGTCGAAGCCGCGAAAGAAGACGTTCTTGCGCTCCGGCTGGTGCCGTAGCAGCAGGGCGGAGAGGGCCGGGCTCAAGGTCAGAGCGTTCAGGGTGCTAAAGACCGTCGCGGCGGCGATCGTCAAGGCGAATTGCCGGTACATCTCGCCAGTGATCCCCGGCAGAAAGGCCGCCGGAATGAAGACCGCCATCAGGACCAGGCTGGTGGCGACGACCGGGCCGGAGACCTCCGACATCGCCTTGATCGCCGCGTCCCTGGAACTCAGCCCCTTGTCGATATGCGAGGCCGTGGCCTCGACGATCACGATGGAGTCGTCGACCACCACACCGATCGCCAGTACCAGCCCGAACAGCGTGAGCATGTTAAGCGAGAAACCCAAGGCGGCCATCACGGCGAAGGTGCCGATCAGCGCGACGGGGATCGTGACCGCCGGCACCAGCGTCGCCCGCCAGTCCTGCAGGAAGAGAAAGAGGACGAGAAAGACCAGCACGCCGGCCTGAAACAGCGTCATCACGACACCATCGATGGAGGCCTGGACGAACAGGGTCGTGTCGTAGGGAATGGCGTAGTCCACACCCTGGGGAAACAGAGGCGACACCTCCTCCATGGCGGCCCGGACGTCGGTGGCCACCTGCAGCGCATTGGCGCCGGGAAGCTGATAGATCAGGACGCTGGCGGAACTCGAACCTTCCAGAGTCGAGGTCAGGTTATAGTTCTGGCCACCCAGCTCGACCCGAGCGACATCGCGCAAGCGCACGATGCGCCCATCCGCCGAGGTCTTGACGATGATGTCCTCGAACTGCTCCACCTCGCTGAGACGACCGAGCACGTTGACCGACAACTGCAGGCCTTGCGTTTCCGGCGCCGGTGGCTGGCCGATCTGGCCGGCGGCAACCTGGACGTTCTGTTCGCGGACGGCCGCCAGAACCTCCTGAGTGGTGATCTCGCGCGACCTCAACTGCTGAGGGTCGAGCCAGATCCGCATGCTGTAGTCGCTGCTCGGAAAGACCGACACCTCACCCACGCCCTCGACGCGGCTCAGACGGTCGCGCAGCTGCAGGGTGGCAAAGTTGCTGAGGAACAGCTCGTCATAGCGCCCATCCGGCGAGGATAGCGAGACGATCATGACGATATTGGTGGATTGCTTCTTGGTGCTGACGCCCTGCCGAACCACCTCCTCGGGCAAGCCCGGCTCGGCGAGAGCGACCCGATTCTGGACGAGAATCTGCGCGAGATCGAGATCGGTTCCGACCTCGAAACTCACCGTCAGACTGTAGGAGCCGTCGCTGGCACTGGTCGAGGACATGTAGATCATGCCTTCGACGCCGTTGACCTCCTGTTCGATCGGCGCGGCGACCGTCTCCGAAATCACCTCCGCGCTGGCGCCCGGATAGACCGCGCTGACCTGAACGGTCGGCGGCGTGATCTCGGGATACTGCGCGATCGGCAGGCCGAACAGCGTCACCAGGCCCGCGATCACGATGACGATCGAGATGACACTCGAAAAGATCGGCCGCTCGATGAAGAACCGGGAGGACATCTCCGCCGCCGATCAGTCGGTTGCCGCGTCGGGTGCGGCGCCTGGACTGTCTCCGGTAGCCCTCTGGCCATCTCCCCGCCGGCCGGTTTCGCTGGCCGAAGCACCGTTCGCGGAGAGCAGCAGCGACATCATGTCGATCTCCTCCGCCTGAACCGCTATTCCTTCCCGGGCGCGCTGCACGCCGGTAACGATGACTCTGTCGCTCGGGTCGATTCCCCGCTCGATCACCCGTAAGCCCTCGACGAGCTGCCCCAGCGTCACGGTCCGCTTCTCGACGATCCCCTCGTCATTGACGACCAGCAGATACCGTCCGCTCTGATCGAAGCCAACGGCGTTCTCGCTGACCAGTGGCATCGCCGCGCGCTCCGCGATCGGGACGCGCACCCTGGTGAAGAGCCCCGGAAGCAGAGCTGGCTGTTTGCCCGGATTTTCCAAAACGCCGCGAACCTGTAGCGTTCCCGTGTTGGGGTCCACCTGCGACTCGGTGAAATCGGTGACACCGACATGGGGGTAACCCTCCTCTGTCGTCAGCCCGACTTCGATTGGAAAGTTCGCTTGATCTCTGGCCGAGCCGCCTTCTCCGATTTGACTACGGATCCGTTCGATGGCGCGCAGCAGGTCGCGCTCGTTGACCTCGAAGTAGACGTGGATGGGATCGTAGACCGTAATGTCGGTCAGCACCGTGGCTGAGCCCTGCCCGACCAGATTGCCCACGTCGACCAGGTTCCGGCCGACACGGCCCGACATCGGCGCCGTCACCTGCGTGTAACCGAGGTCGATTCGCGCGCTTGTCAGATTGGCCTCGCGGACCAGAACCTCGGCCTCCGCCGAAAGGTAGTTCGCCTCCGCCTCGTCGAGACTGGCTTGGGAGATGTTGCCCCGCTGGATCAGGGTTCGGGCCCGGCCAAGCGTCTTCTCCGCCTCGCTCAACACGGCTTGCGCGCGCGCAAGCTCGGCCTCGGTGGCCTGGACCGAGGCGTCGTATTCCTGAGGATCGATCGTGAAGAGCAGATCGCCCTTCGAGACCTCACTGCCAATCTCGAAATGGACGGCTTGCAGCACGCCCGGAACCCGCGCCGGAATCTCGACTCTTGCGTAGGCTGCCGTCGTACCGCTGAACTCCAGATACTCGGTCACGTCCCGGATCAACGGCTGGGCTACCGTAACGGTCGGTGGTGGTGGAGGTGCGTAGGTGTTCTGCTCCTCGCAGGCTGCCAGAAACAGCAGCGCGCCGAAGGCACCGCCAAGAAGGCTAAGACCTCGAGACTTGCCGCGAAGCCCGGGTTTACGCCGAAGCTCCGGATTGCTGCCAAGCATCGTCACCTTCCAGGGTAAGGCCTGAGCATGGGATAACCCAACGCCGGGGACGTTACCCGAAGGCCCATTCGAATGCGATATTATTCGATCTGAGCCGCCCACCCTGGATTGCCTTGCCGCCCTTCGTCGAAACGCTGACCGGGCAAGGATTCTAGCTGTCCGGATGCGTCACGTCGGAAGCACAATTCCTGGAAGAAAAACAGACCGACCGGCATGGCCAGAGAGCGACCGGAATGTCATGGCATTGACGCTGAATTTAATTTGTGTACAGATTATTATTCTGACATTGCCCCATCGGTGTCGGGCCTGTCTCCAGTAAAGAGAGCGGGGAATGGTGTCTCGAGTGAAGATCGCATGTCACCGTCCGGTTTTCGCTTATCCGCCATGGTTGCTGGGCGCGCTTAAACAGCCGGCAAATCGAAAATCATGCGCCGGCATTCGTGCAGTCTCTCGGTTCGCCCAAACGGGAGCTCTTCGAGCCGCCTATCCAACCTGTACCCGACAGACTGACCGGACCCGGAACCGCGCATCCGCGGCGCGGCCGTGGGGACCGGCTGCCGTGTGACTCCCGCTCACAACAGTGAAAGCATCAAGGGTCGAGGATGACATTCAAGTTTCCAAGCGCCTACACGATTCTCTTCGGTCTGATCGTGGCGGTTGCCGTCGCCACCTGGTTCGTTCCGGCGGGTCAGTACACACGCGAGCTGAACGAGGAGCTGGGGAGAGAGGTTCCGGTTCCCGGCACCTACCAGCAGGTCGAGCCCAATCCGCAAGGTTTCTTCGACGTCGCGATGGCGCCGATCGCCGGTTTCTTCGATCCGGTCAGCTACGAAGCCCGCGCCATCGACGTTGCGCTCTTCGTCCTGATCATCGGCGGTTTCCTGGGCGTCGTGACCAAAACCGGGGCGATCGATGCCGGCATCGATCGTGCCATGCATGCGCTCAAAGGGCGTGAGAAGTGGATGATCCCGATCCTGATGGCGCTTTTCGCCGCGGGCGGCACCATCTACGGAATGGCCGAGGAGACGCTGGCCTTCTACGCCCTGATCATCCCGGTCATGATCGCGGCGCGCTACGACGCGGTCACAGGTGTAGCCATCATCATGCTCGGCGCCGGTGTCGGCACCCTGGGTTCGACGATCAACCCCTTCGCGACGGTCATCGCCTCCGATGCCGCGGAAGTGCCCTTCACAGACGGCATCGTCCTGCGCTTTGCCATCCTGTTCCTCTGCTGGCTGGCCTGCGTCATCTACGTGATGCGCTATGCCGAACGCGTGCGCGCGAACCCGGATCATTCCATCGTCGCCGACCGCCGCGCGTCGAACGAGGCGCACTTTCTGAAGGGCCGTACCCTGTCGGAAGGCGCCGAAAGAATCGACTTCACGGCGACCCGCAAGCTCGTGCTCGCGGTCTTCGCCGCCAGCTTCGGTGTCATGATCTGGGGCGTGTCGGCCGGCGGCTGGTGGATGGCTGAGATGTCGGCCCTCTTCCTGGTCGCCGCCATCCTCGT
This sequence comes from Algihabitans albus, assembly GCF_003572205.1. Taxonomy (NCBI): domain Bacteria; kingdom Pseudomonadati; phylum Pseudomonadota; class Alphaproteobacteria; order Rhodospirillales; family Rhodovibrionaceae; genus Algihabitans; species Algihabitans albus. The sequence goes on from NZ_QXNY01000001.1 coordinate 246,968, forward strand.
CGGCGTGATCGCGCGCATCGGCGAGGAGGATTTCACCAATACCTTCGTCGATGGCGCGCGCGACCTTCTCGGCGTCGTGCTCGTGATCGGCATCGCGCGCGGAATCGTCGTGGTGATGGATGCCGGCAACATCACCGACACCATCCTCTTCTGGTCGGAGAACGCCGTCAGCGGTCTGTCGGAAATCGGTTTCATCAACACCATGTTCGGGCTGCAGGCCGTTCTGTCCTTCCTGGTTCCCTCCTCCTCCGGCCTGGCCGTACTCACCATGCCGATCATGGCGCCGCTCGGCGACTTCGCCGGTGTTCCGCGCGATCTGGTCGTCACCGCCTATCAATCCGCAAGCGGTCTTGTGAATCTGATCAACCCGACCTTCGCCGTGGTGATGGGCGGCCTAGCGCTCGGCCGGGTTCCCTACGAGCGCTGGCTGCGCTTCATGTGGCCACTGCTGCTGATCCTGACCGCGATCATCATGGCGGCGATCAGTCTCGGCACGCTGATCGGCTAGGCGAAGCCGGTTCGGAGACCCGTTTTTCACGCCGGGTCTGTCCACCCGGCACAAGACCTGCAACCAGAGCCGCAGCGAAAGCGCTGCAGCTTCTCCCGGAGACCCGAAATGACCGCCTATGGTGTGCATTCCGAAGTCGGCAAGCTGCGCAAGGTGATCGTTCACCGACCGGGGCTGGCCATCGCCCGCCTGACCCCGTCGAACTGCGAAGAACTGCTGTTCGACGACGTGCTTTGGGTGAAGCGGGCGCGCCAGGAGCATCTGGCTTTCGTCGACGAAATGCGCGCGCGCGGCATCGAGGTCTATCACGTCCGCGACCTGCTGGAGGAGACGCTGCGCGACCCGGTTGCGCGCAAGTGGCTTCTGGATCTGCGCATCACGGAGAACATCGTCGGTGTCGGCATGGCGCAGGACCTCCATGCCTGCCTGACGGAAATGGAGGCCTACCAGCTTTCGGTCCATCTCATCGGCGGGATCAGCCGCGCCGAACTGCCCTTCGAACCCAAGGGGATGCTGGGGCGCCTGCTCGAACCTCAGGACTTTGTCCTCGCGCCGCTGCCCAACCAGCTCTTCACGCGCGATCCCTCGGCCTGGATCTACGGCGGCGTGACGCTGCATCCCATGTTCTGGCCAGCCCGCCGTCAGGAGACGCTGAACATGGCGGCCATCTACAAGTTCCACCCGATGTTCAAGGACGACGACTTCGCCTTCTGGTGGGGCGACGACGTGGAGACCGATCACGGTCACGCCCACGTCGAAGGCGGCGACATCCAGCCCTTGGGCAAGGGCGTCGTGCTGATCGGCATGGGCGAACGCACGACCCCGCAGGCCGTCGGGCAGATCGCCCGCAGGCTCTTCGCCAAAGGGGCTGCCGAGCATGTCATCGCCGCGGCCATGCCGAAGGATCGGGCGGCCATGCATCTGGACACGGTCTTCACCTTCTGCGACCGCGACCTGGTGAACCTCTATCCGGACGTCGTGCAGGCGATCCGGCCCTTTTCTCTGCGCCCCGGGTCCGCCGAAGGCGATCTCTCGGTGGTCGAGGAGAAAAGGGACTTCCCCACCGTCGTGGCCAAGGCGCTCGGGCTCAAGTCGCTGCGCAAGGTGCATACCGGCGGCGATGCCTACGAGGCCGAGCGTGAGCAGTGGGACGACGGCAACAACGTGGTCGCCCTCGAGCCCGGCGTCGTCATGGCTTACGAGCGCAACACCTACACCAACACCCTGCTGCGCAAAGCGGGGGTGGAGGTCGTCACGATCGCCGGCAACGAGTTGGGCCGCGGCCGTGGCGGCGGTCACTGCATGACCTGTCCGATCCTGCGCGACGCGGTCGATTACTGACGCCACCCAACGGTGCATTCACGGCGATAGAGGAGAGGGATTCGATGGCCTTCAATCTGAAGGGACGCAGCTTCCTCAAGGTTATCGACTTCAGTCAGCGGGAAATGCGCTTCCTGCTGGACCTCTCGCGCGACCTGAAGCGGGCCAAGTACACCGGTACCGAACAACAGCACCTCAAGGGCAAGAACATCTGCCTGATCTTCGAAAAGAGCTCGACCCGAACCATGTGCGCCTTCGAGGTTGCCGCCATGGATCAGGGTGCCGGCGTCACCTACCTCGGCCCTTCCGGCTCGCAGATCGGCTATAAGGAATCGATGAAGGATACGGCGCGCGTGCTGGGCCGCATGTACGACGCCATCGAGTATCGAGGCTTCGCGCAGGAGACCGTGGAAGAGCTCTCGGCCTACGCCGGCGTGCCGGTCTTCAACGGTCTGACCGACGAGTTCCATCCGACGCAGATGCTGGCCGACCTGCTGACCATGCGCGAGCACAGCGACAAGCCGCTGCACGACATCTCCTACGCTTTCGTCGGCGACGCGCGCAGCAATATGGGGCACTCCCTGATGATCGCCGGCTGTCTGATGGGAATGGACGTCCGCATTGCCGCACCCAAGGCGAACTGGCCGAGCGACGAATTTCTGAAACCGGCGCGAAAGCTGGCGGAGACCTATGCCGCGCGCCTGATGCTGACCGAAGATCCTCAGGAGGCGGTCAAGGGCTGCGACTTCATCCACACCGATGTCTGGGTCTCCATGGGCGAGCCGAACGAAGTCTGGCAGGAGCGGATCAAGCTGCTCACGCCCTACCGGGTCGACAGTGCGCTAATGGCGGCGACCGGCGTCGCCTCGACCAAGTTCATGCACTGCCTGCCGGCCTTCCACAATCGTGAGACCAAGGTCGGCGAGGAGATGTTCCAGAAGTTCGGCGTGACCGAGATGGAGGTAACCGAGCAGGTCTTCGAGTCGCCCGCCGGCGTTCAGTTCGAGCAGGCGGAGAACCGCATGCACACCATCAAGGCGATCCTCGTCGCCACCATCGGGAGCTGAAGCATGCGCATTGTCGTCGCCCTCGGCGGCAACGCCCTGCTGCGCCGCGGTGAAGCGCTGACGGCGGAGAACCAGCGCGCGAACGTCCGAACCGCGGCGGAAGCGCTGGCTCCGATTGCCCGGGACCACCAGCTTGTGGTCTCCCACGGAAATGGACCGCAGGTCGGCCTTCTGGCCTTGCAGGGCGCCGCCTACAAACCCGAAGAGACTTACCCGCTGGATGTCCTCGGTGCCGAGACCGAAGGCATGATCGGCTACATGATCGAACAGGAGATGGGGAACCTCCTGCCCGTCGAGACGCCCTTTGCCACGATCCTGACCATGATCGAGGTCGACCCGGCGGACCCGGCCTTCGAGGATCCGACGAAGTTCATCGGCCCGGTCTACGAGGAGACCGAGGCCCGCCGCCTGGCGGCCGAGAAGAGCTGGTCGATCAAGCCGGACGGGGACAAGTGGCGGCGCGTCGTGCCCTCGCCACTGCCCAAGCGGATCTTCGAGATCCGCCCGATCACCTGGCTGTTGGAGCGCGACACCGTCGTGATTTGCGCCGGCGGTGGCGGCATTCCCACGATCTACGGCGCGGACCGCAAGCTGCAGGGCGTCGAAGCCGTGATCGACAAGGATTTCGCCAGCGAACTGCTGGCCCGCGACCTGGAGGCTGATCTCTTCGTCATGGCGACCGATGCGGACGCCGTCTACCTCGACTGGGGCAGCCCCGAAGCCAAGGCGTTCAAGCGGGCAGCGCCCGAAGCGCTTCGTCGCTACGACTTTCCTGCGGGATCCATGGGACCGAAGGTGGAGGCGGCCTGCCAATTCACGGAACGAACCGGCAGGACGGCGGCGATCGGTGCGTTGGCCGACCTGCCGGACATCATAGCCGGCGTAGCGGGAACGACGGTCGCTGCGGAGACGAAGGAGACCGTCTGGCACGGGCAGTAAGACGCGCGGAGGCGCGTGAAGTGATCAGCCGACGGACCGAGCGAAAGGGGCTTTCGATCATCCGACGCTGTCTCACCTGACAGAAAAGAGGAGACGGAGACGATGACCAGGAGACTCTCGGCGCGGACGACCGCGCTTTGCGGCGCGCTCACGCTCGCCTGTCTGCTTCAGACCGGACCGGCCGGCGCCCAGACGGCGACGGACGAGCGGGTGGATGCCTTGGAACGCCAACTCGACCAGGTCCTGCAGCAATTGCAGACACTCCAGCGAGCGCTAGAGGACACGCGGGCCGAGGCACAAAAAGCCCAGGATACGGCCCAAACGGCTCGGGAGCAGGCCGAGGATGTCAAGCAGGTGCAGGACACGGCAGACGCAAGGCGTGCCGACGGTGAGCCGCTCGTCACCTCCGGCGAGCCGCGTGTGAAACTCAGCATCTCCGGCCAGGTCAATCGCGCCGTCAACCTGGTCAACGACGGCGACGGCAGCGATGCCTTTTTCGTCGACAACGACACCTCCAACTCCCGCATCCGTTTCGAAGGCACCGGCGACCTGGGCGAAGGCACGACCCTGGGCACCAGGATCGAGCTGGCCATCTCGCCCAACAACTCCTTCGACGTCAGCCAGGACAACGAGGAGTCCAACGACTTCTTCGACCAGCGCAAGGTCGAGATCTTCGCGCGCAACGACAGCTACGGCCAACTGTCCTTCGGCAAGGGCAACATGGCCTCCGAGGACACCGCCGAGTACGACCTCTCGCTGGTGGCCGGCCCGATCATGTACTCCGGCGTGTCCGACATCGTCGGTGGCCTGCAATTCACCGACGGCAGCGATCTGACGGGCATCACTCTCGGCGATGCCTTCTTCAACTTCGACGGGAACGGGCGGCGCGACCGCGTGCTTTACGATTCGCCGGTGTTCGGCACCGGCCTGCAGGTCTCCGGCGCCGCGGGGGCCGGCGACCGTTACGATCTGGCGGTGACCTGGGGCGGCGACTACGGCGACTGGAGCGGTGTCGAGATCGGCGATTTCCTGACCCTCGCCGCCCTCGCCGTTTCGGATCCAAACATCGACGACGTCGACTATCGACTCAGCGGATCGGGCTCCATCCTGCACCTGCCGACCGGCCTCAGTCTAACCCTCTCGGGAGGCATGGATCAAACCGACGGCGGCGACAATCCCTACAATCTCTACGGCAAACTGGGATGGGACACCGAGTTCTTCGATTTCGGCCAAACCGGGTTCGGTCTCGACTTCACTCATGGCGAAAACGTCTGCGGCCAGTGCGACGACGGCCGGTCCGTCGGTCTCGCCGCCGTACAGCTTGTCGAGGACTGGGGGTTGGAGTTCTACTCGCAATACCGCTGGTTCACCTTGGACACGGACTCAGGAGCGCCGGAGACCGAGGACCTCCATGTCTTCACCTTCGGCAGCCGGGCGAAGTTCTGATGGACAGATCCCCCTTTGTCCTGACGGCGCTGCTAACCTGCCTCGCGAGCGCGGGCTGCGGCGGCATCGAGATGACGCCCGGCGATCAGGTCCGGAACGCGCGGGAGATTCCTCCAGGGCCGGGCCTTCTAAGCGGCCGCGACGGCGAGTTCGTGATCTTTCGGGTCGATCCGGGGGAGGAGCCTCGAGAGCAAGCGCCGCGAGAACCGCAGCCGGAGGACACCGCACCCCGGTGAAGCCACCGAAGTCCGATGGTTGGGCCTCCGGCGGCCTGGGATCCAATCGACGCTCACCCCCCGGCGAAGATCTGCGACAAACGTTACTGTAACGGTTTGAGCACTGGTACTCTTCAACCGTCTAGAGTACAGCGCCCAGGGAGGGCGATGCGAAAACGCAGCCGCGCACCGTGCAGCTGGAAAGGAGGCCATGGTTCTCAATCTGGTTCGTTACTCCCGGATCCTCGAGATCGTTGGGGATATCCTGAAAGTCAGGGTGCCCGAAGCCGGCGACGGTAAAGGGGCGACGGTCCGCTTCGGCGATCTGGCGGTGCTGGAGCAGGACGAGGGGCATCGGTCCCTGGCCCAGGTTATCCATATCGACCGGGAGGTCGTCTCGCTGCAGATCTTCACCGGAACGAAGGGCATTTCGACGGACTCCTCCGTGACGTTCCTGGGTCATCCGATGCAGGTGACCTACTCGCCCAACATCCTCGGCCGTGTGTTCGACGGAACGGGCGCACCGATCGACGGCGGGCCGGACCTCGCGATGGATGCCAAGGTCGAGATCGGCGGCCCCTCGGTGAATCCCTGCGAGCGCATCGTGCCGAAGCGGATGATCCGCACGGACGTCCCCATGATCGACGTCTTCAACACCTTGGTCGAAAGCCAGAAGATTCCGATCTTCTCGGTCTCCGGAGAGCCCTTCAATCCCTTCCTGGCGCGGATCGGAATCCAGGCGGATGCCGACATCGTGGTCTTCGGCGGGCTGGGCCTGATCTTCGACGACTACTACACCTTCCGGAAGGCCTTCGAGGATGCCGGCGTCTTTTCGCGCACGGTCATGTTCATCAACCAGGCCTCGGATCCCATCGTCGAACGGCTGCTGATACCGGATATGGCGCTGGCGGTCGCCGAGCGTTTCGCGGTGGAGGAGGGCAAGCGCGTTCTGGTGCTGCTGACCGACATGACGGCCTATGCCGACGCCCTGAAGGAAGTCGGCATCTCCATGGAGCGGGTGCCCTCCAACCGCGGCTACATGGGGGACCTCTACTCGCAGCTTGCGCGCCGCTACGAGAAAGCCTGCGACTACGCCAAGGGCGGATCGGTCACCATCCTGACCGTCACCACGATGCCCGGCGGCGACGTTACCCACCCCGTGCCGGATAACACGGGCTACATCACCGAGGGGCAATTCTATCTCCACGACGGCGTGCTCGATCCCTTCGGGTCGCTCTCGCGGCTGAAGCAGAACGTCATCGGCAAGGTGACGCGCGAGGATCACGGGCAGATCATGAACACCATGATCCGCTTCTACTCCGGCGCCCGCGACGCGCAGCAGAAACAGGCCATGGCCTTCGACCTGTCGGACTTCGACCACAAGCTCCTGAAGTTCGGCGATCTCTTCCGCGAGCGCTTCATGGACATCGAGGTCTCGCTGCCGCTCGAAGCGGCCCTGGATCTGTGCTGGGCGACTCTCGCCGCCTGCTTCCGGCCGGAAGAGCTGCTGATGAAGCAGGAGCTGATCGAGAAGTACTTCCCGAAGGACCGGCCGCCGGAGGTGGAGCCCCCGACAACGTCGGCCGGTGAGGCGGAGCTAGCGGAGCTGGAGCGCCATGGCGAGACTGCAGCTCAATAAGTCCTCTCTGGCGCGCGAGGCGCGGAGCCTGCGGACCTACGAACGCTTTCTGCCGTCGCTCGACCTCAAGCGTCAGCAACTGATGGCGGAGCGGGCCAAAGCCGCCAAAACCCTGGCCGAAACAGGTGGTGAGATCGCCCGCTTCGGGCAGGAGGTCGGACAGCGGCTGCCGATGCTGGCCAACCTGAACGTGGATCTGACCGGGTTGGCGACGGTCACGGACGTCGTTGTCGAGATGGAGAACCTGGTCGGGACGCGTCTGCCGCGGTTGGAGCGGATCGAAGTAAGGATCAGACCCTACGCGCTGCTGTCCAAGCCCCATTGGGTCGATACCGCCGCCGTCCTGTTGCGCGACATGCTGGAACTGCGCATCCGCCTGCAGGTGGAGCAGCGTCGCGTAGCTTTGCTGGACGAGGCGGTGAAGACCATCACGCAGCGCGTCAATCTCTTCGATAAGGTTCTAATCCCCAGGACCAAGGCGAACATCAAGCGGATCCGCGTCTACCTTTCGGACGAGCAGATGGCGGCCGTCGTTCGCTCCAAAATTTCCAAGCGCAAGCATGCGGCGGCGGGCGTTCCATGAGCATCGCTCGCCTGAAGAAAGTCAGCCTCTGCGGCCTGCTGAAGGAAAAGCAGGCGGTGCTCGAGGCTCTGCAAAGCCTGGGCTGTATGCACCTGCTTCCCTTGCGCCCCCCGCCGCCGGAGGTCGAAAACATCGCCTCGCCGCGGGCCGAGGGCGCCTACAAGGCCTTGCGCTTTCTTAGCGATGTGCCGGTGAAGCGCCGGCAGATCGTCCGCGATCCGGGCTTCGACGTCGACCGGCTGGTCGGCGAGGCGCTCGACCTGCAGCAGCAGCTTCGCAACGCGACCGACCGCCGCGACTTCCTGGTTCATCGGATCGCCGCGGTCGAGCCCTGGGGCGACCTGATCTTTCCTCCGCACGAAGCGTTGTCGGGCTACAGACTGTGGTTCTACATTCTGCCGCTCGGCGACCTCGGGGCGCTCGAGTCCGTCGAACTGCCCTGGCAGATCCTGCGCAAGGATCACCGCGTCGCCTATGTCGTTCTGATTTCGCCGGACGAGCCCGAGAGCAATCTGCTCCCGGTCCCCCGTACCCATACCGGCGCACTGCCGCTGGCCGAGCTGCGCGCTCAACTCGAAGACGTCGAGGTCGCCGTCGAAGACCTGGTCGCGCGGCGCCAGGCGCTCACCCGCTACATCTATCTTCTGAGCGTCAATCTCGCCGAGGCGGAGAACCGGGCGTCCCTCACCCATGCCGAACAGCAAACCCGCGACGACGACGCGGTGGTGGCGGTCCAGGGCTGGGTACCGGTCGATGCCGTTGCCGCCGTCGAGGCCTATGCCAAGGACGCGAAACTCGCCTGCCTGATCGAGGAACCAGGCCCGAAGGACGCTCCCCCGACCCTGATCGAACAGCCCGAAGACCTGAGTGCCGGAGTCGACCTGACGCTCTTCTACCAGGTGCCGAACTACCGCGCCTGGGACCCCACGCTGCTGCTCGTCGGGTCTTTCTCCCTGTTTTTCGCGATGATCCTGGCGGATGCGGGCTACGGACTACTGCTGCTCGCGGGCCTCGCTGCTTTTTGGGGACGGCTGTCCCGCAGCCCCAAGGGCCGCGCCTATCGGCGCCTCGGCCTGTCTCTCTTCGGCTGTACGGTCGTCTACGGCGTTCTGGTCGGCAGTTACTTCGGCCTCTCGCCGCCAGCCGGTTCGCTTCCGGAGCGCCTGCACATTCTGAGCGTGGACGACTTCGAAACCATGATGAGGTTGTCCATCGTCATCGGGGTTCTGCATATCGTTCTGGCCAACGCGATCATGGCTTATGTCTTGAGGACGCGCCTCGTGGCTTTGTCGAAACTGGGCTGGATTGCCGGACTCTGCGGCGGTCTTCTGCTCTGGCTGGCGGAACCTGGCAGCATCTGGGAAACCGTCAGTCATACGCTTCTTGCCGGCGGCCTCTTCGCCGTCTTCCTGTTCTCCAGCGAACGCCCCGCCAGAACGGCGAAGGATCATCTGGGCCGCCTGCTCGACGGACTGAAGGGGTTGACGGGTGTGATGGGGGCCTTCGGCGACGTACTGAGTTACATGCGGCTCTTCGCGCTCGGTCTTGCGAGCGCTTCCCTGGCCGTGACCTTCAACGACCTCGCGCGCGGAGTTCATGAGGCCCTACCCGGTGTCGGGCTGCTCCTCGCCATTTTGCTGCTCCTCGTCGGCCACACGCTCAATCTCGGCCTGTCGCTCATGAGCGGCGTGGTGCATGGGCTGCGGCTCAACTTCATCGAGTTCTACAAGTGGGGCCTGCCGGAAGAAGGCGAGTCCTTCCGAAAATTCGCCCGAAAGGAGGTGAAGCCGTGAATGAGTTCGTGCTCGCGCTTGGCTGGTCCGGCATCTATGCACCAATGGCGATTGGCGCCATCGGCAGCGCGATCGGCTGTGGTATCGCCGGGCAAGCGGGGATCGGCGCGATGCTGGAGACCGAGAGCGGCTACGGCCGCTACATCGGCATCTCCGCCTTTCCCTCGACCTTCGTGATCTACGGGATCGTCGTGATGTTCACTCTGGACCGCACGGTCACGCCCGAGAATGCGGGTGGACTGTTCGGTATCGGCGTTTTCGCGGCGGCAGCCTTCCTCTACTGCGGCATCTGGCAGGGCCGCGCCTGCGCTTCGGCCATCAATGCAGCGAAGGAGAAACCGGAGATCTTCGGCCTCTCGCTTGCCCCGGCCGCGATCATCGAAGGCTTTGCCGTCTTCGCCTTCGTTTTCGCGCTGGTCATCAGCGCCGGCATTCCGGGGGCTGGCCAATGACCCGCCGCGACATCGGCGAAACCGAGTCCTCCAGCGGGGTCGACGCTCTGATCGCACGGCTGCGCGAAGAAGGCGTGTCCGCCGGCCGCAACCGAGCGGCGGAGATCGTCTCTGAGGCGCAGCGCCAGGCGAAGCAGATTCTCGACAAGGCGCACGCCGAAGCACGAGACCGTCTGGAAACGGCGCGTCGGGAGGCCGACGCCTATCGCGCGGCCGGAGAAGAGGCGTTGAAGACGGCGATCCGCGACACGATTCTCAGTATGAAGGCCGACCTGATGGAGCGCTTCAGCAGCGATGTGAGGCGCTTGACGTCGCAGCAGCTTGCGGAGCCGGAGATTCTGCGGAAGATGATTCTGGAAATCGCCGGTCGCGTGCGGGACGAAGCCGGAGTCGCCGACCGGGACGAGCTGGAGGTTGTCCTCCCGGACGCGGCCATAGGCCTGGAGGAGCTGCGCAACAATCCGGAGGAACTCGGCAAGGGCCGCCTGACGAAACTCGTTCTCGGCCTGACCGGCGAGATGCTGCGCGACGGCGTGACCTTTTCGGCCTCGGAGGAGTCCGCCGCCGGCATCCAGGTCAAGGTAGAGGGCAAGGACGTGACCCTCGACCTGACCGACGAAGCCGTCGCGGATCTGTTGCTGCAGCATCTTCAGCCACGGTTCCGCGCCGTCCTCGAAGGCATCGTGAAATAGTCAGGCTGACCCCGATGAGTAGCTCCGACGCCTATGTGATGCTGATGTCCAGCCTGCCGAAACCGGGGCCGTTGTTCGTCGCCAAGCAGACGCCTCTCTCCCGGTTGAAACTCAATATGCGGCTGCGGGTTCTGACCCCCGAAGAAAAGGAGATGCTGAAACTGGTCGAGCAGGCTCTGCTTTGGCGCCAGCTCCCCATGGAGGTGTCGGACCGCCTGGTGATCGACCGCGGGCGAACCGCCCTGTCCCGCATCGACAACGAAACGCTCCAGTCCATCGTGCGCGACAGGCTGGAGATCCGCACCTGCGTGGCGGCGCTGCGGCGGCGGTCGCGCGGTGAAGGTCCGCCTCCCGCGGGCAACGCTTGGGGCTTCGGGCGCTGGGTCGGTCACATCGCCCGGAACTGGAGCGATCCCGCCTTCGCGCTCCAGGGCGTCTTTCCCTGGCTGCACGAGGCCGACCGTCTCATGGCGCGCAACGACAGCATTGCGCTCGAGCGCCTGTTGCTGAGCGAAGCCTACAAGCGACTGCAGCGTCTGGAGGGCGAGCATGCCTTCGATTTCGAAGCGGTGGTGATCTACGTCCTCAAGTGGAGCATCGTCGACCGCTGGGCGCGCTACAACGCAGAAGCCGCAGCCCGGCGCTTCGAAGATCTGACCGAGACCGGTCTCGCGGACTATGCCGCGCTGTCATTCGAAGGAGACGTCCGATGACGGACACAGTCAGGGAACCCGGCGGCGGCAGCAGGGCAGCGGGCACCGCCTCGGGGACGGCGGGAACCGCTTCGCGAAACCATCCGCAGCCAACGGCCCGCGTCGTCGCGGTGCAGGACGATCTCGTCGAGATCGAGGCGGCGGAGGGCGCCGACGGTCAAGCGGGACATCTGGTCAAGAACGAGGTGATCTACATCTGCCCGAGCGCGCCCAACGAACGTGGCGAGCAGGAGCGTCTCAAAGCCGAAGTGCTGCGGGTCCGGGGCGCGACCGCCGATGCACAGGTCTACGAGAGCACCCAGGGCGTCGCCATCGGCGATGCGGTCGAACAGAGCGGCGAGATGCTCTCCGTCGAACTGGGGCCAGGTCTGCTCGGACAGGTCTACGACGGACTTCAGGCGCCCCTGCCGAAGATCGCGGCGCGCTACGGTATCTTCCTGCCGCGCGGCGTCCAGGTTCCGCCCCTGGACGCGGCGCAGAAATGGTCTTTCGTCACGAGCGTCGCGAGCGGCGCCGAGGTTGTTGCCGGCGATACCTTGGGCAGCGTCCAGGAAGGGCGTTTCACTCACAAGATCATGGTGCCCTTCGACTGGCCCGGCACCTTTCGCGTCTCCTGGATCCAGGAAGGCAACTTTCACGTCCATCAGGTCGTGGCGCGCCTGGAGGACAAGGCCGGGCGCGAACGCAGCGTTCGCCTGTCGCAGAAGTGGCCCGTCCGCCGCTCCCTGACCGGGGGCCTTCTGAAACGCAGCCTGTCGCGCCGGCTCTACCCCAACGAACCGGTGATCACGACCCAGCGTCTGATCGATACCTTCTTTCCCATCGCCCGCGGCGGCACGGCCTGCATTCCGGGGCCCTTCGGCGCCGGCAAGACCGTGCTGCAAAGCCTGATCTCACGCCATTCCTCAGTGGACGTGGTCATCGTCGTCGCCTGCGGCGAACGCGCGGGCGAAGTCGTGGAGACGATCAACGAGTTCCCCAAGATGACCGACCCCAAGATGGGCGGCACACTGATGGACCGCACGGTGATCGTCTGCAACACCTCCTCGATGCCGGTCGCGGCCCGCGAGGCCTCGATCTACACCGGTATCACCCTGGGCGAATATTATCGCCAGATGGGCTACGACGTGCTGCTGATCGCCGACTCGACCTCGCGCTGGGCACAGGCGATGCGCGAGACCTCCGGTCGCTTGGAGGAGATTCCCGGCGAGGAAGGTTTTCCGGCCTACCTCGAGTCCTCCATCAAGGGAGTCTACGAACGCGCGGGCGTGATCGAGACCAACGACGGTTCCGTGGGGAGCCTGACCATGATCGGCACCGTCTCCCCCGCCGGCGGCAACTTCGACGAGCCGGTCACCCAATCGACCCTGGCGACCGTCAAGTGCTTCCTCGGACTCTCGGCGGACCGCGCCTACAAGCGGTTTTATCCCGCGGTCGATCCGCTGCTCTCCTGGTCGCGCTATCTGGGCCAGCTCAAGACCTGGTTCGACGCCCACATGGGGGCCGGCTGGACGACACGCGTCGAGGAGATGCAGGCGCTTCTGCAGCGCGGCGACGCGGTCATGCAGATGATGCAGGTGACCGGCGAGGAAGGAGTCACTCTGGAGGATTTCGTGATCCACCAGAAGGCACTCTTCCTGGATATGGTCTATCTGCAGCAGGATGCCTTCGATCCGGTCGACGCCTCGGTTCGGCTGGAGCGGCAGCAGCTCACCTTCAACAAGGTTTACGGTCATGTCACCCGGGACTACCGCTTTACGGACAAGGAAGAGGCGCGCGACTACTTCACCCGTCTCACCGGTCTCTTCAGGAACTTCAACTATGCGGCGGAGGACTCGCCCGACCATGCCGACCTGCTGAAGCAGGTCGACGCGATGGCTGCGACGGCGCCTTAGATCGAACCGCGTTCGCACGATGAGCATCGGATGAGTCCGGCGCTCGACACCGAAGGTCTGTTGTTCCTTCCAGCGCGCTCAGACGGTTACGGCGCTTACGAAGCCTCCCTTGTCACCCTCCGTGGCCAGGACAGGGACATCTTTTTGCCGCCAAAAGATATCAGCCCAGTGCTGCCGGCCAATCGCTGACGGGCCGTGCGGCGGGACGCAGCGGCAGGCGGACCGCTTCGGCGCCGCCTGTCTTGCGTGCTCTCTATGCGAGACCATATGAAGCTTATTCAGCGGCGACTCGGCCGCCGCCTGGCACGCTGAGCCATTCGGTGCCGGACCAGCCGCTATCCCTAAGAGCCGACGGGCCCGACGAGGTCTGTCGAACGCCAAGACCGCCCAACCGGGTGGCCGGCATTGTCAGAGGCGTCCATGCATCCGCTATTCGGTAGTGCCCCTCACGTTCTGCTGAAGGCTGCGACACAGGGCGGCGGCGTGGCGCGGAATCGCTTGCCGATGTTGGCGCTGCTGTTGCTGGCGACCGGCTTGCGATGGCCACTGTCCCTCACGGAGCAGGCGGTTCAGGCTTCGAAGCTGGCGCGGGCGCGCGGGCAGATCCAGCCGGTGTTCATCATCGGCCACTGGCGCAGCGGAACGACCCACCTCTACAACACCTTGAGCCAAGGCGACTTCGGTTATGTCACTCCGATCGCCGCCGGTCTGCCGTGGGATCAGGCGGGACTGGCGGCGGGACTGAAGCCGCTTCTGGAGCGCATGCTTCCGAAACGGCGTTTCATCGACAATATCCCCGTCACACCTCAGTCGCCTCAGGAAGACGAGGTGCCGCTCGCCAACATGACAACCCTGTCGCTCTACCATGCGCTCTACTTTCCGCAGCGCTTCGAGGCGACCTTCCGCCGCGCCGTCTTCTTCGAGGGAGCTGAACCTGCGGAAATCGAGGCCTGGGAAGCGGCACTGGACTACTTCCTGCGCAAAGTCTGGCTGCAGCAGGGCCGTAAGCAACTGCTGATCAAGAACCCCGCCTATACCGGCCGCATCGATCGGCTGAAGACGCTCTACCCCGAGGCCAAGTTCATTCACACGGTGCGCAATCCATTCGAGGTTTTCGTGTCGATGCGCAATTTCTACGCCAAGCTGCTACCCCGATTCGCGCTGGCCAATTATGATCACATCGATATCGACGACTTCATACTGAAGACGCACACGAGGATGATGCGCGACTACCGGACCGCCTGCGCCAAGATCCCGGCGGGCGATCTGGTCGAGGTGCGCTACGACACGTTGGAGGCCGATCCGATGGGCACCATGCGACAGGTCTACGAAACTCTGAGTCTGCCCGGCTTCGCCGAGACGGAACCGCGATTTGCCGCTTACCTGAAGTCGGTCGACGGCTACAGGAAGAATCGCTTCACACTCGACGCCCGGACGATCGCGCGCGTCTCGGAGGCCTGCGCCGACAGTATCGACCATTGGAACTTCTCGACGCCGCAGCCGCGAACCGCTGAGGCGGCGGCTTGACCAGCTCGTCGGGCCCGCCGGCGATTGCCGTGCGGCGACGCTCCAGACGACGCTCGAGATTGCGGACGGCGGCCTTGACGGTCGGACTGACGGCTGCGGTCGGAACGCTGGCCTTGGCCACAGGCGTTCAGCCGAACCTTCTGACTTCGTCTGAGCCGAGTGGCCGTTTGGCCGCCTCCTGCCAACCCTTGACAGTGACGGATGCCGCCACGGGCGTACCCCTGCGCGGTATCGAAGATTTGGTGGCGCTGCCGGACGGGTCACTGCTCTTGTCCGCCCGTGACCGCTGGGCCCTTGAGAGCGGAGAGCCGGAAGGCATCGGAGCGGCAGGTCCGAGCGGGCTCTTTCATCTCCGCGGCGATTGGGCCGGAGAGCTCGGAATCGGCGACCAAAGGTCTTTGCAAGCCAAGAACCTGACTGCCCGGATCTTACCGGTCTTCCGCCCGCACGGGATCGATGCCATCGCCGGAAATGACGGAACGATCCGCATCTTCGCCGTCAATCGTGCCGGCGGCGACGAGCAGAGCTCGACAGGGATCGATGTTTTCGACTTCCGGGAGGAGCGACTGCAGCACGTCACGCGGATCGACGACCCACGGCTCTGTCGAGCCAACGACGTCGCCGCAATCGATGGTCGGCGCGCACTGGTCACCCTCGACACGGCGGCCTGCGATCGGATTGGCAATTGGCGTGAACTGGTGTTCGGACCGCCCGAGGGATCGGTTGTACGCCTGACACTGCCCGATCCGAAGGACAGCGGCTCTCTTGGCGAAGCGCAGCTAACGCCCGTCGCCACAGGCCTTCGCTTTGCCAATGGCATCGCCATCGGCGACGGATCGGTCTGGGTGGCCGAGACTCGCGGCCAGAGGCTGCTGCGTCTGCCGCTTGCGACGGCTTTGGAAGACGGTACCGAGCCCGAAACGAGCCCCGCTTCTGCTTTCGCGCGGATCCCTCTACCGGCCTCTCCCGACAACCTGACAATGACCGGCGCGGGCGATCTGCTGGTAACGCAGCACCCCTCCCTGCTGCGCCTCGCGCTGCATCGCGCAGCCTGGCTGCGTCGGGAGGGAGCCGGCACCCGTGTCGACAGGCTCGCGATCGACGAGTCGGTGGAGGCCGAACCGCGCTTGGAGTGGTTGGACCCGAAGGGTGCCATGCTGTCGGCAGGAACGGTCGCCCTTGAGGCGTCCGATGGCCTGGTTGTCGGTTCCGTAACGGCCGCAGGTTTAGCTTGGTGCCCCGAGCCGGGCCAAACTTGAGACGAGCGATGGTCGAGACAAGCCATGTCTGAATCTACTTTACAAGACTCCACCTCTCGAGACCTGAGGAACCGTTTAAGCGTCGATCTGGTCACCGGCGGTCACGGCTTTATCGGCCGCCATCTGGTTCGGCAGCTCCAGCGCGGCGGTCGGAGCGTGCGCATTCTGGATCTCACGGAACCGGCGGACGCGATCGCGCCCGCTGTGGAGACGATCGTCGGGTCCGTGACCGACCCGACTATCGTGGCTCGCGCCGTCCAAGGTGTGGAGCGGGTGTTCCATGTTGCCGGCGACCCCAACCTCTGGCGCGCCGACAAGGCCGCCTTCGATCGCATCAATCACCAGGGGACGCGCCTGGTGCTAGACGCGGCAGCCGCAGCCGGCGTCCGCGCCTTCGTCCATACCTCCAGCGCCGCGATTCTACCGTTCGGCCGGGTCTCGACGCTGCTGCCGGATGACGACGCGGACAGGCTGGCCCCGGCAACCATGCCCGGGCCCTATGCGCGTTCAAAACTGGCGGCGGAACGCGCCGCCTTGGCCGCGGCACGGAACGGTTTGCCGGTGACCATCGTCAGCCCGAGTCTGCCGATCGGGGCCGACGACAGGTATCTGACGCCGCCAATGACGATGATTCGCGATCTTCTGTACCAGCGGACACCGGCCTACATCGACTTCGACGTCAGTTTCATCGATGTCCGCGATCTGGCGCGCGGCCTGATCTACGCCGCCGAGCGAGGCAAGCCGGGTCATCGCTACGTTCTGGGCCATCCGCCGATGAGCTTTTCAACATTTCTAGAACGGCTGGAGGCGATCAGCGGCGTGGCCATGCCGCGCCGGGTCCTGCCGACCGGCTTGGCCCTGGCTGCGGCCTGGGTGTCGGAGTTCCTGGCCGACCATATCACCCGGCGGCCGCCCCGCGCCTCGCTGGAGGGCGTACGAATGGCGACGCCGCCGATCCACCTGCCTTTCGAGGACTCGGCCCGGGCCCTGGGGCTCGATCTACGCCCCCTCGACGAGTCTCTGCGGACCGCCGTGGCCTGGCTGCGGGCCAGCGAGGAGGACCAGAGTCGACGTCGGGCGTCCCAGGGGGCCGACTAAAGAGAACTCTCGAGCCAGGAAATGCCGTTACGGTCCGGCGGCCTGCGGGGCGAGGCTGTCGTCCGGACTGTCGTCGAACAGACCGAAAGTCCAGTTCCGGCCCGGTGCCGCCTCGAACAGGCTCTTGGTATAGGCATGCTGCGGATCGGCGAAGAGCTCCGCCGTGCGGCCCGACTCCACCACGACGCCGCGATGCATGACGGCAACGCTGTCGCAGACCTGGGCCGCGACACGCAGGTCGTGAGTGATGAACAGCATCGCCAGATCGAACTTCTCGCGTACGTCGTCCAGCAGCTCCAGAACCTGCGCCTGAACGGACACGTCGAGGGCCGAAACCGCCTCGTCGGCAACCAGGACTTCCGGCTCCATGGCCAAGGCGCGCGCAATGCAGATCCGCTGACGTTGTCCGCCGGAGAACTGATGGGGGTAACGCTCCACCGCCTTGGGGTCCAGACCGACCAGATTCATGAGATCGGCTGCGCGCTCCCAGGCCTTCTTCTTGGAAAGCCCAAAGTTCATCGGGCCTTCGACGATCGACTGGCCGACCGTGCGCCGGGGATTCAGCGAACGGTAGGGGTCCTGAAAGACGATCTGCACCCGGCGGCGATGATGACGGAGCAGGCGTGTCGGCAGCAGCGCAATGTCGTCGTCGTCGATGAAGATCTGGCCCCCGGTCGGGTCGATCAGGCGGACGATACAGCGCGCCACGGTCGACTTGCCGGACCCCGACTCGCCGACGATGCCCAGTGTCTCGCCGCGACGCACATCGAGGGTGACGTCCTTGGCCGCATGCACCTCGCGCGCCTTCTGGAAGAATCCGCCGCCGCCATAAACCTTGTTGAGGTCACGGGTCGAGAGCACGATGCGGTTCTTCTCCGCCTTCTCCCGGTGCCGCGGCGTCAGACTGGGCACGGAGGAGATCAACATGCGGGTGTAGGGATGCTGCGGGGACTTCAGCAGACGTTCCGTCGGTCCCTCCTCAACCACCTTGCCGGTCTGCATGACCACCACCCGGTCCGCGATATCCGCGACCACTCCAAAGTCGTGGGTGATGAAGAGCACGCCCGTATTGTGTTCGCGCTGGATGTCCTTGATCAGCTTGAGGATCTGCGCCTGAGTCGTGACGTCCAGCGCCGTCGTCGGCTCGTCCGCGATCAGCAGGGCCGGCTCCAGCGCCAGGGCCGCCGCGATCATGATCCGCTGACGCTGGCCGCCCGAGAGCTGATGGGGATAGCTGTGACGCATCTTCAGCGGATCGGGCAGACGCACGGCCTCCATCACCTCGAGCACGCGGGCGGCGCGCTGCTTTTCCGACAGGTCGGTATGGATGCGCAGCACTTCGTCGATCTGGTGTCCGACCCGGTGCACCGGGTTCAGAGCCGTCATCGGTTCCTGGAAGATCATCGACATACGGGCCCCGCGCAGGTCGCGCAGCTGCTGCGGCGTCTTCTCCAGAAGGTTCTCGCCCTGCAGTCGGATCGCCCCCTTGACCGGGTTCAACTGCTTCCGTGGCAGCAAGCCCATGACCGTGTGAGCCGTTACCGACTTGCCGGAGCCGGACTCGCCGACCACGCAGAGAATCTCCTGCTTGTGCACGGCAAAGGAGACATCTTGCACCGCGTAGGATCGGTCCGCGCCGGCCGGCAGCGTGACCGAGAGGCCGTCGACCTCCAGGACGGGCTGTTCGCTGGTCATCCCCGCCACCTCACATCTTCTTCGCGATGCGGGGATCGAGAGTGTCTCGGAGGCCGTCACCCAGGATATTGACGGCGAGCACCGTCACGGCGAGGGCGATGCCCGGAAAGAAGATGATCCAGGGCGTCAGTTGGAAGTAGGCGCGGCCCTCGGCCATGATGTTGCCCCAGCTCGGAACCTCCGGCGGCGTTCCGGCTCCGACGAAGGACAACAGCGCCTCCAGCAGCATCGCGGAGGCGCAGACGTAGGTGGCCTGCACGATCAGGGGCGGCACGGTATTCGGCAGAACATGGCGCAGCAGGATCTTCGGCAGGGGCGTGCCGACGGAAATCGCCGCCTCGACGTAGGGTTCCTCGCGGACCGACAGCACCATCGCCCTGACCAGCCGCACCACGCGCGGGATTTCGGGAATGGTGATGGCAACGGTCACCGTGACGAGACTGGCGCCGGACAGAGAGACCAGGGCGATCGCCAGCAGAATGCCGGGAATCGCCATCAGACCGTCCATCACCCGCATCAGGATGGCGTCGAGCAGCCGGATGTAGCCCGCAATCAGGCCGATGATCAGGCCGAAGAAGACGCTGAGCCCCGCCGCCGACAAGCCGACGATCAAGGAGATACGCGTGCCATAGACCGTGCGGCTGTATATGTCCCGGCCGAACATGTCGGTGCCGAACCAATGTTCGGCGCCGGGCGCCTGCAGCCGTTCGATGGGATTGAGCGCGATCGGATCGCTCGGTGCCACCACCGGCGCGAAGACCGCGATGAAGACCATGACGATCAGCAGGCTGCCGCCGATCCCGATGGTGGGATAGCGCTGAAAGACTTGCCGCCGCAACGCCGCGGCACGGGCGCGGAAACCGCCCTGGACAGAGTCGCGTTCGATCAACAGGGTCAATAGCGGATCCTCGGGTCGATCAGCGTGTAAAGAATGTCGATGGCCAGATTGATCAGGATGTAGACGAAGCTGAACATCAGGATCAGGCCCTGGATGATGGGATAGTCGCGCTTGAGGATGGCATCGAGGACAAGCCGGCCCAGACCGGGAATGTTGTAGACGCTCTCGGTGACGACGACGCCGCCGATCAGCAGCGCGACCCCGATCCCGATGATGGTGACGATAGGCACCGCGGCGTTGCGCAAGGCGTGGACGATCAGCACCTTCCACTCGAGCTGTCCCTTCGCCCGGGCTGTGCGCACGTAGTCCTCGTCGAGCACTTCCAGCATCGAGGCACGGGTGATGCGGGCGATCAGCGCGATATAGATCACGCTGAGGGTCAGCGCCGGCAGAGTGATCGATCTGAGGAAGGGAACGACGCCCTCGGAGATCGGCCGATAACCCTGAACCGGCAGAAGGCCGGCTTTCAGCGAGACGAAGTAGATCAGGATATAGCCCAGCACGAAGACCGGAATCGAGAAGCCGACAACGGCGAAGAGCATGATGCTCCGGTCGATCCAGGTGCCCGCCTTCCAGGCGGCGATGACCCCCATTGGCACCGCGACCAGGATCGTGATGATCAGCGTGGTCAGGGCCAGCATGAGCGTCGGTTCGAGCCTCTGCGCGATCAGTTTGGTGACCGGAAGGTTCGAGAAGATCGAGATGCCCAGATCGCCCTGCATCAGGGTCCAGACCCAGGTTCCGAACTGGATGTGTATGGGTTGATCCAGCCCAAGCTTGGCGCGGATTCTCTCGATATCGGCCGGACTGGCATAGTCGCCGGCGATCACGGTGGCCGGATCGCCGGGACTGAGATGCAACATTAGGAACACGAAGAGAGCCACCACCCCCATGACGGGGATGGTGGCCAGAAGCCGTCGGGCGATGAAACCGAGCATCGGTTGGATCAGCTCTCTCTTCGTAGCGAGACTAGTTTTTGGAGACGTTCCAGAAGAACTGCACCGGCGACTTGATCAGGCCGGAGACGTTCGACCGATAGGCCACCGGGTTGAACCAGGTGCCGAAGTTGGCATGGGTGACGACCTGAAGCGCGCGAGCATGGACCTCGTCGGCCAAGGCCTTCTGCACGTCGGGATCCGTCTCCTTGGAGAAGGCGTCGCGCAGTTCTTCCAGCTTCGGATCGTCCGGCCAGCCGAACCAGGCCCGCTCGGTGCCGCCGGTCGAGAGCCCGGTGTGGGTCACGGGGTTCGAGATGTCGCCGCCGATCCACCAGGTGTGGAAGACGTTCCATCCGCCGTCGACGACCGGATCCTGCACCGCACGGCGCGAAGTCAGCGTCGCCCAGTCCATGGCCTGCAGCTCGACCTCCATACCGATATCGCGCAGGGTCTGGGCGGTCACCAGGCTGGCGGCATTCAGAACGGGGATATCGGTGGCCTGCAGGATGACCACGGGCGTCCCGTCGTAGCCACCCTCTTCCAGCAGCTTCATCGCCGTTTCCTTGCTGGGGTTGACCAGCAGGTCGGCTCCCGCCGTGGTCTCGAGCGGAGAGCCGCAGGCGTAAAGCGAAGTGCAGATGTCGAAGTACTCGGGATCGCCGATCGCCGCCAGCATGTAGGTCTCCTGATTGACGGCGGCGACCACGGCCTGGCGGACTTTCTCATTGTCGAAAGGCGGATGCAGGTGGTTCATCCGCAGCATGCCCTGGTTACCCAGGGGATCGAGAACCTCGACGACGATGTCGCTGTTCTGCTGCAGGATCGGCACAAGATCGACTGGCGGCTGTTCCCAGTAATCGACCTCGCCGTTCAGCAGGGCGTTGAGGGCGGTGGTCTGGTCGGGAATGTAGAGCCACTCGACACGGTCGACCTGAGCCAGCTTGCCGCCGGCCGCCGCGCTGGGAGCCTCTTCGCGCGGATTGTAGTTCTCGTTTCGCAAGTAGACGACCTTGGAGCCGGGAACCCAATCTTCCTGGGAGAACATGAAGGGTCCCGAGCCGACGATCTCCGGCACCTGCTCGAAGGGATCGGTGTCGGCGAGACGCTTCGGCATCATGAAAGGAACGTTGGAGCTGATCTTGCCGATCGACTCGAGCACCAGGCCGTAAGGCTCCGACAGCGTCAGGACGATGGTCTTCTCGTCGGTCGCCTCCAGCGACGCGACCGTGTCCATCAGCTTCTGTCCCATGCCGTCGCGGGCGCCCCAGCGCTGCAGGGAGGCGACGCAATCCTCGGCCGTCACGGGGGTGCCGTCGTGCCACGTCAAGCCGTCGCGCAAGACGAAGGTCCAGGTCAGCCCATCCTCGCTGACCTCCCAGGTGTCGACCATCTGGGGCTGCGGCTCCAGGTTCTCGTCCATCGCAAAGAGCGTGTCGTAGACCATGTAGCCGTGGTTGCGGGTGATGTAGGCCGTCGTCCAGATGGGATCGACGTTCTTGAGGTCGGCATGCGGGATCACCCGCAGAACCGTTTCGGCCTGTGCTGCCTGGGCGCTCAGTCCCACAGCAGCGCCGAGCGCCACCGCCGCAGCCGTGAAGACGCCGAAGCGCCGCCTTGTGATACTCGCCATCGAGAGCCTCCTTGTTGTCTTTTGGGACCCTGTCCGGATGACCTGCACGCCAGGTCACACGACGCGCCTTGGTCTTGGGGATCACCCCGGGTCCTATGCTTAACTTTCGTTTAACCTTCAAATCCTGTGCCAGCCGGCCCGGCGAAGCGAGTCCGAAGTCTCAGATCGCCGAAAAAGCTCGCGTGACGAGCAGCGCCAAAGGCAATCATCGCATCGGAGTTTAGAGAGCGAGCGCCCGGCCCGGCATATCGACTGCTGAAAAATCAGACAGTCTGTCTATTGCGTGCCTAACATGCCTGCATTGTATCCAATAAAGCAGCGGTCCAAACGCTCAGATCCCGTTCCGCCTTGGACTGTTGACCGGCAGCTGCGATTGCTGCTTCGTGCTCGTCCCACCCCCACCGCTCCTCCCTATCGAACCGGTTACCACCGCCATGATGAACCTGCAAAGCACAAGCCTGAGCGCGCTCGCCAGCGAACCGTTGGAGATCGCGCTCAATCCGAAAGGCGAGCCTTCGCGGCCCTACGGCGCGCGCCAGAGCGCGATCCTGAACCGGGCCGCCTTCGAAACCGCACAGGCCGAGATCGCCGGCTGGCCCGGCTATCGACCGACGCCTTTGGTTCGGCTTCCGGGTCTGGCGGGCCGGCTGGGCCTGGCCGAAATCGCTTATAAGGACGAAGGCGGCCGCTTCGGCCTCGGCAGCTTCAAGGCCCTAGGCGGTGCCTACGCGGTGCTGCGCCTCCTGCAGCGCCGCCTTGCCGAGGTTACCGGGACGACGCCCTCCACCGCCGAAATTCTGAAGGGACAGGGGGCCGACCTCGTTTCCAGCCTGACGGTCTGCTGCGCGACAGACGGCAATCACGGGCGTTCCGTCGCCTGGGGTGCGCAGACCTTCGGCTGCCGCTGCGTGATCTTCGTGCATGGCACCGTCAGCCAGGGCCGGGTCGACGCCATCGCCCGCTACGGTGCAGAGGTACGCCGCGTGCCGGGTACCTACGACGAAGCCGTGCGCGAGGCCGCACGCGAAGCCGAGGCTCAAGGCTGGACCGTCGTTTCCGACACCTCCTACCCCGGCTACATGGACATCCCGCGCGACGTGATGCAAGGCTACGCGGTCATGGCGGAGGAAGCGCTGGCCCAGTGCGGCGACTCTCTTCCGACCCACGTACTGGTACAGGCGGGGGTCGGCGGCATGGCGGCGGCGATCTGCGCTCACCTCTGGGAAACGCTGGAGCAGCGGCGCCCGCGCTTCGTCGCCGTCGAACCGGACGAAGCCGCCTGCCTGCTGGCCAGCGTGCAGAACGGGACGGCGAGTCACGTCACCGGTGAACTGGACACCATCATGGCCGGCCTCGCTTGCGGCGAAACTTCGTTGCTCGCCTGGGACATTCTGGATGAAGGCGCCGACGCCTTCATGACCGTCACCGATGCCTCGGCCCGGGAGGGCATGCGTCTGCTCGCAGAGGGTTGCGACGGCGATCCGCCACTGGTCGCTGGCGAGTCGGCTGTCGCCGGGCTCTGCGCCGCGATCGGTGCCCTCGCCCGGCCCCGAGTCCGGGAGAGCCTGGGCCTCGGCCCGGACAGCCGGATTCTGCTGTTCGGCAGCGAGGGCGACACCGATCCTCGTCTTTACAGCGAAATCGTCGGACGCTCGGGCGACGAGGTACGCACAAAGGTCCCCGCGGAATGACCGGTCGAACGGTGGCGCCCCGGCTCAATCATCCGCGCCTGCTGGAGCGGATCGCCAAGCTGGCGGAGATCGGTGCCATCGAAGGCGGTGGCGTTTGCCGTCTGGCACTGACGGAGGCCGACAAGGCCGGCCGCGATCTCGTGGTCGGCTGGATGCGTGAGCTCGGCCTGCAGATCTCGATCGATGCCATCGGCAATATCGTCGGCCTGCGTCCGTCCCGCACCACAGGCGCGGCGGCCCGCGCGCCGGTGATGACCGGCTCGCATATCGACACGGTTCGCACCGGCGGCCGCTACGACGGCAATCTCGGCGTGCTAGCCGGATTGGAAGTGATGGAGAGCCTGAACGAAGCTGGCGTGGAGACCGAACACCCGCTGGCGGTGGCCGTATTCACCAACGAAGAGGGCGCGCGCTTCGCCCCCGACATGATGGGCAGCCTGGTCTATGTCGGCGGTCTTCCGCTCGAGGACGCCTTGGCGACTGAAGGCATCGACGGCACGCGTGTCGACGCCGAGTTGCGGAAGATCGGCTACGACGGCGCCGCGCCGGTCGGGGCGCCCGCTGTCCGAGCCTTCGTCGAACTGCACGTGGAACAGGGACCGGTTCTGGAACGGGAGGGGGTGACTCTGGGAGCGGTCGAGTCGCTGCAGGGAATCTCCTGGACGGAGTTCTCCGTCTCCGGCGTCTCGAACCACGCCGGCACGACTCCCATGCGGCTGCGTCACGACGCCGGCTACCTGGCGGGCGCGACGATCACTTTCGTGCGCGACCTGACGCGCGAACTCGGCGGCGATCAGGTCGGCACGGTCGGGGCCATCGAATTCGGGCCGAACCTGGTCAACGTCATCCCCAACCGGGCCCGCTTCACCGTCGATCTGCGCAACACCGACGAGGACATCCTGCAGGAGGCGGAACGGCGCCTGCGGGGCTTTGTCGCCAAGACGGCGGAGCAGGAAGGGCTGACGATAGAGCAACGCCAGCTTGCCCGCTTCGAACCGGTGCTGTTCGATGCGGCACTGGTGGCACGGATCGAGGAGATCGCCGGGCGGCTCGGCCACTCGGTGCGCCGCCTGCCCAGCGGGGCCGGCCACGACGCGCAGATGCTGGCGCGAATCTGCCCGGCAGCCATGATCTTCGTGCCCAGTGTCGGCGGCATCAGTCATAACGTACGCGAGTTCACGGACGCGTCCGACATCGCCGCCGGCGCCGACGTGCTGCTGCACATACTGCTCGAACTGGCATCGTAGTTCGGGTTCAAGAAGAGAGGAGGCCACATGCCCCGCATCGTCACCCTTGGCGCCGCCCAATTGGGGCCCATCGCCCTGGCCGAGAGCCGCGCCCAAGTGGTCGAGCGCCTGATCGCCCATCTCCGCGAGGCCGCGGCCCGCGGCTGCGATCTGGTGGTCTTTCCGGAGTTGGCGCTGACCACCTTCTTCCCCCGCTGGTTCATGGAGGAGCAGTCAAAGGTCGATGCCTTCTTCGAGCGGGAGATGCCGGGCCCCGAGACTCAGCCTCTCTTCGACGAGGCCAAGCGGCTCGGTCTGGCCTTTTCCCTCGGCTACGCCGAACTGGCCGAAGACGCGGGGCGGACCCGGCGCTTCAACAGCTCGATCCTGGTCGACAAGCAAGGGCATATCGTCGGCAAGTATCGGAAGATCCATCTTCCCGGCCACGCCGAGAACGAGCCATGGCGCGCCTTCCAGCACCTGGAGAAGCGCTACTTCGAAACCGGAAATCTGGGCTTTCCGGTCTTCGATGCCCTGGGCGGGCGCATCGGCCTTTGTATCTGCAACGACCGACGCTGGCCCGAGACCTATCGGGTGATGGGTCTGCAGGGCGTGGAGATGGTGCTGCTCGGCTACAACACGCCGGTGCACCATCCTCCCGCGCCGGAGCACGACCGCCTCGGATGGTTCCACAACCAGCTCGTGATGCAGTCCGGCGCCTATCAGAACGCGACCTGGGTCGTCGGCGTCGCCAAGGCGGGCAACGAGGAAGGCGTGCCGATGATCGGCGGCACCCAGATCATCGCGCCGACGGGCGAGACGGTGGCCGTCGCGGTGACGGAAGAGGACGAACTGATCACCGCGGCCTGCGACCTGGACCTCGGTCTCTCCTACAAGCAAAGCGTCTTCGACTTCGCCCGCCACCGCGAGCCGGAGCAGTATCGCCTGATTGTCGAGACCAAGGGTCCTTTGAAAGACAGCTCCGACGCCGCCGAGTAGACTGCCTTCCCATAGAGCGCTCTCTTACCCGGCCAGGACGCGCTCCAGCCAAGTCGCCGCGGCCAGAAGCCGGGCGTCGTCGTCGAAGCCCCCGACCAGTTGCAGCCCCAGCGGCAGACCCGAAGAGTCACGGCCCGCCGGCAAGGTCACGCAGGGCTGGCCCAGAAGAGTCCA
The DNA here is from genome assembly GCF_003572205.1 of Algihabitans albus. Taxonomy (NCBI): domain Bacteria; kingdom Pseudomonadati; phylum Pseudomonadota; class Alphaproteobacteria; order Rhodospirillales; family Rhodovibrionaceae; genus Algihabitans; species Algihabitans albus. The sequence continues at coordinate 273,365 of NZ_QXNY01000001.1, forward strand.
GGCCCGATTGAAGGCCGGGTCTCCGGTCGCGTTCAGCCCGCGCGGCGCGGCGCCCGCGGCCGGCGGGGTCAGCAGGACATCGACCTCGGCGAAGAGAGCGCCAAGCGCGGTTCTGGCAGCGCGGGTACGCACCCGCGCCTGCAGGTAGTCGCCGGGATCGGCTTGCGCGCCGGCGTCCGTCAACTCCAACAGCGGCGCGCTCAAGGCATCGCGATGGCAGCGCCGCTCGTGCGCCAGGGCGCGCGCGCCCTCGTAAGCCATCACCAGCTTCTGATCGTCGAACAGAGCGTCGCAGGCCTCCGGCAGCTCAACCTCCGCGACCTGCGCGCCGGCCGCACGCGCGGCGGCGGCGGCGGCCTCAAGTGCGGCCGTCATGGGATCGCTGGCGACCGACCAACGCGCCGCGCGGTAGAGACCGATCCGTGGCGCGCCGGCGTCGCCACGCGGACGCAGCGGCAAACCGGAGAGCACTTCGGCGAGCAGCGCGGCATCGGCCAGATCGCGCGCGAAGACTCCGACGGTGTCCAGCGACCAGCCGAACTGCTTCACACCGAAGGTCGAGATCGTACCGAAGGTCGGCTTGTAGCCGACCACCCCGCAAAAGGCGGCCGGCCGGATCACCGAACCGGCCGTCTGGGTACCGAGCGCGAAGGGCACCATGCCGGCACCGACCGCCGCCGCCGAACCGCTGGAGGAACCGCCCGGCGTATGCGCCGGATTGTGAGGATTGGCGGTCGGGCCGGGATAAAAGTAGGCGAACTCGGTGGTCACCGTCTTCCCCGGCAGAACGCAACCGGCGGCACGCGCGAGCGCCACGGCCGCCGCGTCATGGCCGGGACGGTGGCCGGCATAGAGCGGCGAGCCGCAGCCGGTCGGCCAGTCCGCCGTGTCGAAGACATCCTTCACGCCTATCGGCAGGCCTGACAGCGGCCCCGGAGCAGCAGCCTTGCGTGCCACGTCGGCCTCCAGGCAAGCCCAGGCCTTCACCTCCGGCTCGCGCGCCGCGATCCGCGACAGGCACGCCTCCAGATAGTCGCCGCGCGTCAGCCGTCCGGCCTCCGTCTCCGCGAGCACCCAGGTCGCCGTCCGATCCGCAAGCTCCATCCGACTCTCCTTAAGATGTATCCGATCCATGTCTCTTACCCTAGCGAGCGAGCGCGCAAGCGGGCTATCCTCACCGCCTTCACAGCATCTTCGCGGAAAACGAAGGGGAGCGCGCGCGGTATGAGCCCAGACTCGAAGCAGACCGATTTGTTGATCCGCAACGCCACGCTGATCGACGGCACCGGCGCGCCGGCTCGGTCGGGCGGTCTGGCCGTCCGCGACGACCGGATCGTGGCGCTCGGCGATCTCGACGGCTGGCAGGGCGCAAAAGACATCGACGCCGGGGGCAAGGTGCTCGCGCCCGGCTTCATCGACGTGCACACCCACGACGACCGCGCGCTGATCGCCAACCCGACCATGGACTGCAAGGTCAGCCAGGGCGTGACCACGGTGGTCACGGGTAACTGCGGGGTCAGCCTGGCGCCGCTGGCGATCGACCGCCGCCCGCCGCCGCCGCTCGACCTGATCAGCGAAAAACCCGAGGGCTTTTTCGCCGACTTCGCCGGCTATCTCGATTTTCTGGACAAGGAGCCGCCGGCGACGAACGCCCTGGCTCAGGTGGGGCACTCAAGTCTGCGGGCCGGCACTCTCGACAGTCTCGACCGCCCGGCCACAGGCGATGAAGTGGCGACGATGCGTCACCGGCTCGAACAAAGCCTGGAGGCCGGTGCCATCGGCCTGTCGACCGGTCTGTTCTATCCGCCGGCCATGGCCGCGCCGACCGAGGAGGTGATCGAACTGGCCAAGGCCTTGCATCAGGCCAGGGCCTTGCACACGACCCACATGCGCGACGAGGCCGATCACGTGATCGATTCCTTGGGGGAGACCTTCCGGATCGGGCGCGAGGCGCAGGTGCCGGTCGTCATCTCCCATCACAAGTGCGCCGGACAGGCCAACTACGGCCGCTCCGTCGAAACCCTCGCACTGATCGACGCGACCCGCGGGCAGCAGCACATCGGCCTCGATGTCTATCCCTACGTCGCGGGCTCGACCATGCTCGACTCGGGCCGCTTGATGGGCGCCAGCAAGGTGCTGGTGACCTGGTCGGTGCCCCACCCCGATGCGACGGGCCGCGACCTGAAAGACATCGCCGCCGACTGGGGGGTCGATGTGGAGGAGGCCGTCTCGCGCCTGACACCCGCCGGCGGGATCTTCTTCATGATGGACGAGGCCGACGTGCAGCGGATCCTGGCCTATCCCCACAGCATGATCGGCTCCGACGGACTGCCCCACGACTCCCATCCGCACCCGAGACTTTGGGGGACCTTCCCGCGCGTGCTCGGCCATTACAGCCGGGACCTGCAGCTCTTCAGTCTGGAGGAGGCGGTGCGCAAGATGACCGGGCTGCCGGCCTCGGAGTTCGGGCTGAGCGACCGCGGACGGCTCGCCGTCGGGGCCGCCGCTGACCTGGTGCTCTTCGACCCCGACGAGGTGATCGATGCCGCGACCTTCGAGGCGCCCAAGACACCCGCGCGCGGGATCCTGGAGGTTTGGGTCAACGGGCGCAGCGTCTGGCGCGACGGCGCCACGACCGGCGCGCGGCCGGGACGAGCCTTGCGGCTGCAGTCTCTGACCCTGCCGAGCGCGGCTTGATGGCGCAGGCGATCCGCAAGGTCGGTGTCGTCGGTCTCGGCAACATGGGGCTGCCGATGGCGCGGACCCTGGAAACGGCAGGCTTCGCGGTCGCCGGCTTCGATGCGGCGGAGGCGCGGCGCGAAGCCTTCTCGCCGACCCGAGACAGTCTGACCGAGCTGGCGGCTGACAGCGATGCCTTGCTACTCTCCCTACCGACGTCGCAGATCGTCGAGGCCGTGGTGGCGGAAGCCGCGCCGGCGCTCCCGCCGGGCAGCCTGGTCATCGACACTTCGACCGCCGAACCGGGATCCACCCGGCGGCTGCAGGCTGAGATGGCGGCGCGCGGCCTCGGTTATGTGGATGCGCCGGTGTCGGGCGGACCGAGCGGCGCCCGCAACGCGCAGCTGCTGATCATGGCCGGCGGCAACCGGCCCGATCTCGACCGCGCCGAAGCCCTGCTCGCAACTCTGTCCCGGCAGGTGGTCCGTTGCGGCGGGCCGGGCGCCGGCAACGTCACCAAGCTGGTCAACAATCTGCTCTGCGCAGCTCATCTGACCCTGGCCGGGGAGGCCCTGGCCTTGGCCGAAGCCGGCGGCCTGACGCCCGAGGCCTTGCTGGCCGCCCTCAACATCGGCTCGGGCCGCAGCGGGGTCACCGAAGTGAATCTACCGCGCTGGGTGCTCTCAGGAGACTTCGATTCCGGTTTCTCCATGGGACTGATGCGCAAGGACGTCGGCCTCGCGCTGAAGCTGGCCGAGGAAGCCGAAGTGACTCCGGCCCTCGCGGGAGCCGCCGCTGCAATCTGGCAGGAGTCGCGGGAGAGCCTGCCCGACAGCGAGGATTTCAATCGCATGGTGACCTACGCAAAGGAGTCCAGCCGAGGATGAGCGGCCTTCTGCAGAAGCATCTCTCGATCTGGTTCGGTGCTCCGGAGCGGTTCGGCTCCCTGATCGGGGGCGAACTGCGGCCCGGCGGCGGCGAAAGCGTCGAGGTGATCGACCCCGCCACCGCCAAACCGCTGTTCGACTATCCCGATTGCGGCGACGGCGGCGCGCGCGACGCCCTGGAGGCGGCCGAGCGCGGGCGGGTGGCCTGGCAGTCGGTGACGGCCAGCGCCCGGGGCCGGGTGCTCTGGCGGATGGGGGAACTGGTGCGACAGCGCGCCGAAAGTCTCGCCGTTCTGGAGGCCATCGTCGCCGGCAAGCCGATCCGCGACACCCGGGCCGAGGTGCTCAAGGTCGCCGAGATGTTCGACTACTACGCCGGCTGGGCCGACAAACTGCACGGCGAGGTGATTCCGGTACCGACCAGTCACCTGAACTATACGCGCCGCGAAGCACTGGGCGTTGTGGCACAGATCACGCCCTGGAACGCCCCGATCTTCACGGCCGGCTGGCAGTTGGCCCCGGCGTTGGCGGCCGGCAACGCGGTCGTGCTCAAGCCCAGCGAGCTGACCCCCGTGACCTCGGTCTGCCTCGGGCTGCTGCTGCACGAGGCCGGCCTGCCCAGCGGCGCGGTCAACGTTCTCGCCGGGCTCGGCCGCACGGCCGGGCAGGCTCTCGTCTCCGACCCGCGTGTCGCCAAGACCGTCTTCGTCGGCTCGCCCGCGACCGGCCGTGCGATCGCCGAGACGGCGGCGCGCAATTTGCGACCCTGTCTGCTCGAACTGGGCGGCAAGTCGGCCAATATCGTCTTTCCGGACGCCGATCTGGCGCGCGCCGCCAAGGGGGCACAGGCGGCGTGCTTCGCCGCCGCCGGACAGAGCTGCACCGCCGGATCGCGGCTGCTGGTTCACCGCAGCGTCGCGGAGCCGCTGCTGGACCTGATCGCCGGCGGTGCCAAACGCCTCCAAGTCGGCGCACCACTCGACGAGGCTACCGAAGTCGGTCCGATCAACAACGCGCGCCAATTCGCGCGCATCCTCGAGATGGTCGAGGCCGGCCGCAGCGCCGGCGCACAAGTGCTCGCCGGCGGCAGCAAGCCTGAGGGCGCCGGCGAAGGCTACTTCTACGCGCCGACCGTCCTAGGCGAGGTCACCTCCGAGATGGCCGTGGCGCGGGAGGAGATCTTCGGCCCGGTCCTGTCCTGCCTGCTGTTCGACGAGGAAGAAGAAGCCCTGGCGCTGGCCAACGACAGCCCCTTCGATCTCGCCGGTGCGGTCTGGACCGCCGATGTCGGCCGGGCGCATCGTGTGGCCGCCGCCGTCCGCGCCGGAAGTTTCTGGATCAACGGCTATCGGACGCTCTCGGTGATGTCGCCCTTCGGCGGCATGCAGGGTTCGGGCTACGGGCGCTCGAGCGGCTACGAGGGATTGCTGGAGTATACGCAACCGAAGAGCGTGTGGGTCGAAACCGACGCGAAAGCGCCACAGCCCTTCGGTTACGCCGACGACTGAGAGTCTCTTTTGGCGCGGTAGATGGCGAGGTTCTGAAGTCCGCAGACTCCGCTGCAGGCTCCGGCGCATCCACCGCAGTGACTGGCAAAGGGTTCGCGCGAGGCATCGCCGCGGCGAACCAGGACCTCCAGAAGTCCTTCGGCGGTCCCCGGCTCGACGTCGAGATGCGCCGCGATCTCGCTCAAGGTGCAAGGTCCGCTCTGCCTCAGGTGATCGCGCAGATTCACAAGCATCGCAATCTCACTCCGCCGGTTTCACAAGAGGCGCCGTCTCGTCCCGGAGACCCAGCCACCGCATGACGGCGAGCGACAACGCCAGGGCGATCAACACCCCGGCGATCCAGCTCGCCGCGGCGAAAGGGTCCTGCGGCCAGCGGGCTGCCTGGTAGAAGGACGTCGCAACGCCATAGGCGAGACCGGTGGTCCAAACGCCCGCGAAGGCGGTCCAGCCGAAACCCAACTCGCGATAGATCGCGCCCATGGCGGCGAAGCAGGGGAAGTAAAGCAACACGAACAGCAGGTAGGCGAAAGCCCCGATCTGGCCATCGAAACGCTCGACCATTGCGCCGAAGGTTCCCGTCGAGACCTCTTGCACCTCGGCGGCCACGTCCAGTTCCGACACTTCGCCGATGGCGATGCCGAGAGGATCGAGCAAGGCAGCCGCCACGCCGCCGAGATTCTCGGGAACGGTCGTCGCAGCTTCGGCAAGACCGTCGAGAAGACTGAAAGTCACCGCCTCCTCGTCCTGGGTGGCGCCGGCGTCGGAAGCGGCAAGCGCGCCGTAGAGACTGTCCAGGGTTCCGACCACCGCTTCCTTGGCCAGCAGGCCGGTGAAGATACCGACGGTGGCCGGCCAGTTGTCCTCCTCGATGCCCATGGGCGCAAAGGCCGGTGTGATGGCGCGGCCGACATCCGCCAGCAGCGACTCCTCCATCGCCACCTCGCCGAAGCTGCCGTCGTGGCTGACCGCACCCAGGATCGAGAGGGCCATGACCATCAGCACGATGATCTTGCCAGCGCCCCGCACGAAGACCTTCAGCCGGTCCCAGGTGCGCAGGAAAACATTGCGCAGGGTCGGCAGATGGTAGCGCGGCAATTCAATCACCGCAGGGCCGGCAGTGCTACCGATCAGCAGGGTACGCTTCAGCGCGAAGCCGGTGAGGATCGCGACCAGAATCCCCACGATATAGAGGACGAAGACCAGGTTCTGGCCGTTAACCGGGAAGAAGGCGGCGGCAAAGAGCGCATAGACGGGAACCCGCGCGCCGCAGGACATGAAGGGGATCATCATGATCGTCGTCTTACGGTCCCGCGCATCCGAGAGAATGCGCGTTCCCATCACGCCCGGCACGCTGCAGCCGAATCCCACGAGAAGCGGCAGAAAGGCCTTGCCCGGCAAACCGACGGTACGCATGAAGCGGTCCATCACGAAGGCCGCGCGCGCCATGTAGCCGCTGTCCTCCAGCACGGCGAGAAACAGAAAGAGACAGCCGATGATGGGAATGAAGGTGGCGACCGTCTGTAGGCCGCCGCCGATCCCGTCGGCTAAAATCACCGAGAGCCAGATCGGAGCCGACAGGCCAGCGAGAAGCTGGGCGACACCGTCGACGAAGAGCGTCCCGGCGAGGATATCGAAAAAGTCGATGAAAGCGCCGCCGATGCTGATCGTCCAGAGGAACATCAGATACATCAAGCCCAGAAAGATCGGGAGCCCGAGCGCCCGGTGCAGAGTGACACGGTCGATCCGGTCGGAAACGGCGCGCGATAACTTGCGGCGGCGCTGCACGACTTCGCCCGTTGCCGCCATGATGAAACCGTAGCGGCCCTCTGCCAGCAGCAGGTCCGACGGCGCGCCGCTGTCCCGCTCCAGAGCGGCTAGGCGCGCCGCGACCGCCGCTGTACTGTCGGGTGCAAGATCCGCCAGGCTGTTGCTGTCTCCTTCGATCAGGCGGATCGCGGTGCGTCGCGCCGGAACCGTCGTCATGCCTCCCTGCATCAGAGCGACGGCAATGTCGCCGAGAGCGTCCTCGATCAGCTGACCGTGATCGATCAGGTCGGAACGCTGCCGCGAGCGGCCGCGCAGGCTTTGCCGGACCGCCACCTCCAGAGCGCTCAGACCTTCGCCGCGCGACGCGACGAGAGGCACCACAGGACAGCCGAGCCGGCGGGATAGAGCGGCGATATCGATCTCAATGCCGTTGGCGCGGGCCACGTCCATCATGTTGAGCGCGACCACCACCGGATAGCCCTGCTCCAGCAACTGCACAGCCAGATAAAGATGCCGCTCGATGTTCGCGGCGTCCACGATATCGATGACGACATCCGCCTCGCAGGCTGCCAGGTAGGCCCGCGCCACGCCCTCGTCCTCGGACGTCTCGGAGGGGGCCAACGAGTAGATACCAGGTAGATCCACCGCGGTACCTTTCAGCGCGCCCAGGCGGAAGGGACCGCTGCGCTTTTCCACTGTGACGCCCGGCCAGTTCGCCACCCGCTGCCGCAGGCCGGTGAGCTGATTGAAGAGAGAGGTCTTGCCGGTGTTGGGGTTGCCGATCAGGGCGATGGTGATCGAGGTCATGACGCGGTCCCCCCGGCCACGCCGGCGACCTCGGGACACTCCGCGATCCAGACGCGTACGGCGAGCGAGCGCGGCAAAGCCAGACGCTCGCTGCCCAGGCCCACGATCACCCCGTCGCGACCGTGGTTCTGCAGGACCTCGACCAGGGTGCCGCTGCACAGACCCAGCTCCGTCAGCCTGCGATTCGTCACCTGCCCGGCGTGCAGCGAGTCGATCCGAACGGTTCGACCCTGCGGGACCCCGGCCAGAGAGCGGTCGAGGGGCGGTCCCTCGGCGGTGATCGCAGCAGCGCGGCTGGTTGGCGGCATTCCGACCTCTTCAAGCCAAGTTCAAGGGTGACTTTATCGAGATTGATAATCATTCTCATTGATATCGATCAAGCAGTCTTGTCGCCGGTTCGGTGGCGCCTTTCGCCGGGCACCGTCCGCGGAGGTCAGACGGACAAAGGCATCAGGTGGTTGTCGAAGCGGCGCGAACTTCGGTCGACGGGGATCAGGCGTCCGCCCCGCAGCTCCGCCAAGTGGCCCTCGCCGGACGCCAGCAGAAACCCGCCCGGCACGGCACCGACCGCGCAGACGTCCGGCAGCTCCTCGGCGCCGAGAAAGCTGCCGTCGCTGCGCCAGAGCGTCACCAGCCCGCCGCGCGGCGCGGTGACGGCGAGGCGGCTGCCGTCGTCGGAGAAGGCGACGGAGCCGCAATAGTTCCTCATGCCCGCCTGCCCGTCCTCCGGCGCCGAGACCAGCCGTAGCGGTTCGCCGAGGGCCGTGAATCCGACCAGCGGCGGTCGCTCCAGAGGATCCCCCTCCCATTGCGCGACCACCGCCACCCGGCCATCGCATGCGATATCCAGGTGGCGCAGCGAGAGGCGATGCAGCGCTGCGGGCGGAGCGACCCGGTGCAGCAGGTGGCCGCTCGAAGCCTCAAGGAATACGAGCGAGGGCGCCATTTCCGTAAGGTTGAGCTTGGCACGCGGCACGTCGGGATGAGTCAGAATGCCCCCGTTGGCGACGACCAGTGTGCCGCCGTCCGGGTGCAGACGAAGCTCATGCGGGCCGACGCCATGGCTCGGCAGCTCGCCGATCCGGCGGAAGCCGTCGGCCGCGTCGTAGACGCCGATCACCCCCCGCTCGCCCTCGTAGTCGTTCTCCGTCGCGTAGAGCCGCTGCCCGTCGACCGAAAAGCAGCCGTGACCGTAGAAGTGCCGTCCCCGCACCGCCGAAATCTCCGCTCTGCGCTCTCCCGTGCGGAGATCGAGCACCAAGGCGAAGCGGCCGGGCCGTCGGGCGAAGATCACGGCCTGCCGTCCCGCGGAATCGCAGGCCATCCCGTGTCCCCGCCCCGGCAGATCGACCGCCTGCAGCGTCTGTCCCGCCGCCGTCAGAACACCGGCACGGTAGCCGCCCTTGCCTGCCTGCCAAGCAGCCATAAAGGCGAAGCGCTCCTTCGCCCAGGTCATGGACGGTCGGACAGCGCCGGCCGCAAACGCTGCAAGCAGGGCGCGCCGGGAGAGAGTTACCGGACCCGCCATGGCTCAGTCGCCGTCGAAGGCATTGAACCCGCGCGAAAGCCCCAGCGCGGCGGAAGCTCCGCCGTTGACCTCGCGCACCAGAAGCTCGGCGAGCGTCAGGGCATAGCGCCAGCGGCTGCGTTGATCCGGATCGACCACGGACTCGGCGAAGGGACCCTCGATCGCGTCGAGCGTGGTCGAGAGCTGTTGAAAGCGATCGCGGATCCGCGCGTCGATCTCCGGATTGCCGGCCGCCACGGCATCGGCGATACCGCCTTCGAGATAGTAGGCCTCGAGCCCGGTAACCATGGCCTGAAGGTGCATCATGGTCAGGCCGCTGCGGCGAAAGGCGGCGCGGCGCGGCCGGGCCGCTTCGATCGAGGCGCCGACGACCGGCAGGAGCGTTCGCTCCGAGAGGAACTGCAGGCCGCTGCCGAGCGCCTTGAACAGCTCGGACATCGCCTCCCGGTCGTCTCGGTAGAGCGGGTTCTCGGCGCCGGGTTCGGTCAAGAGCAGCGGGTAGGTCGCCCCCTCCTGCCACGCGGCGGCGGTCGCCGTCGCCTTATCGCTCAGGTTCGCCGTGATCGCCAAGGCCAGGTCGCAGCGCGGCAGTCCGATCTCCGAAGCTTGCTCCGGATCGGTCATCACCCGCTCGAAGGCGGAGAGGCTCTGCACCGCCACGCTCATCTGGGCCAGACTCTCGGCGGACAAGGGTTTATCGCCCAGCGCCGCCTTGAGGCCGCTCAGATGACGGCTGGTGAAGTTTCGCGGGTCCGGCCAGAAGAAAATGCTGAGATAGCGGTCTTCCTCCATGACCGGGCCGAACCGAAGGTGCTGAGCGCCGCCCCAGGCCGCGACGGCACCGGCGAAAGCCCGCCCGACCTCCGGGCCGTCCGGCGTGTTCCCAGCCCGACAGCGGGCCGACAGAGTCTCGTCGAGTTCGGCAAAGGCCTCGGCGACAGAGTCGTACGCAGGGCGAATGCTGGCTGAGACAGCGGTTTCCACCACCTGCGCGTAGTCGGGAGCGTCTTGCGCGCGCAGCGCCTGACCGCCGCCGATCAGCAAAGCCCAGGCGATTGCGGCGGTGAAGACTGAGCGACTCAAAACCATGGTCTAGAGCGATCCGATAAAGGCCAGGAGGTCGTCGCGCTCCTCCGGCGTCATGGCCACCACGGCGTCGCGGGCCGCCTGGGCCTCGCCGCCGTGCCAGAGAATGGCCTCGAGCAGGTTGCGCGCCCTGCCGTCGTGCAAAAAGAAGGTGTGGCCGTTCACCGTCTCGGTCAGCCCGATTCCCCACAGCGGCGCGGTGCGCCACTCGCGCCCGCTCGCCCGCCACTCGGGCCGGCCGTCCGCCAGCCCCTCGCCCATGTCGTGGAGCAGAAGATCGCTATAGGGCCAGATCAATTGGAAACTCGTCCCCTCGATCGGCGCATCGCGGCGGGTAACATATTTCGGCGTGTGGCAGGCGGCGCAGCCGCTTGCATGGAACAGAGACTTGCCGCGCAGCACCTCCGGCTCCTCCAGGTCCCGGCGCGCCGGGGGCGCCAGAGTTTCGGCATAGAAGGTGACGAGATCGAGCACGGTGTCGGGCGCCTCCACGTCGCCGAGCGCGGCCTGGACGCCCGTCGGCGCCGCATGGCAGGCCGTCTGCGCCTCGGTGCATTCTCCCGCGTGGTAAGGCGTGAGGTTCGTCGAGATGCCGATGTCTCCGGCGAAAGCGTGCGCCGACTGTTGCCGCACGTTGGGATTGCCCGCCTTCCAACCGAACCGCCCCAGAACCAGTTCGCCGGTTACATCGTCGCGCACCCAGTTCGGCCGTCCGGAGATGCCGTCGCCATCGGCGTCGTCCGGGTCCGATTGGGCCAGGATATCGCCTTCGTGGATGGCTTCCAGCAGACCGAGGCCAATCACCTGGTTGGCCACCCGCGGGCTCACCATCAGCTCGGGATGGGTCGGCCCGTAACCGAGATCGGCGATGCCGTAGACCGGCTTGCGCAGGCTCACGGCCTCACCGCCGTTGAGCTCGACCGGCAGCTCCTCGTAGGTGATGGTCATCTGGCCTTCCGCGAGATGCCCCGGCACGGCGAAGTTTTGTAACTGGCCGCCATAAACCGGATCGGGAATGACGCCGGCCTGTCCCGTCTCGATAAGGTGCCGTTGCGCCTCGTCCTGCGGCGGGATGGAGAGACGCAGGAACATGGAGATCGCCGTCTCCCCTTCCCGCGGAGGATGCCCGCGCCCGTCCTTCAGGTGGCAGCGCTGACAGGAGCGGGCATTGAACAGCGGCCCCAGACCGTCCGAGGCCTCAGTCGAGGCGGGCGAGCTGACCCAAAGCTTCCGGAAGATGCCGTTGCCGACCCGGAAGAGCTGTTCCTGCTCGAAGTCGAGCGTCTCCAGCGGATGAGAGAAAGCATCGCGATTGATCAGCTTGCGCGACGTGCCGCCACCGCCGGGCCAACGCTCGAAAGCTTCGGCCCTGGTGAAGTCCTCGGGCAAAGCCAACACGCCCGCGACCCGCTCCCGCTCCTCGGCGGTCAGGTCGTCACGATGATCGAGGGACCGCTCGCCCGGCGCCGCAAACACGGCAACGGCCCCGAACGCGATGGCCGAGAAGAGAGCGACGAAGGCGAGCGGCTTCACGATCACGGTCTCCGTTAGAACTCCAAGGTATAGCTGGTCAAGGCGCCGAGCGTGTGGGTCTCGTTGCTCTCCTCCCGGCCGTAGCGGTACCCGAGATCGAAGCCCAAACCGAAGTCGAAGGCGTAGCCCGCCGAGACCTGAGCCAGATGATCGGTATCAACCGCCGAGTCGCCGAGCGCCGTATCGCGGAGCGCACCGACAACGGCAACGTTCCAGTTGCCCAGGTAGTAGGCACCGCCCAAGGTCACGTAGACCGCCTCCTCTTCGCCGGCGTCGAAGTCGGAGAAGTAGGCGGCCTCGCCGATCAGCTCGAACGTCTGGTTCTCGTCGATCTCGAAGGCCTGCACCAGACCGAAGACGAGGCCGGACTCGTCGCCGTCTTCGTCTTCGCCGCCGGCACGAAATCGAAGGCCCAGGTGGTAGGACAGGCCCGGCAAGGCCGCGACGTCGCTGCCGTCCAGCGTGAGACTGAAGGCGCCGGGACCTTTCGTGTTGCCCGCGCCGCCTTCATCGAGATCGAGATTTCCGCGACCGTTGATCACGCTCTCGGACAGAAGGCTTCGGTCCGCCAGAAAGATGTTGGCCGAAACCTCAACGACCCCGAGATAGGCGTTGCGCGCATTGCCGAAGCCGAGCGCGACACCGCCGCCGAGTTGCTCGGTCAGCTCGTAGTCCTCGGCGAAATCGACCCCGAAGATCCCCGGCGCCAAGTCCCAAGCAACGCCGAAGGAGGGATTGAACTTGCCTCCGAACACACGGCCCCAGTCGTCGCTGTACTCGAGAAAGAGCTGCTCGACGTAGAGTCCGTGGTCCTCGAAGTAACGATCGTCATCGGCATCCCGCACCGGCTCCAACACCAGACCCGATACGATCGCCACATGCTCGACCGGCTCGATGCGGATGCTCGGCTCCACGGTGGCGAAGAGGTCGTTCAACTCCGCGTCCGAGTCCTCGGCCTCGAAGACATAGTCGTTCTCGATCTCGAAGGCGACCTCGCCGGAGATCCGCGGATAGCTCTCGTCGGCTGCGAGCGGCGCGGCCGACGAGAAGCATGCGAACACACAAATACCCAAATAACGAGAACATTTACGCATCTGTTCTTCCCTCACCATCCATAGATCTATCGATCATGGGCGCAAGACCAGAAGAAAACATAAAGATGCGATGGCGCACTTACTTGTCTTTTCAGCCGCGTGTTACTGGAAAACAGCGTTCGGGTTGTCCAAGCTGTCGGAACCTTCGAAGGCGATCGGCTGCAGGTCGAGCGCCGCGACGGCCCGCTCGATGCTGCGGGTCTGGTCGACCAAGGCCTGGATCACGGCCTCGATCGTCGCATTCCCCTCGTCGTTGCCAGCCGCGATCATCTGGTCGTAGTTCTCGACCCGCTCGGCCCGATGCACCATGTCCAGCGCGGCGTCGTAGCTCCGCTCGAGACCGGCACGCAGCTCCCCCGCCACGGTTGGATCGGCGTCGGCGAGCAAGGCCTCCAGGCCGGGACCGCTGACCCGCGTTCCGTCGATGCGCCGGTAGGTTCCGGTGACGACGTTGATCATTCCGACGACGTTGTAGAAGTGGCTGTTGTGGGTGTTGTCGGCGAAGCAGTCGTGCTCTTCCTCGGGGTCGTGCAGCAACAGCCCCAGCCGCATGCGCTCGCCGGCCAGCTCCCCGTAGGACAGGGAGCCAAGGCCGGTGAGGATGCGGATCAGACCCGCGTCCTCGCCCTGCGCGGTCAGCGCGGCACGCGCTTCGCCGTCCTCGCCCCAGGCCTCGACCATCTCCTCCAGATCCGCGAGCAGCAGATCGGTCACCGCCACCAGGTATTCGGCGCGGCGGTCGCAATTTCCATTACTGCAGTTGGCCATGTCGAAGTCGGTCGCGGGGCGCGTCCCGGCCCCAGGGCCGGTGCCGTTAAGATCCTGGCCCCAAAGCAGAAATTCGATGGCGTGATAGCCGGTCGCCACGTTGGCCTCGACCTCGTCCGCCTCATGCAGAACGTCGCTGAGGAGCGTCGGCGTGATGGCCGTCGCGTCGATCGAGCGCCCACCCACCGTCAGGGTGGAGTTGGCGACCACGTTGACCGCGTAATAGAGGTTCTCGTCCGACTCCGTGCCGTAGTCGCCCTCCACGTAGTCGATCAGACCTTCGTCCAGAGGCCAGGCGTTCACGCGCCCCTCCCAATCGTCGACGATCTCGTTGCCGAAGCGATAGACCTCGGTCTGCTGATAGGGAATCCGCGCGGCCAGCCAAGCGGCGCGGGCCTGCATCAGCGTTTCTTCGCTGGGGGCCTCGACCAGAGCTTCGATGGTCGCACGCAGCGTCCGTGCGGTGATCAGAGAGTCTTCGTAGCCAGCCTGCGCAATGTCGGCATAGGTGTCCAATACGGCCGCCGGTTCGGCCGCTTTGCCTGCGGCCGCCGTCAGAAGGCTGGCGACCAGCAGCGCTCCGCCGGCCAAAAATCCGTATCTTGTCGCGCGTGCGGTCTTGGCAGCCGCGCCTGTCGCACCGGCGGTCATGGCTCTCATAGTCTCCGTCCCTTGCTTCGCGTCGCCTGGAGTTTCGATGTCAATTCCGCACAATCGCAGCCCCTCCGGCCGACTGGCCTGAAACAGCTTATAAGTTAAGAATGACTCGCAATCGCATTCAGTCCCACGAACCATCCCCTGTCAAGACAGGATTGCGATCGCAAATCGTGAATCGACTTGATCTTTCATAATTGCGAGCGACTCGCATTCGCATTGATGTGGATCATGGCGGCGCGTTGCAGGGGCGGGGAGGCTGCGACGCAATCGAGAGGACCTCGACAGCAGACATGGAGCACTCACCCGGAGCGTTATTGCGAATGCCTCGCATTAGCGATACCCTGCATGATCGACTTGAGGAGGATTCGCCCATGATGATCTGGCGCGGCGTAGGAACGGGTCAGCTGACGCGTTTGATGCAGGATGCACGAGAGCTGGAGCGGTCTTCGGACCCAACCGCAAACCCTCACCCAAAACCGCTGCCGAAGACGGCTCAGCACGAGAGCGCCGTCTCCGCGCTACACCCTGCGTCGTCGGAAGCCGTCGCCTCGATCCAACCTGTGCAAAACGCGGTCTCCAAACCCTTTGCCCCAACCCTGGCGGCTTCGGCCCCAATGGCGCGAGTCTCCTAGGGCAGACCGTGCCACACCACTTTTAGAGCCAAGCGGCAAGACCGAGATAGAAGGCCACCTCGCCGACCTGCTGGGTGGCGCCCAAGGTGTCGCCGCTGTAGCCGCCCAGCTTGCGCTCGAAGATCAGGCGGATGGCGAGGTGTCCGGCGAGCAGGCCACCCAATCCGCAGAGCAGAGCTGCGCCCGGCAAGCAGACGAGCGCCACCGCGACGGCAGCCAATCCTGTCAGGAGCGCGCACAGGAGGCCGGCGGCGGAGATACCCTCGGCCGTCGGCTTACCGGTCCCCTCGGCGCGCTGGTACCGGCTGGTCGCGATCACGAACACGCTCGACAGGCGGCTCAGGCCATGCCCGACGATCAGGGCCAAGGCGACGGCGGCTAGCGGAAGCGCCGCGAGGGCGGCCACCTTCGTCGCCAGCACAAGCCCCAGCGCCACGGCGCCGAAGGTGCCGATACGGCTGTCCTTCATGATTGTCAGCGCAGCCTCGCGCGTCGCGCCGCCGCCGATACCGTCAAAGGTGTCCGCCAGACCGTCTTCATGGAACGCGCCGGTGACCAGCAGAGTCGCCACGGTCGCCAGCAGCAGTGCGAGTAGCGGCGGAAAGACCTGGACGGTAGCCAAGAAAACCAGCGCTGCAATGCCGCCGACGAGAAGACCCACCGCCGGATAGTAACGCGTCGCCGCAGCAAGACGTTCTGGCGTGTAGCCGACGTCTCGCGGCAACGGCAGCCGGGTCAGGAACTGCAGAGCCAGCAGGAAGATCCTGGCTTCGATTCTCAGCCAGCGGATCATGCAGTTCCACCGGTATCTTCGTATCGGAGTCCCGTCATGCGGTTCGGCGTCTTTCGGTTTGTTTGGCGCCTTTCGCCCGGCGTGCTCCCATGGGTGTGCCCCGGCAGGAAACGCGAGAGGACCCTATAGGTCCTGGAAGCTCTCGACCACATGATCGGCAAAGGCACGACCCGCTTCGCTGAGAGCCGACTTCTCGATCAAACGAATCTGATAGGGTCCGAGAGACGGCATGCGATCGGCAGCGCCAAGCTGTTCATAGCGGGAGGTCATGAGACTGACAGGCAAGGGCGCAACAGCCAGGTCGGCAAGCAGTGCCGCCAACTGGCCCTGGCAGTTCTCGCAGGTGTAGCTGACCTTGTAGGGCCGCCCGATCCGGTCCAACGCGTTGAGCGCGACGGACCGCCAGGAACAGCCTCGGCCCGAAAGCGCCAAGGGCAGCGGGGACTTGGTTTTGGCAGCTCCCCCGGCGAGACCGACCCAAACCAGGGGCTCGCTGTAGACGACCCGCTCGGACCTGCCGGCGATCTTATCCATCTCCGTTGTGACCAGCGTCAGGTCCAATTCCCCGGAGCCTACCAGTTCGATCAGATGGACGCTCGGCGCCAGGACCACCTCGACACTGACGTCCGGATGGGTTGCGGCGAACCTGGCGAGGATACTCGGCAGAAAGCGCGTCCCGAAGTCGTCGGGCGCGCCGAAGCTGACCCGGCCTTCGAGAGGCGGAACGCGGAAGCGTGAAATGGTCTCTTGATTCAATCGAAGAATTTGCCGGCCGTAACCGAGCAGCATCTCGCCTTGGCGGTTGATCGCCACGGTGCGGCCGGACTTCGTGAAAAGCTCCTGGCCGAGAATCTCTTCGAGGCGCTTCATCTGCATGCTGACCGCCGAGGGGGTGCGGCAGACACGCTTTGCCGCAGCGGCAAAGCTGCCGGTCTCCGAAATCGCGACGAACGTCCGCAGCAGGTCGGTTTCGATCAAAGTCGTTTCGGTGGGTTTCATAAGAGGAAATCCATCAATAAAATTGATCTATATGATAAGATCAATTCTCTGGATTGGTCAATTGTTCACCGGCATGCTGTTCTCGAATAGCCAGACAACCGGGATTTGGGAGCCGCAGCATGTGGAACGCCGCCGTCACCGAAAAGGCCGTCTCTTTCCCCCTTCGTCATCTGACGTTTTCCCATCACCTCAATGATCTGCTGGGATTTTGGAGAAGTCTCTCGGAGTCGCTGCGCCGCCGGAGAGACGAGCGACTTGCCAGACTGGCCTTCCTCAACATGCTGACACTGGATGAAAAAACACTCGACGATATCGGCGTGACGCGGGAGGAAGTCGTCTGGGGATCGAGATTACCGCTTCATGTGAACGCCGCCCTGGAGGTGCGACGGGTGGCCCGGAAACGCCGCGGCCTGTCGGACTGACGAACATGCCTCCCGGATGCGAGACGCATGATATCGGTGGCTGTTCCTCGTAGGCGCCGAGACAGCTCGCGAGCTCCAAGATCCCCGGCCAACACGCGGGTCTCAAGCAAGCGAGCGGAAAGGGGCACGCGGCCGCGATGACGGCGAGAGAAACGGCTACCCGGCGTCGTCGGTCTCGATAGGATTCGGGCCGTTGTAGGTCCAGCGATAACGTGGCGGCGTCGGCCCCTTGTTGCGCCCGCCTTGGCCCATCTGTTCGAAAGCATGGGCGAGAATGCCGACGGAGCGCGAGAGACAGAAGAGGCCGCGGGCCAGCGGTGGCGGGAACCCCAGTTCCGCGAAGATGACGGCCGTGGCGCCATCGATGTTCATCGGGACGGGCCTACCCTTGCGCGCCAGAAGCGTCGTCTCAACAGCCCGACCGATGGCGGCGAAGCGGCCTGTGCAGACACCCTCAAGTGCAGCCGCATCGACAAGACCGAGAAGACGCGGCGCCCGCGGGTCGACCGGTTTGTGGAAGCGATGACCGAAGCCGGGGATGAAGGCCGAGCGCTCCGTCGTCCAGCGCTCGAGGCAAGCCTCTGTCGCCTCGGGTCCGCCCGCATCGTCGATCAGACCGTAGAGTTCGACCGCCTGTTCGCCCGCCCCGCCATGGACGTCGTCCAGCATGTTGACGGCACTGGCCAAGGCGCCGTTCAGCGGCAGGCCGCAGGTCACGGCCATCCGCGCCGCGGCGATGGAGGGAGCCTGCGGCCCGTGGTCGACGGCGGCGACGAGCGCCGCCTCCAACAGCTTGGCCGCGCTCGCGCCCGGCAGCTCGCCGCGCAGCATCAGCCAGATCATCTGTGGGAAAGTGACGTTTCCGATCAGCTCCTCGATCGGCCGTCCCCGTACCCGAATCGCGCCGGGTGCCATGTCGATGATCTCGGTCCGCCACCAGTCCGCCACGTCCATCGCCGCAACACCGGCTTCAGGCGCACCCGTCTTTGTCGTGTCGTTCACAGGACTCCTTCCTGACGCAGCCGCCGGATCTCGTCGCCCGACAGCCCGAGTTCGCCATAGACTTCGTCGTTGTGCGCCCCAAGCTGTGGCGGCGGCGTCTCGACGGCCGGCGCCGCGCCGTCGAGCTTGACGCCGGTGCGTACGACCGTAACGTCCCGCTCCACACCCGCCACGTCAGGAAAAGTGGCCAGCAGTCCACGCTCGGCTATCTGCGGATGGGCCAGTACGTCGGGCAGGCTCTGGACGACCCCGGCCGGTACCCCGATGCGGTTGAGCTCCTCGACCCAGTCCCCGGCGGGCCGGGCGGCCAAACTGCGTTCCAACTCGACCTTCAAGATCCGGCGATTCGCCTTGCGCTCCTCGCGCGTCGCGTAGGCGGGATCGGCCAACAGGTCGTCGCGCCCCAGATGCCGCGCCAGCGCCTGCCACTGCTCGTCCTTGTTCGCGGCGATGTTGAGCAGGCCGTCGGCGGCGCGAAAAGCGCCGGAGGGGGCCGAGGTCATATTCTCGTTGCCCTGGGCTGCGGGCACGACACCGCCGATCAGATAGTTGGACACCACCCAGCCCATGGTGGCGATGGTCGCTTCCAGCATGGAGACGTCGATGTAGGTCCCGCGCTCCGGCGCGTTCAGCGCCGCCGAGATCGCGAAGGCCGCGGTGAGCCCGCCGATGGTATCGGCGACCGGGTAGCCGACGCGCAGCGGCGCCGTCTCAGCGTCCCCGGTGATCGACATCACGCCCGAGGCGCCCTGCACGATCTGGTCGTAGGCGGGGCGGTCGACCCAGGGACCGTCTTGACCGAAGCCGGAAATCGCGCAGTAAACCAGGCGCGGATTGCTGATTTTCAAGACGTCGTAGCCGACGCTCAGCCGCCGCATGACACCGGGACGGTAGTTCTCCACCAACACGTCGGCGGTTTCGACCAGCCGCTTCAGGAGCGCGACACCTTCCGCCTTCTTGAGATTGAGGGTGACCGACTTCTTCCCCGCGTTCTGCGCCAGGAAGGAGATTCCCATGCCGCGGGCGTTGAGATCCCCATCTGCCCCGAGATTGCGCGCAAGATCGCCCCGCCCTGGCGCTTCGACCTTGATGACCTCGGCGCCGAAATGCGCGAGCTGATGGCAGCAAAATGGGCCGGCCAGAACGTTCGTCAGATCGAGAACCCGCACACCCTCCAGCGGCTTCACGGTCTCCGGCCCCGCGCGCTTGGACCTGCGCCGGACAGTTCGCCTCGAAGCCGTCGGGTCATCCGCCCTCGCCGGCCTTGTCGTAGACCTGTTTCTTCAGCTTACGCAGTTGCGAGGTCAGAAAAGGGGCAACGAGACAGGCGGCTGCGATCGAGAGAATCGATAGGGTCAACGGCCGTTCCCAAAGGAACGACCAGCTGTCGTTGTTGATCAGAAGCGCCCGCCGCAGGTTCTCCTCCATCATCCCGCCAAGAATGAAGCCGAGGATCATCGGCGCCATGGGGAAATCCAGAAAACGAAGCAGCACGGCGGCGATGGCGAAGATCACCATGAGCTGGATGTCGAAGGTGTTGAAGCTGACGAAGTAGACGCCGATCAGCGAGAAGAAGAGAATCAACGGCAACAGAAAGCGCGAGGGTACCGCCAGGATCCGCGCGATGTAAGGAATCAGCGGCAGGTTGAGGATCAGCAGCACGATGTTGCCGATCCACATGGAGACGATCACCGCCCAGAAGACCGCCGGCTGATCGATATAGAGTCGCGGCCCCGGCTGGATGCCGTAGCTGATCAGGGCGCCCAGCATGATTGCGGTCGTGCCGGACCCGGGGATGCCGAGCGTGAGCAGAGGCACGAAGGAGCCGGTGGCGGCGGCATTGTTCGCCGTCTCCGGTGCTGCCAGCCCGCGCACCGAACCCTTTCCGAACGCCTTGCCCTTCTCGGGCCCCGCCAGGCGCTGCTCGGTGCCGTAGGCCAGGAAGCTCGCGATGGTCGCCCCGGCTCCGGGGAGAACGCCGACCAGAAACCCGAGGATCGAGGAGCGCCCGATCACCGGCGCCATCTCCTTGACCTCGGCCCGGCTGATCGCCATCGACCCGAGGTTCTGCGACGCGTTCTTCTCCTTCAATCGGTCGGCGTCTTGCTTGGGCTTGAGAATCGCCATCAGGGCTTCGGACAGCGCGAAGGTCGCCATCACCAGCAGGAGGAAGGAGATGCCGTCCACCAGATCGATCATCCCCAGGGTGAAGCGCGGCACACCCTGGGTCTGGTCGGTTCCGACCGTGGAGAGCATCAAGCCCACCACCGTCATCAGCAGCGCCTTGATCATGTCGCCCTTACCGGCGAAGGCGGCGACGGCCATCAGTCCCAGGACCATCAGAGCGAAGTAGTCGGTGGAGTGAAAGGAAAGCGAGACGCTGGCCAGGAAGGGCGCCGCGACCAGCAAAAACAGCGCCGCGATCACCCCGCCGGAAAAGGAGGAATAGGCCGCTATGGCCAGCGCCTTGCCGGCCATGCCTTTTTTCGCCATGGGATAACCGTCGAAGGAACTGGCGACGGTACTGGCGACCCCCGGCGCGTTGATCAGGATCGAGGAGGTCGAGCCGCCGAAGATCGCGCCGTAGTAGACGGCGGCCATCAGGATGATGCCGGCGGAGGGGTCGAGGCTGGCGGCGATCGGAATCATCAGGGCGATCGCCGACATGGGACCGAGGCCGGGCAGCATGCCGATGAAGGTTCCGACCAGACAGCCCATCATGACGAAAGCCAGATTGGTCGGAGTGAGGGCCGTCGAGAGGCCGATCATGATGCCTTCGATCATGGTCAGGCCCCGCGCAGGAAAGTTGGCAAGGGCTCGATGAAAACATCGAGCCCTTGCGTCATCAGAACCCAGAAGGCGACCACCAAGGGCACCGCGACCAGAACGAGGGTCACGGGCTTTCGCTCCCCCAAGAGCGCGAAGCCCAGCATCAGAAACAGCGAGGTGGAGAGCAGGAAGCCGAGCGGCCGAATGCTGAAGCCGTAAAGCGACATCAAGGCCAGGAACAAACCGCAGGTGATCCAGTTGTAGCCCGCGAAACGCGGAGTCTCGGGCGACCCCGGAAAGACGATCGTCGCGAGCGACAGCCCGATCCCCAGAATCGCCAGGATCTCGGGCATGGTACGGGCGTGAAACGCCGTGTTCTCCTGAAACGGCAACAGCCGGATGTCCTGGCTCAGAAGGCCATAGGCAATACAGAAAGCGAGCAACAGGAGACCGCCGATGCGGTCCTTGGATAGGCGCATGGGTTCGTTCTCCGAGTCGGTGACCTGTGCCTGGGTCGCCAGGCCACGGGTCACCGAAACGCTAGGCGGTTACAGGAAGCCGAGTTCGCGCATCAGGTCGCCGATCTGCTGCTCCTGAGCCTCGAGGAAAGCGGTGAAGTCCTCGCCGCCGTTGAAGATGTCGACCCAACCGTTGCGATCGCGGACCTCAACCCAGGCCTCGGTCTCGTACATCGCTTCGAAGGCCTGGCGGTAGGCCGCGGCCTGGTCGTCGGAGATATCCGGGGCGGCGAAGAAACCGCGCCAGTTGACGAACTCGGTCCCGGGCGCGCCGGCCTCGTCACAGGTCGGCGTCTCGGCAGAGGCGTCGAGGCGCTCCAGGGAGGTCACGCAGAGAATACGAACCTCGCCCTGCCGCGCCAGTTCGATCGCTTCGCTGAAACCGGTCGAGAGCGCCTGGATCTCGCCGGACAGCAGACCGGCCATAGCCTTGCCGCCGGCGTCATAGGGGATGTATCTCACGGAGGTCGGATCGACGCCGGCCGCCCGCATGATCAGGGCCGTGACCAGGTGATCCATGCCGCCGGCGACGGATCCGCCGCCAATGGCGACGCTTGAGGGGTCCGCCTCCAGCCCGCTCACCAACTCCGCGAAACCCTCGATGTCCGAGTCGCTATGCACGACGAGCGTCGCATAGTCGCCGATGGTGCCGGCGACGGGCGTCAGATCGCGAAAGGACTGAGGAAAGACGCCCTGCAGCGACCGAATCACGATGGGCGTGGAATTCACCATCATGACGCCGGGATCGTTGACCTCGATCAGGTGGGCGATGGCTCTACCGCCCCCACCGCCGGACATGTTTTCGTAAGTCGCCGACCCCACCAGCCCGGACTTCGTCAGAGCCTCGCCCGTGCCGCGGGCGGTTCCGTCCCAGCCGCCGCCGGCGCCGCCGGGAACCAGGAAATGGATTTGCTCGACCACCTGGTCTTGAGCATGAGCCGCGCCGAACGATACCGCCGCGCAGAGCGCAGTGGCGCAAGCTGCTTTTT
Source organism: Algihabitans albus (assembly GCF_003572205.1). Classification (NCBI taxonomy): domain Bacteria; kingdom Pseudomonadati; phylum Pseudomonadota; class Alphaproteobacteria; order Rhodospirillales; family Rhodovibrionaceae; genus Algihabitans; species Algihabitans albus. Next base: position 295,803 of record NZ_QXNY01000001.1, read on the forward strand.
TAAAGACTGTCACCCCATCCTCCCTAGGAATTGGTCGTTGGCCGGAACTCTGCCCGACTTGTCGAGTGTCTACCACCAGAAGGTGATTTCCAGGCCGTAAGAAGGCCACCGAGCGGCGCGGCGCGCAAGCCCTAGCTCCGGTTTTCCGTGAGGTAAAAAGGGGGTCGCCGCCGTCGCAAGCATTTCCCGGCCCGATCATCCACCGCCGCGACCCGGATCGGGCCGGCGGACAAAACCTTGGCTGCGGCGGAGCGGGACATAGCTTTTGCCTGAAAAGATGACGAGTAACCCGATGCGCGCTTCCGAAACCCAACCGGAGATCCGCCCCGACCTCGATCGCATCGCGGATTCGGCTAGCTTCCGCGACTGGTACTGGCTGAAGTCCGAGCTGATCATCTTCTGCAGGAACCACGGTTTGCGCTGCGCCGGGTCGAAGGCGGAGATCGCCGAGCGCATCGTCCACCACCTGGACACGGGGGAACGGGACATACCGCAAACACCTGGTCATGACAGGCAACCGGGGCGGCGCGCTTCCCGCATCAACTGGGCCCACCTTGAGATCACGCCCGAAACCGTGATCACCGACAGCTACACGAACGGCCCGAACGTACGCGCCTTTTTCCGAGCGCAGATCGGGGCGCGCTTCCGCTTCAACATCGCTTTCATGAACTGGATGCGAGACAACTGCGGGAGAACGATGGCCGACGCGGTGGAGGCTTGGCTCCGGATCGAGCGGCGCCGCAGGCAGGGCGAAAAGACCGCTATCCCCGCAAGCAACCAGTACAATCGCTATCTGCGCGATTTCTTCGATGCCAATCCGAGCCGCAGTATGACGGAAGCGCGGATCTGCTGGCTAGCCAAGCGAAAACGCCGCGGGCCGGCCCGCTACGAGGCGACGGACCTCGATGCACTGTCCGAGTGACGGGAACGCGTACCAGGCATCCCGAAGGACGCTTGGGCGGCTTTTTAACGCACAACCGGAGAGGACTCGCGGCGGCGGATATCGAGGTCAGATATCGAGCCGGATCAAGCGTTCGCCATTGCGGTCGTAGAGGTAACCATGGACCCGCGCGTCGTCCGGCATGTCCGGGTGACTGCGGATGCGGAGGATATCCGCGGCGACCGCGGCGGTCGGGTCCGATAGCGTAAGCCAATCGGCTTCCTGCCCCTTTGCAAAACCAGAAGTGTCGTTCTGCTCGACGTTCAGGCTCTCGGCCAGGAAGGCATGCATGACCTCGTCCACGGCCTCCTCGCGAGAATCCGCTTGGCGCACCACGAACAGATCGCGGGTTCCCAGCTGCTTGTGCGAGGTGACGAGCGACTGGATCGTATCGTCGTTGGCGTGAGTCCGGACGCTGTCGATCATTTGCGGGTCGCCTTCGGCCAAGCCTACGAACTTCGGCAGTTCGAGCGGCGTTTCACAGTCGATTAAAATCGCGAAACGGCGGATCGGCAGCACAACCGGTGTTACCCTTTATCCGAGACCGTATTCACAGTTTCGCGAGCAAACAGGCCCGCGTCTGTGATGGAGTTCACAGTTGGGGTTCTTCCATCTTTGGACGAAGGCTTCGCCATGGACACGCCTAAACCTCTATTCCTGGTGCCAAGCTGGACCCAGCCTCGGGCCGAGATCCGGTCCGAAGCTGCGGCGGCGAGGCGCGCTTCGCCGGTTTGATCCTGAATGCCAAGGTATAGAGGATCGGCAATACGATCAGAGTCAGCACGGTGCCAAAGATAAGGCCGCTCATGATCGACACGGCCATGGCCTTGAAGAAAGTGTCGAACAGCAGCGGAATCAGACCCAGGGCCGTCGTCATCGCCCCGATCACGATGGACACCAGGCGGCCGACGGCGCCCTGGACAACGGCCTCGAAAGGCTCCAGACCCTCGCGGATGCCGCTTTCGATCTGATCGACCAGGACGATGCCGTTCTTGATCAGCATGCCCTGCAGGCTCAAGACACCCAGCAGCGCCATGAAACCGAAAGGCTGGTCGGTCGCCAGCAGTCCGGCGGTCACGCCGACGATGCAGAGCGGGACCGTCATGTAGATGATGATCGGCTGGCGCAGCCCGTTGAAAAGGGCCACCAGGACGATCAGCGAGATGATCATGCCGATGGGGACCATGGCGTTGACGTTGGTCTGGCCGTCCACCGAGGCCTCGTATTCGCCGCCCCATTCGAACTTGTAGCCCTGAGGCAGGGGAACGGCCTCGATTGCGGGCTGAACGCGGGACTGCAGTTCGTAGGCTTCCATGCCCTGAGGATCCGACTGCACCGTGACGGTCCGCTGGCGGTCCCGCCGCCAGATCAGCGGCTGTTCCCAGACCTGTTCGATACCGGAGATGACCTGACCGAGCGGTACGCCGTCGCCGCCGCCGCCGGGATAGACCAGCACCTGCTCGAGCTGTCCGACGTCGTGACGTTCGTCGGCGGGAACGCGCCAGACGATCGGCAGCAGATCGTCGCCCTCCCGGTAGGTGCCGACCTTCGCACCGTCTGTGACACGAGAGAGGGCTGCGGCCACGTCTTCGCGGGTGACGCCGACGCGACGCGCTCTCGCCTGGTCGAAGGCAGGCTGGACCGAGCGCGTCATCTGGCGCCAATCGTTGCGGACGTACTTCGCGCCCGGCTCCTGAGCCAGAATCGTCATGGCCTGCGCGGCCAGACCTTTCAGAACCTCCGGGTCCGGTCCGCTGAAGCGCGCCTCGATCTTGAAGGTCTCGAGAGTGGCCAGCGGGAAGACACGCAGGCGCGGCTCGGCCTGCGGGAAGGTTTCGACCAGATAACGGTCGGTGGCGGCGATAAACCCTGGAATCTGCTCTTTGGTCTCCAACTCGACGATGATCTGGCCGTAGCTCTGGAAGGGAATCTCCGGATTGAGCGCGAGCTGGAAGCGCGGTGGCCCGGCACCAACGAAGGTGGAGACGCTGACGACCGGGTCCAGCTGCAGAAGATGCCCCTCGATTTCGCGCAGATCCTCGGACACGTCGTCGATGCGCGCGCCCTCCGGCAGCCAGTAGTCGAGCATGACAGCCGAACGGTCCGCGCTCGGGAAGAAATTCTGACTGACGAACCCGAAACCGTAGCCGGCCAGGGCGACCAGCCCCACCATCAGACTCAGGACCAGGAAGCGTCGCCCCAGGGAAACGTGAAGGATACGCCGGTAGAGCGAGAAGAGCCGCCCGGAAAAGGGATCGCTCGTCTCCTCCGTGGGTTGCTTGAGCAGCATGTGACAGAGCACGGGCGTCACCGTGACGGCGAAGAGCCAGCTGATCGACAGCGAGATGGCCATCACCAGGAATAGAGTGGCGCAGTACTCCCCCGTATCGTCCGGCGACAGGAAGATCGGCAGAAAGGCCACAATGGCTACCACCGTCGCCCCCAGCAGGGGCCAACCGAGATCGCGGACCGCCCGCGCCGCAGCGTCGATGCGGCTGGCGCCGCGTTTCATGCGGATCAGCATGTAATCGGTGATGACGATGGCGTTGTCGACCAGGATGCCCAGCGCGACGATCATCGCACCCACCGACATGCGCTGCAGATCGATCCCGACGATACGCATGACGATCAGGGTCGCCAGGATGGTGAGAACGAGACCGAAGCCGACGATGAGACCGCCGCGCAGCCCCATCAGCAGCGAGACGACGGCCAGGACGATGGCGGCGGCGGCGGTCAGGTTGGTGACGAAAGACTGAACCGCGGCATCGACGATCTGGGGCTGGTCGTTGACCACACCGATCTCCAGACCGACCGGCCGTTCGGCCTCAAGCTGGCCCAACCGCGCACGCACCGCCTCGCCCATGCGCACGATATTGGCACCGGGCACCGGCGACAGCCCGATCGCCATGGCATCGTAGCCGTTGAAGCGCATGATCTGCTCCAGCGGATCTGCGAAGGTACGCCGAACGTCGGCGATGTCGCGCAGGAGAATCAGACGGTCGCCCGCCGCCCGCCCGACCACGAGGCTCTCGATATCCGCGACCGCGTCGAAGGTGCCGGTCGTCTCCACCCGAAATCGCTCCGGCCCCGACTGAACGAAACCGGAAGCGGCGATCTCGTTCTGAGTCGAGAGCGCGGCCAAAACATCGTCGCTGGTCAAGCCGAGCGTGCGGAGACGGGCGGAAGAGACGGTGATCTCCACCGTCTCCTGACGATCGCCCCAGAAGACGGCGCGCGACACGCCCTCGACGAGAAGCAATTCGCGCTGAAGTTCTTCGACATACTCCGCCAGTTCGACGAAGGGCATCCCGTCGGCATAGATCGCGAGTACCACGCCATAGACATCGCCGTAGTCGTCATTGACCAGCGAGGGCAGCGCACCGCTCGGCAGCTCCGCCTGGACGTCGTCGATCTGACGCCGGAGCATGTCCCAGATCTGCGGTAATTCGTCCTGGCGGTAGCGGGTATCGATGTCGACGAAGACGACCGACGCTCCGGCGCGGGACAAGGAGCGGACGTGATCGAGTTCGGGAATTTCCTGGACGGCGCGTTCGATACGTTCGGTGACCTGGCGCTCGACCTCCATCGGCGAGGCGCCGGGCCAGGCCGTGAAGACCGTCGCGGTCTTGATACTGAACTCGGGATCCTCGAGCCAACCGAGGTTGAAGTAGGATTGCGCGCCCAGCACGGCGATCAGCGCGACCATGAAGAGCGTGAAGGTCCGGTTGCGGATCGCGAAGACGGCGGGATTGGCGGGATTCATGGGCCCCGTCTCGGACCGGCTCATGGTCGCGCCGCCCCGCGCGCGGCGATGTGACCTCCCTCGACGTCTCCTTGCGAGCCTCCGTCCGGATCGCCTGCCGTCCCCAGCGGCCGAACGGCCTGCCCTTCGCGCAGAAAATCCACGCCGTAGGCCACGATGCGCTCGCCGTTCGCCAGGCCCGCCACGATGCGTACCTGGTCTCCCTCAACGGCCGCAACGGAGACCGGACGCGCAGCGACCCTCGCGGGAGAACCCTCGACCACCCAGACCCGATCGCCGCCCTCCGCACCAGGGAAGATGGCGCTGCTGGGCAGCGCGATCTCTCCCGACCGGCGGAAGGCCGCGTCCAGAAACATAAGATGAGCCGTCCCTGAGAGACCGGCCAAGGGCGGGACGCTCTCGACCCCCGACAGGCGCAGGGTCGTCCGGTAGGTTCCGGTCTCGGCCGCCTGCTCCGAGGCCATCTCCCGGATCGTGGCGCGGTAGCTCTCTCCCGGCGTATCCGACAGCTCGACCTCGATGCCCTGCAGGTGCCGGAGCCTTGCGACCATGCGTTCCGGCAGATCCACGACGAAGTCGACGCCCGAGACGTCATGGAAGGTGATCGCCGTCTGTCGCGCCGAGAGGTAGTCGTGCTGTTCGACATGCAGCCGGGCGACGCGGCCGTCGAAAGGCGCGATCAGGCGCGTATCGTCGAGCGCCGCCTGTGCCGTCGCCAGTTGTTGGGTCAGTGAAGCCGTCTCGGCCGCCGTGCGGTCCCGCTCCGCAATGGCTTCGTCCAGGTTGGCGCGCGACGTGTGACCGCGCTCCACAAGCTGTGCCTGACGCCGGTGCTGCAGCACGGCGAGCCGCCGCGCGGCCTGCGCGGCCTTCAGGCGCGCCTCCAACTCGGCGACGGCCAGCGCGAAGTCGCGGGGATCGATCTCGGCCAGCAGGCTCCCGGCGACGGCCAGGTCGCCCTCTTCCACCGGCAGATCGATCAGCGGCCCACCGACGCGGAAAGCCAAACGGGAGGCGCGGGCCGGATGCAGGGTGCCGGGCAGGGCCCGCACCTGGATCGGCCGCTGGGCCGTCACCTCGATCACCGCGGCGGGACGAACGATCTCGGCGTGCGGGCCGAGCGTATCGAGCTGCGCCGCATCCTCCGTCTTCACGGCCGTCCGCGCCGCATCGGTCTCACGATCCGGGTCTTTGGCGGCGAGCGCGTAGGCCCCGTAGACGACGGCGGACCCCAGTAGGACGACCAGGCCGGCGACCATAAGCCTTTGCTTCGTCCAAGATCTCCGACCAACATGAGCCATCACCGCCTCCGATGTAAACAGAACAGTCTTGTTTACCTACGTTGCCGAGCCATATACGGATCAGAAGTGATGCAATCAATGGAAAAGCCGCAGCCCGAACGCACAAGCCGCCTGCGGCCCGAGAAACGCCGCGCGATTCTGGACGGTGCGGCCCATGTGTTCATGCGCGACGGTTTCGGCCTGGCCGGTATCGACGATATCGTCGCGGAGGCAGGTGTCTCCAAACGGACGCTCTACGCCCATTTCCCAAGCAAGGAGGCGCTGTTCGGCGCGATTGTCGAGGAATGGTGCGCGTCCCTGCTGACGCCCTTGCGGGAGGCGGGCATCCGCCACCGCGACACGCGCGAGACCCTGGTCGACCTGGGCCGCATGTTCCTGGACGTCATTCTCTCGCCGGAGGGTGTCCAGCTCTACCGGGTCGTGATCGCGGAGGCGCCGCGCTTTCCCGATCTCGGCCGCGTCTTCTACGAGTCGGGGCACCAGCCAGCGGCGCAACTGCTCTCCAGCTATCTTCGCACGCGGATCGAAGCGGGGGAGTTCCGTGAGTTCGACTGCCGCCGGGCGGCCGAGGGGTTCTTCCAGCTCATCGCCGGCTATTCCCACGAACGGATGCTGCTGAATATCGACACGCAGATCGACCCCGAAGACATCGAGACCTACCTGTCCGTCGCTGCCGAGATCTTCCTGCGCGGCATCGCAAGACCCGACACTGTCTGAAACGGGCCTCCGCGCGGCACGTTTCACGAGACTTGCAGGAAGCGCTGCCGGTCAGGGCGCGGGGCGCGAGGGCTTTCGTTTGCCGCGATTCACCCGCATGACCGCGACACCGACGGCGGCGGCGAGCAGCACAAGCGCCGCCAGGCTCGACATCCAGTCGTGTACCAGGGAAAGGACGGCGGCGGCCGCCAGCAGTCCCCGGTCGATCCAGGGAACTCCGCTGACGACCTGACCGCCGAACAGCAGGGCGGCACTGACCACGAACACACCGCCGGTCAAGAGGGCATGCAGAATGGCCGTGGCACCGCCATCGCCGAGGACGCCGGGATAGACGATGAAAAGAAAGGGGATCACGTAGGCCACGCTGGCGAGTCGCAGGGCTTCGCGCGCGACCCTGGTCCAGCTCGTCTGGGCGATGCCGGCCGCCACGAAAACGCCGACGCAGACCGGCGGCGTGATCACCGACAGGGTCGCGTAGTAGAAGACGAACATATGGCTCGTCAGTTCCGGGACGCCCGTCGCGATCAGCGCCGGCGCCATCACGGCAGCGACCAGCACGTAAGCCGCCGTCGTCGGAATGCCCATGCCCATCACCAGGCACACGCCGGCCACGATCACCGCGAGGATCAGAACATGGCCGTCGGCCACGGCGGCGACCGCACTGGAGATCGCCACCCCCACGCCCGTCAGGTTGATCATGGAGACGAGGATCTGCGCGCCGGCGAGCAGAACACCGATGATGACCAGTCCGCGCCCGCCATCGACCAGACCGCGCATCAACTGTCCGGCGACCTCACGCGCCGGCCGCCGTTCCAGCAAGGCGAAGGCGAGGAAGGCCGCCGTCAGACCGACGATCCCGTAGAAAGCCGCCGTCTGGATCGAATGGCCCGTCAAGATACCGCCGGCCAGCCCGCCGAGCGCCGCCACCAGCGGCAGGATCCGCGGCAGGCGCACAATCTCACGCCAGGGCAGCATCTCGCTTTCGGGAACGAGCCCGAGACCCTGGCGGACCGCGGCCACGTGAATGGTGAGGAACATGCCGGCGAAGAACAGAATGGCCGGGATCAGCGCAGCCAACAGAATGACCGTGTAGCCGACGCCCAGTATCTCCGCCATGACGAAGGCGGCGGCGCCCAGCACCGGCGGCGTGATCTGACCACCGGTCGAGGCGACCGCCTCCACGGCGCCGGAAAAGGGAGCCGGGTAGCGGAGCCGCTTCATGAGCGGGATGGTGAAGTTGCCGGTGGTAGCGACGTTCGCCACGGCGCTGCCGCTCATCATGCCGAACAGGGCCGAGGCGATGGCCGCGATCTTGGCCGCCCCTCCGGGGCTCCGGCCACCGAGCCGCATGGCGAGATCGATGAAGGTTTGCCCGCCGCCGGTGTTGAGGATCAGTGCGCCGAACACGACGAAAGCGGCGATCGTGGTTGCGGCCACCCCGACCAGCAGACCCCAGATCCCGAGATCGCCGAGAAACAGGGTTTCCGTGACGAACTCGGGACCGAAGCCGCGATGAGACAGCGCGCCCGGCAGATACTGCCCCAGTAGCGCATAGGCGAGTCCGGCGAACACGAGCAGCGGGAATACCAGTCCGATGGCCCGCCGCGAGATCTCCAGAACGACCAGGACGAGAATCGCCGTCATGGCCAGGTCGTGCGGCTGCGCCCAGGGCAGATCCTCCATGATCCGCTGATAGTTGACCGCGACGTAGGCACAGGCCGCGACGGTCGCCAAGGCGGCCGCGATATCCAGGACGAGACCCAGAGGCCGCAGGCGCGACTGCGGCCAGAGTGGATAGAGGGTCAGGCCAAGACAGACCGTGAGGGCGAGAAACACCGGCCGCTGCACCAGGCTCTCGAAGGATCCGGCCGCCGAGGTATAGAGGACGAACGCTCCGAGAAGCCCGGCCAGCCCGACGGCTCCCTTGGCTCTGAACCCTTCCATGTCGCGCGAGGTCCGCTACACGGCCTATTGCGCGACCAACCCGCCGGGCACATCGTAGCCGGCCTCGCGGTAGTAGCGCAGAGCACCGGGGTGCAACGGAACGGTCGCCAGGCTCATCGTCATCTCGCCGATGTCCTGGCCCTTCAGCGAGCCGAAAGCACTGGCTTGCGGACCTACGTTTTCATTGATCGCCTTGGTGATCTCGTAGGCCGCCTCTTCGCTCAAATCCGGGTCGGCCACCACGCCGACGCCGAAGGCCCAGGTATCGTAGGCCGCGATTCCGGGCCCGGCCCCCTCGGGTACGCCGATCACGGAGATGTCCGGCATCGCCTCCTGCAGCTTACCTTTCTGCGCCTCGGTCAAACCGATCACCTGGATGTCCGTGAAGGTCGCGATATCGAGCGAGGACCCATCGAGCTTATTACCGACGCCCGACTTGACGTAACCGGCGACCCGGTCGTCCTTGACGGCCGCGACGATGTCGGAGGTCGAGCCGCGCACGTAATCCAGCTCGATACCCAGGGTGCGGAACACGGCCTCGGTCGTGGCCTCCGTCGCCGATCCGCGAATGCCCGGATTCAAGCGAATCCCTTCCAGGGCAGCCAGCTCAGACACGCCGGCATCGCTGCGCACCACCACGTTCTGAGGAGCGACCGTGTAGACCCAGAGGAAACGGGTGTCGACCGGCTGCCCCTCGAACTCGTTCGTTCCGGCATAGGCATGATAGCCGATGTTGGTCGTCACCAGCCCCAGGTCGATCTGGCCGCGCGACAGGCGGCGCAGGTTGTCGACCGTCGCTCCCGTTTCCACGACGGAGGCCGAAACGCCCGGCGCATGCTCGTTGATCACCTGAGTGACCGCGACGAAGTAGCCGTAGTGGCTGGACGAAGACGAGGTCGAGCCGATCAGCAGTTCCCGGTCTTGCGCCGCGACGCCGCCGGCCAGGATCATCAGACTGCAGGCCGCGGCCGCGGCCGTTGAAAAACGCTTCATCTCTTTCCTCCCATTTCTTTTTTTGCTGCGGGATGATCCCGCGGTATCTCGATCGGCATGGCCAGGATGCGAAACGACAGGGTCTTGCCATGGCTGTCGAGATTGAGACTTCGGTTGACGCCCCCCTCCAGCACGTCGTCCAGGACGAAGTTCAACGCGCCGATCAGGGGCAATTCGTAGCGCGCGATCGGGCCCGGCCGGCGTCCCGCGAAGAGCGCGCGCACCCGCTCGCTCGTCACCTGCGCGCGCAGCAGATCGTAGTGGTCTGGATGGTAGGCGATGACGCTGACGCTCAGTCGGTTGCCTTTGTCGCCGGCGCGGGCGTGGGCGAGCCGGTGAAGCGGAACCGCCAGCCCGGGCTCCAGTGCGGCCCCAGTCTTGGTTACGGTCTTGGCTTCAGTCACGGGCAGAATCCTGCCATCTCCGGGCCGGCAGGAGGGTCACGCGGACTCCGCGCTCGACCGCCGCGCGCGCCGCGGTCGCGGACCAGGTATTGATACGCCTGCGCACGCTGGTGCGCACGCCGCCGCCGCCGGCCGGGCCGCAGCACAGCAGGGCCGTGACTTCGCGCGTCGCCGCCTCCGCCTCCGCCCAGGTATTGGCCTCGACCGCAATCCTGGCCCGTACGTCGCGCTCCTCGAACAGCCGTCCGTCCAGCGCTCCATCCTGCGGCCCCTCCTCGTCACCGAGAACGCTGGTCACGCCGATCAGGTCGCGGCGCAGGCGCAGATGCGGCGGCAGACGCTTTGCCAGAATGTCGAGAGCCAGCCGCGCGCGGGCAAGAGCGTTGGGGCCGGCGTAGGAAATCTCGCCTTCGCCGAGCCAGCCTCCCTCCACGCTGACCGTGACCTTGAGCCGCTCGGGTCGCGTCCGCCCCCGGGCGCCGAGCACCTCAACCCGGTCCTCCGCTCTCTGCCAAACCTCGACAGCGGTGATATCCAGCACGACATCGGGCGTCAGGTAGGCATCAGGCTCGTGAATCTCATAAAGCAGCTGCTCCTTGACGTTCGCCTCGCAGATCAGCCCCCCGGTATCGCCCGGCTTGGTGATCGTGACGCTCCGGTCTCGGGTCAACTCGGCAATCGGGTAGCCGACCCGGTCCAGGTCCGGGACGTCCTTGAAGCCGGGATCGCAGTAGTATCCTCCGGTGACTTGCGAGCCGCACTCCAGCAGATGACCGGCAAGCGTCGCGGTCGCGATGCGGTCCGCGTCCAGGGCGTCCCAGCCGAAGGCATGCATTGCAGGCGCCACCGCCATCGAGGGATCGGCAACGCGCCCGGTGACAACGATCTCCGCGCCCTGTCCAAGAGCCTCCGCGATCGGTTCGGCACCCAGATAGGCGTTCGCGCAGATCAGCGGGCGGTCGTGCAGCCCCTGGTCGAGACCGAGCGGAGTCAGATCGCCACTCTCGACCAGATGCGTGACCTCGTCGCCCTCGACAACGGCTATGGCGGCATCGCCGTGACCGGCAGCGACCGCCAGACGGGCTATGCGGCGCGCAGCCTCGCGGGGGTTGGCCGCACCGAAGTTTCCGATCACCGGAATTCCCGCCTTCAGGCAGTCGCCCAAAACCGGTTCGAGCATCTCTTCCAGCAACGGCTCGTGACCCTGGTGCGGATCGTCCTGGCGGCGCAGTTGAGCCAAGGCCAGCGTTCGCTCGCCAAGGGTCTCGAAGAAGAGGTAGGCAGGCTCCTCACGGCGGCGCAGTTCGCGCACGACGGGAATCGCGGCATCCGTCCGATCACCGGAAAACCCCGCCCCGCATCCGATCAGCACGCGCTGCGCCATCGTTCCCTCTTGGCCCCTGCATCTCTTGACCCTTGCATCGGTACCAATCTCGACGCAGGCTGACCGATAAGTAAAATTTGAATTTCGGAATAGATAATTTGAAAAACAAATGACAATCAGTTATCGACAGCTTCAGGCCTTCGTTGCCGTCGCCGACCTGCGGTCTTTCCGTGCGGCAGGAGACCGGATCGGCCTGTCGCAGCCGGCCCTGAGCCTGGCGATCAAATCCCTGGAGCAGCAGCTCGGCGGCCCCTTGATCGATCGCAGAGCCCGTTCCTGCGAACTGACGCGGGAGGGCGCCACCTTCTATCCGGCGGCCGCGCGGCTGCTGTCCGACTGGGATGCGGCCGTGGAGGATGCGCGCAGCCTTTTCGCAATGGAGCGCGGGCGCGTGTCGGCAGCCGCCTTGCCCAGCATCGCAGCCGGCTACCTGCCGGCGGTCCTCAGCGACTATCTCGAGCGTCATCCGCGGATCGACGTGGAGATCTTCGACGTCATCGCGGGACGCGTCCTGCAACTGGTTCGCGATGGACGGGCGGATTTCGGACTGTCGGTCCGTCCGCCGCAAGGCAGCGGCGTCACCTTCGAACTGCTGCTGCGCGAACGCTTCGTCGTGGTGCATCCGCCGGGGCATCCGATCGGATGCGGCGGTCGCACCTCCTCCGCGGAGTTGCAGGACTATCCCTTCATCGCCCTGAGCCGCTCCTCGAGTGTCCGCAAGGCGCTCGACGACACACTCGGGGAGCGTCTCTTGAAGCTTCGACCGGTGATCGAGGTGGAACAGCTCTCGACCGCTGCCACCCTCGTCGTGCAGGGGCGCGGACTCACGGCGGTTCCGGAGGCCTGCCTGCCCTTGATGCGGGTTTACGGCCTATCGGCCGTACCACTCGAACAACCGGAAATCGGCCGGGAGATCGGCGTGCTGACGCGGACCGAGGGGTCGCTCTCGGTCGCCGCTCAGGCCCTGCTCGCCGCCGCCCGCGACGCCATCGGCGGCACGTCTTGACGAGAGCCGGAACGCCGGCGGGGACCGTCCGGGGCTTCCACGGAAACATCATGGGCGGCAATCAGTCCCCCGAACCCGTTCGCCCGTCCAAACGTTCCATGAACTTCCGCAGGTGAGCGGCGCGAACTCCAGGAGAAGGGCAAAGGCTGGCAAGAGGTTCAGCGTGCCGGAGGCATAGAGCGGACCCGGCGACAGCGCCAGTGCAATCGCCGCCATCGCACAAAAGACGGAGAGCGACGTGAGACCCAACGGAACTTTCGACATAGCGTGCTTCGCGAGCCTCCCGACATTCCGGATCTTGAGACCGCCATGTCGCTCTTGAAAGGTGGGTTGGGAATTCTAAAGACTCGACAGGATGTGTATCCGAAACGCCCTCTCACGATTCTTGAGCGATAGGCGTAACGTCCCAAGCAGTCTTCGACGAGCTAGAGAAGCGTCATGCGCAGCATCCCGCCATCCACCGGAATCTGCGTTCCGGTGATGTCGCGCGCGGGCTCCGACGCCAGGAATGCCACCAGCGCCGCCAGTCCTTCCAACTGCCGGGCCCCCAAGACAAACCGGCCGCGGAACCAAAGATGCGGTTTCGCGTTATCACGTACAATCGGCACTTCAATCCCGAGGGGAAGAACATGAACAGCATTATTTACCTCGTCGGCCTGATCGTCGTGGTCTTGTTTATCTTGTCCGTTCTCGGTTTGCGATGAGCCGCAGCCATGACAGATGCAAGACTGGAGACACCAGTATTCGCGGAGTCGGCACAGATGACAGGTAAGTCCTATCTTTCGTGGGGCGCCGTGCTTGGCGGCTCGGTTGTCGCTCTCGCCATTTCCGCATTTCTCATTCAATTCGGAACCACGGCCGGTCTTTCGGTCGGCGATCCTGTCCTCAGTGACGGCTCTCCATCCTGGAACGTGGTGATCGCCGGCTTGTGGATCCTGCTGGTGGCGCTCGCGAGTTCGGCGGCCGGGGGGTACTTGGCTGGACGCATGAGACGGGGCTGGGGCGACGCCACCGCTCACGAGGTGGAGTTTCGCGATGGCGCCCACGGGTTGGTGGTTTGGGCCGTGGCCAGCATTGCCATCGGCAGCTCCGCCTTTCTCTTCACCGCTGTCTCGAGCCTGGCCACGACCGCCGCTCCCGCAGGCGCCGCGATCGAAGTCTCCGAGGCGGTGCAGGATCTTACGGCGAATATCTCCGTGATCCTCGCCTTCAGCAGCGCTGCCGCTGCCGCGCTGGGCGCCGGTGCCGCCTGGTCCGCGGCGAAACTGGGTGGCGAACACCGCGACAAGGGTGTCGACGTGAATACCCTGGTCCCGATCTTCGGCAAGCGCAGGTAACCTGCAAGCTGCGGGCGGCGCGGTCATGATGATGGTGACGCAGAGCGGACCGGGCACGGTCTTCACCCTGGTCAGCCTGATCTCGGCCGGACTGATCACCGTGAAAGCGGCGCTGCCGGTGATCATCGGCCTGAACCTGGATGCATCGGCCCTGATCTTCGTGGCGACGATCGAGGTCAAGGCTCTGGTCCTGCTGCTGCTCGGCATCGTCCTCATCGAGGAAGGAGCGGAACCTCTCGCGGCCAGAGACATGACCCGGCAGGCGCCCGCCGCAACCGGAGGTTCGCTGCTGCTCGGCCTTCTCGCAGCACGAGACAAACGGGACCCTGGGTTCGCGCAGCGCAGCTCAAATAGAGAACTTCATGTCCGAGCCTGCCGCCACCAAACCAACTGATCGCCACAATCGGGGGCGCCTGGGCGTGCAGTTCACCAACTGTGCCAAGTGGGCAGGGTTACCGCGCATCATCATGAAGCAAGGCCATGGATGTCCGGAGTGGTGACGCCGTAGGGAAAAAACGCATACTCTGTATTCGATCCCTGTCCTGGGAAGCGCCATCCGGCAGCTGCAATCGCCGACAGGTGAGCATGTCTTCATTGCGCCATTTTGGCGGATGAAGATTCCATCCCTAAAGGGAGCTTCCCGCTTATTCCGCCGCCGGGCGATCCGTGGGGAACTGCGTGACTTGGCCCGACGGCGCGGGTTGGGGGGCCTGCATCTCGGCCTCGAGCTGCTGGGCGACGTCGCCGGGGGCGCCGGTCCGGCGGGCGAAGGCGCTGTAGGCGACGGGGACGACGAAGAGCGTGAAGAGCGTCGCGGCCAACACACCGGAGAAGACCACGGTACCGATCACCGTGCGCGTCTCCGCGCCGGCGCCGAAGGCGAGGATCAGCGGGACGGCGCCGGCGGCGGTCGTGATCCCGGTCATCACGATGGGACGCAGGCGGGCGACCGAAGCCTCTATCACCGCCCGCTCGAAGGGCAGGCCCTCATCGCGCCGCTGGTTGATGAACTCGACGATCAGGATGCCGTTCTTGGCGGCCAGGCCGACCAGCATGATCAGGCCGATCTGGCTGTAGATGTTGAGACTGCCGCCGGTCAGATAGAGACCGAGCAGCGCCCCGATCATGGCCAGCGGTACGGTCAGCATGATGATCAGCGGGTGAACGTAACTTTCGAACTGCGCGGCCAGCACCAGGAAGACCACCGCGATCCCCAGCAGGAAGACGAAGAGCAGCGAGCCGCCGCTGGTCTTGAGATCCAGCGACTCCCCCTTGTAGTCGATGACGACACTGTCCGGCAGATGCTCGGCCGCGAGGCCTTCCAGGTGAGCCAGCGCCTCGCCGAGGCTGTAGCCGGAGGCCAGATCGGCTTCGAGCGTGATGGCTCGCACCCGGTTGTAGCGGTTGAGGGTGGAGGAGTCGGCGAAGGCCTCCAGCGTTACCAGGTTGGACAGGGGAATCAGCTCGCCGGAGCGGGCCGAGCGGACGTAGACGTTCGCGATATCGGTCGGCGTGCGCTGGACCTCCCGCTCGCCCTCCAGGATCACGTCGTACTCCTCGCCGGCATCGATGAAGGTGGTCACGCGCCGCGACCCCAACATGGTCTCCAGGGTGCGCCCGATGTCGCCCAGATTGACGCCCAGATCGCCCGCGCGGTCGCGGTCGACCTCGATGCTGAGTTGAGGGTTGGTCTCCTTGTAATCGTGGTCGAGGTCGACCAGTCCGGGATTCTCCTCCGCGATGCGCGCCAGCAGGATGTCGCGCCATGCCGCCAGCTCCTGGTAGGTGCCGCCGCCGATCGCGAACTGCACCGGCTTCTCGACGCCGCCGCCCAGGCCCTGACGCATGACCGGGAAGGCGCGCACGCCCGGCAGGCCGGCGGTCAGGCTACGGACTTCCCCCATGATCTCCCAGCCGGAGCGCCGCTCGGCCCAGTCCTCCAGCACCAGGATGACGATGCCGCTGTTGAAACTCTCGATATTGCCGAAGCTGCGGGGCGCGCGGACCAGCAGGCGCGTCACCTCGCCGCTCTCGGTCAGCGGCGTCAGACGCCGCTCTATCTCGTCCATGTACTCGGTCATGTAGTCGAAGGAGGCGCCTTCCGGTCCGTTGACCAGCAGGAAGAAGGCGCCGCGATCCTCGCGCGGCGCGAACTCGGCGGGGATCTCACGCTGCAGCCAAGCCGCGCCGCCCAGTACGAGCAGAAAGAACACTCCTACCGCCAGCGGTCGCCGCAGGGTGCCTGTCAGGGCGCGGCGATAGCCACGCTCGACCGCCGCGAAGCTGCGCTCCACGCCCCGCGCGATCAGCGTCTTCCGGCTGCTGCCGGGCTTCAGAAGTTTGGACGCCAGCATGGGGGAAAGAGTCAAGGCAACGAGGCTGGAGAAGGCGACCGCCGCCGCCATGGTCAGCGCGAACTCCGAAAAGAGACGCCCGATCTCGCCCTCGAGAAAAGCCAGAGGCACGAAGACCGCAATCAGCACCAGGGTCGTCGCGACCACAGCGAAGCCGACCTGCCGGGTCCCCCGGAAGGCGGCGACCAACGGACTCTCGCCGCGCTCGATACGCCGGTGGATGTTCTCCAGCACGACGATGGCATCGTCGACCACCAGCCCGATGGCCAACACCAGCGCGAGCAGGGTCAGCAGGTTGATCGAGAAGCCTAGGACGTAAAGGGCGATGAAGGTCGCCACCAGAGAGACCGGCACGGCGACGGCCGGCACCAGCATGGCCCGGACGTTGCCGAGGAAGAGGTAGATCACCAGGACCACCAAACCGATGGCAATGAAGAGGGTGTTGTAGACCTCGTCGATCGCGCCCTGAATGAAGACGCTGGTGTCGTAGCTCTCGCGCAGCTGCATGCCGTCCGGCAGGCTGCCGTCCAGACGCGCGGCCTCGTTGCGCGCGGCTTCGGCCACCGCCAAGGTGTTGGCTTGCGACTGCTGGATGATGCCGACCCCGACCATGGGCACGCTGTTGCCGCGGAAGAAGGTGCGATCCTCCACCGCGCCCAGTTCGACCCGTGCCACGTCGCCCAGGCGCACCAGGTAGCCCTGGTCGCTGCGGCCCAGCACGAGCTGGCCGAAATCCTCCGCCGTCAGGAAGCTCCGCTCGACCCGGACGGTGAACTGGCGCTCCAAGGATTCGATGCTCCCGGCCGGCAGCTCCACGTTGTCCGCGCGCAACGCGGCCTCGACCTCCCCGACCGTCAAACCGCGGGCCGCCAAGGCATTGCGGTCGAGCCAGATCCGCATGGCGTAGCTGAGGCCGCCCCCGAGCCGCACCCGCGCGACCCCGTCGAGGGCGGAGAAGCGGTCGGACAGAAACCGCTCGGCGTAGTCGGTCAGCTCCAGCACCGAGTGACGGTCGCTGACCAGATTCAGCCAGATGATCACATCGTCGTTGGAATCGACCTTGGTGATGTCCGGCGGGTCCGCCTCATCCGGCAGATTGTCGAGCAGTCCGGCCACCCGGTCGCGCACGTCGTTGGCCGCCGCGTCCACGTCGCGGCCGACGTTGAACTCGATGTCGATGCGCGAGCGTCCATCCTCGCTGATCGACTCGATGGAGCGAATCGCCTCGATGCCGGCGATGCGATCTTCGATCACCTCGGTGATCCGGGTCTCGACCACGTTGGCGGCGGCGCCGGGATAGACCGTGTCGATGGAGACGATGGGCGGGTCGATATCCGGGTACTCGCGCAGCGGCAGGCGCTCGAAAGAGATCACGCCGAAGGCGAGCAGCAGCAGGCTGATCACCGAGGCGAAGACAGGCCGTTTGACGGCGAGATCCGAGAGCACCACGGCTAGCCGTCCGTCGCCACGCCGAGCAACTCGCTCAGCGGCTCGTTACCGGTTTCCATCGCCTCGATGGTGACGCGCTGGCCCGGCGCGACCTGCAGCGCGCCGTGGGTGACGACCAGCTCGCCCTCCTCCAGTCCGTTGAGGACCTCGACGGCCCCTGGCCGGCGCGCGCCCAGGTCCACCTCCCGGCTCTCGGCCGTCTCAGTCTCCGGGTCGACCACCATCACCTGGGTCTGCCGCCCTCGCGGGATCACCGCCTCTTCCGGAATGATGAGGCTACGGCGGACGTTCTTGAGCAGCTCGACCGTCATCAGCAAACCGGGTCTCAAGGTCTCTTCCGGGTTGGGGATCAGGGCACGGGCGGTGATCGAACGCGTGACCGGGTCCACCCGGGAGCCGATGCTGCTGATCTCGCCGGTGAATTCGCGGCCGCCGAAGGCCGAGGCCTTGGCGACGATCGGCAGACCGCGCACCAACGTCGGCAGGTAGACCGCGGGCACCGAGAAATCGAGCTTGATGACGCTGAGATCGTCCAGAGTGGTGATGAGATCGCCCGGCTCCACCAGCGCGCCCGGGCTGATGTCGCGGATCCCCACGACACCGCCGAAGGGGGCGAGGATGACGCGGTTGGCGATACGCGCCTCGATCGCCTGGATGTCGGCCTCCGCCTCCAGCAGCGCCGCCCGCCGCTCATCCAGCTGGGCGGTGGCGGCGAACTGCCGGCTCTCCAGCTCTTGCGCGCGCTGGAAGGCGAGGCGGCGTTCGGACAGAATGGCTTGCGACGCCCTCAGCTCCGCCTCTTCCTCGGCCTTGTCGAGGATCGCCAGAATGGCACCGGCCTCGACCGTCTGCCCGTCGTCGAACAGCAGTTCCTGCACGATGTCGGTCACGCTGGACGTGATCCCGACGCTCTCGTTGGCCCGGGTCGTGCCGAGCGCCTCGATGCGATCGACCATCTCTCCGCGCTGCGCCGGCGCGACGATGACGGACGCGGGCGGGCGGGCGGCTTCTCCTTCGCTCTGAGCCAGAGCCGCCGGCGGTGAGATAGCCACCAGCGCCAGGAAAAGCGGGAGGCGCGCCACATGCCCAACTGCGTCGAAGATCGAGGACATCATCATCGACAGCCTTTCCGCAGCCTGCGGATACGAAGTGCTGAGAGTATCCCGTCGACCGTGCTGAGGGACACGCGTTCTCCATGCCGAAAAGCTCGGCAGATAGCAAGGAAAGCCGAGCGCGCCTGTGATCTAGATCTCAACGCGACGGCTCTCACACCCTCGCACGTTTCGGCGCTGAGCCTTCGCTGCCGTCCAACCCTAATACTTAGACTGAAGCGGCTGACGGCAAGGTTCAGGCAACAGAGGAAGATCGTGGCGAGGCCGGGCGCTTTGCGATTTTCGTTGCAGCGGCATGAAGAACCAAGACGATCCGTGAAATCGCCTGACTGGCACCACGGCGAGAGACGACCAGCAGTCATTGCGGCGCAGCGATTGCACACCAGGGCACTAGTACCTTGTGTGGACCTCCGGTCATTCCGCGAATTCAGCCGCGCTGCACCTGAGCAGCGCGGCTGAGCCCGGCCTAGTTCGGCGTGAGTTGATAGATTTCACCTTGATCCACCGCGGCATAGAGATTGCCGTCAGGTCCCTGAACCAACGACCGGAAACGGCCGGCTGTCATGGGCAAGGACATCGTCGTGACGTCTTCAACGGACTTTCCATCCTCCGCGAGGTCGATAACGTCGATGCGCATGTCGAGCGGGGTTCCCCCGAACCCGATTCCCATGATCCCGACGACCAGACGGCCCTCCCAGGCGCCCCACTGCTCACCGTTCAGAAAGGCGGCCGAGGACATGCCCTGCGAAAGGCCATTGTTGTTCCAGGCCGGCGGCATCGCGTCGGGGTAGGTAGCGGTGTCCGTCATCGGCATGAATTTCACCCGTTCGGCCGGGTCCATGCCGTCCATCTGATTTGGCATGTAACCGCAGTAGCTCACAGGACAATCGCCGCGGCCGGCCATGTTCGGGCGCGGGTCCCATCCGCCGTTGCCGCCGTTCATCAGTAGGGTAACTTCGTCGGAATGCCAGGGGCCGTGCTCGGCCACGACCGGCTGACCGTCGCCTGGGCGGAAGGCGATGCCCTGCACGTTGCGGTGGCCATAGGTGAAGATACGAGGGTCGAAGCCTTCCGGCGGATTGTTGTCTGCCACCGCGTTGCCGTCACGGTCGACGCGTAGCACTTTGCCGCCGAGGAGCGTCGGCGATTGCGGGACCTCGCCGTTATGGGTGTCGCCGGTTGTCAGATAGATGTGACCGTCCGCACCGAAGCGGACGCGCCCGCCATTATGCGCGCCAGGGCCGCCAAAGGGATGATCGGTGGCTTCCGGCTTGTAAGGAACGTCCTCGATGATGTCGGTACGATCCGACACGGCGCCGAGATCGTCGCTCACCGTCAAGCGCATGAGACGGTTGCTGCCCGGCGCCGTCTTGCTGGACGTCGAGTAGACATAGATGAAGCGGTTATCGTCGAAGTCCGGATCAACCGCCACGCCCTGCATTCCGGCTTGGCCCTCGCAGAACAGGTCGTCCGCCGTGCTCGGATAGCCGTCGCTCCCCGTCATCCCCAACAGGGCGTTGACATCGCCGGAGGGCAGCCGGACCGACAGACCACGGCATTTCTCGGTAAAGAACATGGTTCCATCCGCGAGGAAGGCCATGTCCCACGGGCTATCCAGCCCGGACATGACCGTGGTGTGCGTGAGGTCGGGCGCGCTGGCATGTTCGTCTGCGAAAACGAGCGTAGAAGACATGGCCAAGGCCGTGACCGCACCGAGCGACCACAGAGTCGGATTGTGTTTCACGTTATGTTCCTCCCATAATTTTTATGGTTCTTCCCCAGCTGAGTAGGGGCCGGAAAATCGTAACTCAGGCGGAAATTACTTCAAATGCTTTCGTCAGCGGGCATCGGCAGCCTGAGCTCAACATCGCGCGACGACAGTGCGAACCAAGCTGTTGAGGAAATAGATGGCGGGCGGGCAAGTGCCGTCCGATCTGTCTCAGCCGCCGACAATCGCGGCCACTGGCACCGCATAACGTTGGTCGTCGACTCGGATGAAATGGAGGTCGCCCTCCGTTCGCCAGTCGGTATCGAAGCCGGTGCCGGACATCGTGGCGTCAGCCGAGATGAACAGGCCGTGGACGAAGAACAGCTTGCGCGTGAAGCCGTTGGAAAAAGTGACGACAACCGTCGCATCGCCGCCAGTGCCGCGCGCGACACCGAACGCGCAGTCTCTCATCGGCTGACCGCGGCTCTGCGCACACGAGAGGATCCCGCCTGCATCGAAATCACCTTGGGTCGCCCGGAGCGCGCTGTTGTCGACGCCCATCGGCACGGTCCCGTCTGGAGCGCGCGCCGGCTGGAGAAAGGTCGCCGCGACATAGCCGCGGGCCCGCCCGCGGAGGGGGCGGACCTTGCACCAGACGCCGCCGGCGGCGGGCTCGCAGCCGAGATTGGAGAGGATCGCGCCGTCGGCAAGCAGCGCGATCACGGGCGCATCCAGTCCCGGAGAAGCTTGCATCCCTATCCCGTCGGGGGCCGCCACCTGCCAGCGTCGCGGGCCACCTTCATCGGGCGCAGCGAGGCTCGCCTCGGAGGCGGCGCTGTCATCGTTAGGCGCTTGATCCTGGGCCCAAGCGTGCTGAGCAACGGCGACCACGGCCAGGGCCCAGAAAGTCATGCGAAGCATGGGCGGTCTCCCCACGCTGGCGGAACAGGCAATGTACCGGGTCTCGGTCATCCATAGTGTCGCCGGCGGGCTCCGCGTCGGATTTTGGACTATCGAAAGGTCACCGAAATATAGGCAGCAAGATTGGCGATTTCCTCATCGGACAGCTTATCGGCCCAGGACATCATGATGGCGGAGTTGGGCCCCACCTTCTCTTTGGCGCGATACTGCATCAGCCGACCTGCGATGTAGTCCGCATCCCTGCCGACAATCGCCGGGAAACTCGCCATGCCTTTTCCCGCGTTACCGTGGCAGGTGACACAGGTTTCCGCATACCTCGCTTCTCCGGCCATGGCGTCCCCAGCCGGAGCTTCCGATGCGCTTAGAGCGACAGCCGCGCAGATCGCAAGCAATTGCAGCCTCTTCATTCAGTTCTCCTCCCGATCCGATATGATTTTTATGTACAGACGTAACGTGGAGACTACGACTGGTTCATGGACTGTCAATTCCGCTCGATGGCCGCTTTGGGCCGCGAGTGATGCTATGCTGGCGCCTTCCGCCGCACGTTGGTGACGGAGTGTTGAGGCAACAAAACGGCCCGCCGGCGTGATCCGCGGCGGGCCGTTTTGTTTGATTTGGTTGCGGGGCCACGCAACCACTGATATTGGCCCCGCCGTTTCCTGGCGGCGGCATGACGGCTCGGGACGCGCCGAGACCTCCGCTATTTCTGCCTTACCCTGGGCCGGACGATCGGAGACAAAGCAGGCGGAAACAGTCTCGGCTCGACCTCACCGGATACCAAGTTTGCTCAAGAGACGGTCTCGCTTCATCAGCCACCAGCCTGATTCGATGGGCCACATCGAATGGTTCTCATGAGCCCCGAGTTTCGTCGCGGCATGAAGTGGCCAATTCGGATCGTCGAGGAGTTCTCTCGCCAAGGCGATCATGTCGGCCTTACCGGCCTTGACCAGCTCTTCGCAGACTTTCGCATCCCACAGGAAGCCGACAGCCATGCTTGCAATGTCGGCACTGTCTCGGATCCGTTCGGCGAAGGGCACCTGAAAGCCTTGCTCGATGACCATCCGCCGTGGCCGGTCCTTTCCGCCGATGCCGCCCGTCGAGCAATCAATCATGTCGACACCCGCTGTCTTGAGCGCTTTCGCGGTCTCGACTGCGTCTTCCACCTCTATCCCGCCCTCAAGCCAGTCGGTTGTGGAAAGACGGAACGCCAGGGGATAGGCTTCCGGCCAGTTCGCCCGAATGGACTTTGCCACTTCAACGGCGAACCGCCGGCGGTTTTCCCCACTTCCGCCCCAGCGATCCCTGCGCCGATTGGCAATGGGCGACAAGAACTGATGAATCAGAAACCCGTGGGCCGCATAAACCTCGACGATCTTGAAACCGGCCTCCTGGGCGCGTCTTGCGGCCTCACCGAAGGAAGCGATCACCCGCTCGATATCCGCCTCCGACATCTCCACAGGTTCCGGCCAGCCCTCCGCATAGGGAATTGGCGACGGGGCGATCGCTGTCCAGGGAGCCTCGTTTCGTTCGGAAACGTCCTCGTCGTCGACGGGCGTTTCCCCATGCCAAGGCCGTCGCTCGGACGCCTTTCGGCCGGCGTGGCCAAGCTGGATGCCGGAGACCGCACCCTCGTCGCCTATAAACTTGGTGATCGGTATCAGGCCGTCTATCTGCGCGTCCTGCCAGAGGCCGAGATCGCCGTGCGTTCTTCTTCCGTCTGATTCGACGGCTGTCGCTTCAGCGTACACCAATCCCGCACCGCCCAGGGCAAAGCGGCCGAGGTGCACCGCGTGCCAGCCGTTCGCATGGCCGTCCTTTGCCCGATACTGGCTCATGGGAGAAACGGCGATACGGTTCTTGACCGTGATATCGCGCAAGGTGAAGGGAGAAAAAAGCTCGGCCATCGCTGTTCGATTTCCTATCGCAGGGTGTTTTCACCGCTGTAGCAGGAGGAAGGCCTATGGTTGAAGTCACAGCTTGGTGGGCCGGGTTATGAGGTCT